>JBDUEM010000072.1:0-28203 GCA_040002435.1 Bryobacteraceae bacterium
AGATTTCGACCCCCTGGCTTCGCAACGGGAAGCGGCGATGTTCTACGGCCTGTTTCTCCGCGGACATTCCGTGGACGCGCTGCGGCGCGATATTGATGTTCCTAAACCGTTGATCGAAAAGTGGATGAAGGCGCCGCGTTACGAGACCAACTTCCGCGATAATCTGCGCCGCGTTTACAGTTACCGCAAACAAGTCCTCGCAATCTTCGACGAACTGGTGCATAGCGAGAAGCACCGCATGCGTCTCCAATAAAATTTACCGCTGATTCTTGGCTACACTTGATAGGATGAAGATTCCGCTCTATCATGTGGATGCGTTCACCGGCCGGTTGTTCGGGGGAAATCCAGCCGCTGTAATTCCGTTGGACTCCTGGCTTGACGACGAGTTGCTGCAGGCGATCGCCGCGGAGAACAACCTCCCGGATACGGCGTACTTCGTCCCCTCTGGTACTGAGTTTCAATTGCGCTGGTTTACGCCAGAGGTGGAAGTGGACCTCTGCGGGCATGCCACTTTGGCTTCGGCGTACGTTTTGCTGAATCATCTTTATCCTTCCCGAAATGAAGTCCGGTTTCAAACCAGAAGCGGCGAACTCAGCGTGGCGAAGAGCGACGACCTGTTTGCGCTGGATTTACCTGCGCTTCCCGCCGCGCCGTGCGACGTTCCGGACGAATTGATTCAGGCTCTGGGCTTAAAGCCGCAAGAGGTGTGGGAAGCCAAGTCGTATATGGCAGTGTATGAATCGGAAGAAGAAGTCATGGACCTCCGGCCCAATATGGAGCAACTGGCGAAGCTGGAGAAGTTCGGCACCATCGTTACCGCACCCGGACATACCGCCGATTTCGTTTCACGATTCTTCGCTCCTGGCGCCGGCGTTCCGGAAGATCCGGTCACCGGCTCCGCACATTGCACACTGATCCCCTACTGGTCGGACTTCCTGGGCAAACAAACCCTGCTGGCGCACCAGGTTTCCAAACGGGGCGGGGAACTGCTGTGTCAGGATCTTGGAGATCGGGTGAAGATGTCAGGCCGCGCCACGTTGTTTTCCGAAGGCGTGATTCACCTCTAGCGGGGCTTGTTGGCCCCGCTCGTATAATACGCCGACATGTCCGTCACGATCGGCTTGTGATTCAATTGACGGAGCATCGTGGTAATCTGTCCGCGGTGATACGTGGCATGGTTTACAACGTGAAGAATCACCTGCCAGACCGGTAATTCGTAAGAATGGCCCTGGATGTTGACGTACTTCAGAATCCCTGTAACGGCATCGTCACTTAGCCCGGCCGCCCAAGTCTGCAAACCCGCGTGAATCTTGGCCCATGCCGGCGCCAGGGTCTCCAGTGTGAATGTTTCGTTGAAATCGGCGAGCGTGAGCCGCGGGCTTCCGTCCAGCCGCGAGAGCCAGATGCGGTCAGCCTGGTAGATATGCACCAGCGTTCCCAGAACCCCGTGGTGGGAGGTGTAGAGATACCGCGTCTGCTCCTCCACCGTCAACGGCCGGACAGCCTCGACTGACCGGTCGCTGGCCCACTGGTTATAGATCAGGTGACCTACCAGAAACTTCGCGTCAATCTTCATTGCTAGTCCTCGTCGGTTTGCGCCGCCAGCTTGGTGACCACAGAGAAATCTTCCAGCGTAGTCACGTCGCCGGAAACTGTCTTGCTGGTGACAATCTCACGCAGCAGACGCCGCATGATTTTGCCGCTTCGGGTCTTCGGCAGCGCGTCGGAGAAGCGGATCTCTTCCGGGCGTGCAAAACCGCCGATCTCATGCGCCACCCACTGCCGCAGTTCCTTGCCCAACGCTTCGTGATCCCAATCGCCCTTCTTCAACGTCACAAAGCAGCACACGGCCTGCCCGGTGATTTCGTGCGGCTTGCCGACCACCGCCGCCTCGGCGACCGCCGGGTGATGCACCAGGGCCGATTCCACTTCCATGGTGCTCAGCCGGTGCCCGCTGACATTCATCACGTCGTCCACGCGGCCCAGTATCCAGTAGTAACCATCGGCATCGCGCCGCGCTGCATCCCCGGTAAAGTAAATGCCGGGCATGCGCGACCAATACTGCTCTTTGAAGCGCTCCGGATCACCCCAAATGTTCCGGATCATGCTGGGCCAGGGGCGCTTGATGATGAGGAAGCCCTCCTTGTCGTCGCCAACCGGATTCCCGGCGAGATCGACGATGTCGACGATCACTCCCGGCATCGGCAGCGTTCCCGAGCCCGGCTTCTGCGGCACCGCCCCTGGCATTGGAGCGATCATCATGGAACCGGTTTCGGTCTGCCACCAGGTATCCACAATCGGGCAGCGGTCCTTCCCGATCACATGGTAATACCACTCCCAGGCCGTCGGGTTGATTGGTTCGCCGACGGATCCAAGCAGCCGCAGACTCGACAAATCATGCGCCTCCGGCCACTTGTCGCCCTGCCGGATGAGAGCGCGGATCGCGGTAGGAGCAGTGTAGAAGATAGTGACGCGATACTTCTCCACCAAACGCCACCAGCGGTCGAATTGCGGGAAGTCCGGCGCGCCTTCATACATCATCGTGGTTGCTCCGGCCGAGAGCGGCCCGTAAACCGTGTAGCTGTGGCCGGTCACCCAGCCGATGTCGGCGGTACACCAGTAGGTATCGGTTTCCTTGAGGTCAAAGACCCACTTCATCGTCATGTGGCAGCCCAGCAGGTAGCCTGCCGTGGTGTGCAGAATGCCCTTGGGTTTGCCGGTGGTGCCGGAGGTGTACAGAACGTAAAGAGGATGCTCGGAATCCAGATGCTCGGCGGGACAGTCTTCGCTCACGCCTTCGTCGAGGTCGTGCCACCAGGAATCGCGGCCGGCGGTCATCGGAATTTCCGAACCGGTGCGTTTGTACACGATCACGTCGCGAACGCCGGGGCAATCCTGCACAGCTTCGTCTACTGCGCCCTTGAGGCGAACTTCCTTGCCGCGCCGCCAGCTTCCATCCGCGGTGATCACAACGGTAGCGCCCAGATCGTGAATCCGGGCTTTCAGCGCCTCGGCGGAGAAGCCTCCGAATACCACGCTATGCGTGATGCCCAGGCGCGCGCAGGCCAGCATGGCTACCGCGGCCTCCGGCACCATCGGCATGTAGATGATGGAGCGGTCGCCTGTCTCATAACCGCGCGACTTCAGCACATTCGCAAACCGGCACACCAGGCGGTGTAATTCCTGGTAGGTGATGATGCGTTGATCGCCGGGCTCGCCTTCCCAGATGATGGCTGCTTTGTTCTTGCGCGCGGTGGTCAAGTGCCGGTCCAGGCAATTGAAGGACACATTCGTCTTCCCGCCCACGAACCACTTGGCGAAGGGAGAATCCCAGTCGAGCACCTGGGACCATTTTTCAAACCAATGCAGCTCGGACTCGGCCAGATCCCCCCAGAATTTTTCCGGGTCCGCTTCGGCGCGGCGGTACAGGTCGAGATATCCGTCCATTCCCTGGACATTGGCGTTCCGGACGAACTCCGGACTCGGGGCGTACGAGGCGATTTCACTCATCAGGATGGATTTTATCAGGTGAGTGCGCCGGCTTATGGGAAAAGGCCGGGAAGCGGGACGGAAAGTTCAGGAATAGCCGCTGCGCCTACTCCCCACTTTGCTGCATCATCTTCGCCACCAGGCCTGTCCAGCCCGTCTGGTGGTTGGCCCCTAAGCCTGCGCCGGTGTCACCGTCGAAATACTCGTAGAACAACACCAGATCCCGCCAGTGCGGATCATTGCTATATCGCAAGTCTGTGCCATGTGCCGCCCGCCTGCCGTTCTCATCGCGCGCGAACAGATGCGTCAGTCTCCGGGAGAGTTCCGCCGCCACTTCTCCCAGTGTCATCATGGTGCCCGCACCCGTCGGGCATTCCACCTGGAAAGTCGGGCCGAAGTAAAAGTCAAACCGCTGGAGAGCTTCAATTAACAGGTAGTTCACCGGAAACCAAATCGGACCCCGCCAGTTCGAGTTTCCGCCGAAGAGTCCGGTTCTCGATTCGGCGGGCTCATAGTCCACGCGGTATTCAGCGCCGTCTGCGTGCATCACATAGGGATGCTCCCGGTGATACCGGGACAGCGCTCGCAGTCCGTACGGCGAGAGAAACTCGTTCTCATCCAGCACCACGCGCAGAATGTTCTGCAACTGCTCCTTTCCTACAATCGAAAGCAGCTGCCGCTCGCACTGGCCGCGGTCCCGCATGGAGGCGACATTTGCGATCAGGTCTTCCCGATTCTCCAGAAACCAATCCATCCGCCGGCGAAACCCTTTGAGCTTCTGAAGAACCTCGGGATCCAGGGTTGTAACCGCAAATAACGGGATCAGGCCGACAACCGAGCGCACCTTCATTGGGTGTAACTGGCCGTCGGGCGTGTGCAGCACATCGTAAAAAAAATTGTCCTCCTGGGACCACATCGCGCTGTCGTTCGCGCCCAGGTGATTCACGGCATGCGCGATGTACAGGAAATGCTCCCAGAATTTGCTGGCGACGTCCTCATACGTGGGGTCTTCCGCCGCCAGTTCCACCGCGATGGCCAGCAGGTTCAGCGTGTACATCGCCATCCAGCCTGTCCCGTCAGCTTGTTCAATATGCCCGCCTGTGGGCAGCGGCTTGCTGCGATCAAACAGACCCACGTTGTCGAGTCCCAGAAATCCGCCCTGAAAAATGTTGCGCCCTTCCGAGTCTTTGCGATTCACCCACCAGGTGAAGTTGATCATCAACTTGAGGAAGACGCGCTCCAGAAAATTTCGATCGCCCTTTCCGGTGCGTTTCCGCTCAATGCGATAAACCCGCAAAGAAGCCCAGGCGTGGACGGGCGGGTTCACATCGCCCAACGCCCACTCGTAGGCTGGAAGCTGGCCGTTCGGATGCATGTACCATTCGCGCAGCATCAGAATCAACTGCTCTTTGGCGAAATCGGAATCCACCAGCGCGAGTGGAAGGCAGTGAAACGCCAGATCCCACGCGGCGTACCACGGATACTCCCACTTGTCCGGCATCGAAATGACGTCGGCGTTGAACAGGTGGGTCCACTCGTCATTGCGCCCATACTTCCGCTGCACGGGGGGCTCCGGCATAGCGGGATCGCCGTCGAGCCACTCCTTCACCACATAGTGGTAAAACTGCTTCGACCACAGCAATCCGGCGAATGCCTGCCGCATCACATTACGGCCATCGGCAGACAGATTCTGCGGAATCAGGGTCTCGTAGAACTCTGCGGAATCGGCGCGGCGGTCGCTCAGCACTTCGTTGAAGTCGCTCCCGATGCCCCCTTCCGGCGGCAGCAGGTCAGACAGACGCAGACGAACAGTGGCGCTGGCTCCGGCGCCGATTTGTAAATGATAGTGGACCGCCGCCTTGGTCCCCTCCTGTGCCGGGTTCACGGCAGCCCCATTTCGGTCCACAAGGTATGCGTGGAATGCATCTTTCACGTAGGGGCCGGGATTCGGAGAATGGAACAAACGTTCGTAATTCGTCTCATTCTCGGTGAACAGGAATGCCGGCGACCCGTCGCAGGTTAACCAGCGCTTTCCGTAGTGCAGGTCGTTCAGCTCAACCGTCGGGGTGTTTGTGTTCGAAAGCCGCAGGGCCGGCCGCGGGCTGTCGGCTTTCCACGACCATGTGTTCCGGAACCAAATCGTGGGGAGCAGGTCGATATCGGCCGTCTCCGGGCCGCGATTCGCCACAACGATCTGAATACAAATATCGTCCGGCTCAGCCTTGGCATATTCGATGGTGACGTCAAAGTAGCGGCTGTCATCAAAGATGCCGGTGTCTATCAATTCATACTCGGGCTGGGAGCGGTCCCGTTTGTGATTTTCCGCCGTCAACTGAGAGTAAGGGAATGCTTTTTGAGGATACTTGTACAGCATCTTCATGTAGGAATGTGTCGGCGTGCTATCCAGATAGTAGTAGCACTCCTTCACATCCTCGCCGTGGTTGCCTTCGTGTCCGTTGAGGCCGAACAGGCGCTCCTTCAGGATGGGGTCCTGGCCGTTCCAAAGCGCGATCGCGAAGCAGATATTCTGATGGCGATCACAGATGCCCCCGATGCCGTCTTCGTTCCAGCGATACGCCTTCGACCTCGCCTGGTCGTGCGTCAGGTAATCCCAGGCGTTACCGTCCGCGCTGTAGTCTTCGCGGACCGTGCCCCAGGCCCGCTCGCTGACATAGGGTCCCCAGCGTTTCCAGTGAGCCGATCGGTCGCACGATTGTTTCAGTCGAAGTTCTTCTCGGGTCATGGAAGGCGCTTTTGCCCAATTATAAGCCGCGTGTCGAAAAGGGAGGCAGGAGGAATGTTCCGATACTCATGCAAAAGTGCATTATGATGACACTTCGGAGATCACCGTATGAATCCAATTCCTATCAACCAGCAGCAGGCTCTTGTCGAAAGGCTCATGAAGGCGTGTGGAGGAGCGTACTCGCCCGATATCCGGCGGAAATACTTCCTGACCGGCCCGCAGTGGGCCGCCGCCTACGAAGGAAACGCGCTCTTCCATGCGCCGACGCGCCAGGCCGTCAGCTTTGAAACGGTGATCGAAAAGTACGCGGAAGTGGGCATCGGTTACTGGTGTACGCATGATACCGACGTTATCTCCACTGAGGACATCTTCACGGAGCGCCAGGATGCCACCGTGGCGCGGATCAAGGCGTCGCTCGGGAAGAATGGACTGAAGTGCTCCATGGTTACCACGGAGACTTTTCACCACCCGGTGTGGGCCGCCAGTTCGGCCGCGGAGTCGCCTCTGGTGCGTGAGTATGCCGCGCGGCGTTTGAGCAACACGGTGGGCATCGGGCACGAGCTCGGCGCGCAGTATGCCGTTTATTGGCCTGGGTCTCTCGGCTACTACGTGCAAGGCGCCATTGAAGAGACGCAGACACTGCGATGGTTCGCCGACGGCCTGAACGCCGCCTGCGAAGCGGACATCACCATGGCCAAGGCGAAAGGACGGCCGACGCTGAAGCATTGCCTGGAAGCAAAGCCTTTCGAGCCGCAGGCCGAGATTCTTTTGCCTACCAGCGACGCCATGCTCGCCTTCATTGCTTCGGGACTGCTGAAACACCCGGACATGGTGGGCCTGAACCCCGAGTATCTTCACGAGCTGATGTGGGGCTGTGCGCCGCGCGCCGCCCTTGCGCGCGCCATTGTGGCCGGTAAGCTGTTCCACTTCGATATCAACGACGGCTACCGGCTGAAGCACGATGTCGATATCGCCGTAGGCCTCGTGAACCCACTCGACTGGTTGAACGTACTCGTGCTGCTGCGCAGCCACAACTACAACGGACCGTTCAATCTGGATTACAAACCGCCGCGCACCACCAGCAACCACGGCGTCTTCGCGGTCAGCTTCCCCACTGCGGTGGATCGCTTCATCACGCTGTGGGAGATGGCCGGCGACGTCATCGCCGACCCCATCATCAACGAAGCGACGGAGGCGCTGAAGGCAGGCGGCGGCCCGGCCGATCCCCTGGACGTAAACTCAATCGTGGAATCGAATAAGGAACTGCTGACCCTGCATGAACTGATTGCGCATCGCATGGTGCAGATTTTGATCGGCGCGCACAAGGGCCGGATGTACTCGCTATAGATCCGGATTAGTGCGTCATCGCGTAGATGACATAGTTGATGCCGTAGCGGTAGGCCAGTGTCGTCATTTCGGCCGGATAGTAGGGTACGTCGGCAAACTCCCAGGCGTCCGCCACGTCGGTGTTGAAGTTAATGGCGACTACCATCCGGTTCTTGTCGTCATACATCGCGCGCCAGGCAGGTTTTGTACCCTCAGGCTGGACTATCCGCACGGTTCCCCCCGGACCTCGCCGCAGGTGCCGCGAGCCGGGAATGAACGTCAGGTCTTTCGGCCCGATGTCATAAAGAACATGCATTACCGAATCCCCCTCTGCGATATCCGAGATCGGACCATCCGGAAAAACGCGGGCCATCGTCTCGCGGAACACTTCCCATTGCTCCGGTCCCCAAAAATCATCTACCACCAGAAAACCACCGCGGAGCAGATACTCGCGCAACCGTTTGGTCTCCGCATCGGTCAAGCCCCACCATCCCGTTTGCGTGGCGTAGATCCATGGGTACTCGAAGATCCTGTCGTCGGTCAGCCCTACATGGCGCGGATCGCCGGTGTCTATCCTGGTCAAGCGCTGCACGCCGACTGTGAAGTGGTTCTCGGCGGCAGGCCAGTCCATCATCCACCATCCGCTTCCCCGTCCATCGCGTGACGAGTAGCCGAATCTGCGGTGGTACTGCGGCAGGTCAGTGTATTCCAGGCGCAGGAAATGAAACTCGGCGGCACGCACTGGCATGGGTGTGTCGTCTTCTTCGCGCTCCTGAAACCGCCCGCCGCGTTGCGCAAGCCCGGCGATCGCCGCCAGCAGCAATACGATGATCAGGATTCCTCGAGTCATGCCACTCGTCCTATTCTGACAGGACGAAAGCCAGGGGCAGCAGGTTATTCAGAGTTTCACATCGCTGGAGCGAGACACGGGAAAGGGATGCCAAGCAGCGTTCTGGTAACGCGGAAGATTTTTCTTAGCTAATCTTTTTGATTGAGCCCATAGAAGGAATCAATTGCAGCGCGCCGCCAATCGGCTTACACTTACCTGTGTAATCGCTTTCTTTTCTACCGCCTGTGCTCCGGGCGATCGTCCGCCAGCGGTGCTCGCAACTCGCCTCGTTGCACTCTAACCCAGACGTTAGACAAGGAGGAATCTCCGTTTGTAATTGAGCACAAACGGGTTAAGCAATTTAATATATCGATGTCAGCTGCCGGGGAGTCTTCAGAATGAGCGCAGGCGTAGGTCCCATTGATGAAAGTTATGTATTAACTCTGGAGGAAATTGGAGCCCTCGCTGCGGAGGAAGGAAAGCCGGCCGAAACTCTGATGAACGTGGTCGCGCTGATCGCGCGGCGATTCCGCACCGACGTCTGCTCTGCTTACCTCTTAGAGCCGGACCGGGCCAACCTCGTTCTGGCGGCCACTCTCGGATTGCGGAAGGAGTGCATCGGCACTCTGCGTCTCGCGCTGAACGAAGGCCTCGCGGGACTGGTAGCCGAGCAGGTCCGGCCCATTAACGTCGAGCAGGTAAAGAATCACCCGCGCTTCAAGTATTTTGGCGAGGCCGGCGAAGATATGTACCAGTCCTTTCTGGGTGTGCCTCTCATCGATCGAGGGGTGCTGCAGGGCGTACTGGTGGTGCAGACGGTGGATGCCCGCCTGTTCCGCGAAGACGAAGTCCGCATGCTGACGGAAGCCGCGTCCCAGGTTGCGCCCGTGGTCAGCGAGGCGCGCACTCTCGACCGCTTTATTGCTCCGGCTCAGGAACGGCTATGGGCCCTCGCGCGAAATCTCTGGTGGAGCTGGGACAGTGACAGCGTCAGCCTGTTTCGTGAACTGGATCCCGTCCGGTTCCGCCAATTGAACAATAACCCAGTCGCTTTACTTTCTGAGATTTCGCTGCCGGAGATGGAACGCCGCGCCGCGGAATTGGTGCTGCACAGCCGCATTAACTACGCTTACCGGCGGCAACAGGAATATCTCCAGGCCGACAAAACTTGGGGCGCGGCAAATGCCGGCGTCTTACGTCCGCGGCCCGTCGCCTATTTCTCGGCGGAGTTCGGGTTGCACGAATCGATCCCCGTGTACTCCGGCGGATTAGGCGTCCTGGCCGGCGATCATATTAAGAGCGCCTCCGATCTGGACATTCCCCTCATCGGCATCGGCTTGTTCTATGGGCAAGGGTATTTCCTGCAGCGGTTGGATCATAACGGCTGGCAGCAGGAAGAATACCTGCGCACCGATACCAGCCAGTTACCCATGGAGGCGGCCATAGGGCCCGACGGAAAACCGGTCACCGTCCAAATCCACACGCGTGGCGTATCCATACGAGCCAAGGTCTGGCGCTTAAAGGTTGGCCGCTGCGATCTGTTTCTGCTCGATTCGAACGTGGAAGGCAATGCGCCTGAGGACCGCGAGCTGACTTCGCGCCTCTACGGCGGAGATTCCAGGATTCGCATCCGCCAGGAACTGCTGCTGGGCATAGGCGGATTTCGAGCGCTGCGCGCGATGGGAATCACGCCCGGTGTGCTGCACATGAACGAAGGGCATAGCGGGTTTGCCGTGTTGGAGGCGATTCGCAGCCGGATGGAGGAAGAGGGGGTCAATTTCGATCAGGCAGTGCCTCGCGTCGCCCGTGAAGTTGTCTTCACAACCCATACCCCGGTTCCTGCGGGACATGACCGGTTCGACAGCGCCACCATAGAAGAGCACCTTGGGCCTCTCCGCGACGAGCTCGGCCTGTCTCACGACAGGCTGATGGACCTTGGCCGTGAGTCCCCTGGCCATCATCACGAGTTATTTTGCATGACCGTGCTGGGATTGAAACTTTCCCGCCGTGCCAACGCGGTCTCCGCGCTTCACGGCGAGGTATCGCGCGCCATGTGGACGGGGCTTTTTCCCGGAAAATCGGAAGAGGCTGTCCCGATCGGCCACATCACGAATGGCGTCCACGTCCCTTCCTGGCTGGCTCCGCAAATGTTCCGGCTTTACGACAGGCACCTGGGCGCCGGTTGGCATGACCATATCGGCCACACCAGCATCTGGGATGGCATTGAAAATATCGACGACGGCGAACTTTGGGAGACCCATCTCTCGCTGAAATCGCGGCTGATTGAATTCGTAAGACGGCGGGCCATTGAACAGACGGAACGCCGCGGAGAGAACGAAGTCCAACGCCTGGGCCGTGTGCTCAGTCCCGACGCCCTGACTATCGGCTTTGCACGCCGCTTTGCCACCTATAAGCGAGCGAATCTGATTCTGTCAGACATCGAAAGACTGGCCACCATGGTCAACGATCCGAAACGTCCCGTGCAGTTTGTGTTCGCCGGAAAAGCGCATCCTCGGGACGAGCCCGGCAAGCGCGTGCTGCAACAGATCGCGCAGTTGATGAAGGACCGGGAATTCTCGAACAAGTTTGTCTTCGTGGAAGACTACGACATCAACGTCGGCCGCCACCTAATACAGGGTGTCGACGTCTGGCTGAACAATCCGCGGCGGCCTCTCGAAGCCTCCGGAACCAGCGGACAGAAAGTGGTGCTGAACGGCGGGTTGAACTTGTCAGTTCTGGACGGCTGGTGGGCCGAAGCATACGACGGTCTGAACGGGTTTTGCATCGGGACCGGACGCACGCACTCGAACATGGACGTTCACGACAGACGCGACGGCGACGACCTGTATCTAACGCTGCGCGATGAAGTGATACCGTTGTATTATCAGCGCGACCGCGATGGACTTCCGCGGGGCTGGATCAAGCGCATGAAGCGCACCATCCGAACCCTTGGCTGGCGTTTCAGCGCGGATCGCATGGTGATGGACTACACGTCCAAGTGCTATGTTCCCGCAGCAGGCGGAACTTCGAGCGACCTGAAAGCTCCGGCCTAGGCGCTTTCGCCCTAAATAGCGGGATATCACTCAATCGCGCCATACCTACCAACGGGAATTGGCTGCAAACAGAGTCATTCTGTTTGGATGTGCGCGTGCTGCTTATCTCCTTGTGAAATGAGCAGATTACATGACTAGGATCATTACAATTACGATATTGAGTGCCGTGGCGGTGTTCGCGCAGCACGGGCCCGGAATGATGCGGGCCGGACAGCCGATCCCAAGTGAGATTCCGTCGCCGGCTAATCCGTTTACGCCCGCGAAGGTCGATCTGGGGCGAATGTTGTATTTTGAAACGCGTCTTTCGAAAAACCAGAAGATTTCCTGCAACACGTGTCACCCCCTGGGAAGCTACGGTGCGGATGGGAAACGTGTTTCCACGGGTCAGGGTGGGCAGGAAGGCAATCGAAACTCCCCCACCGTCTACAATGCGGCAGCTCACTTTGTTCAGTTCTGGGACGGACGGGCGAGCGACGTCGAGGAGCAGGCAAAGGGTCCGGTCTTGAATCCAGTGGAAATGGCGATGCCAACCGGCGACTCGGTGGTTCGAGTGTTGAAATCTATTCCCGGCTATGTGACTGCCTTCCAGGCCGCATTTCCAGGAGAAAGTGACCCGGTGACATTCGATAACATGGCGCGCGCGATTGGCGTCTTTGAGCGCAAGCTGACCACGCCATCCCGCTGGGACAAATTTGCCGGGGGCGATCACGCAGCAATCACGCAGCAGGAGATGCGCGGCTGGATGACCTTCCGGCATGCCGGTTGCACCACCTGCCATAACGGGCCCGCCATTGGCGGAACGTCATTCCAGAAATTGGGAGCCAGCGTTGCCTGGCCGCAGCCGTCAGACCAGGGCCGCTATGAAGTGACGAAGGCCGAGGCCGACAGATTGATGTTTAAGGTTCCATCGCTGCGAAACGTGGAAAAAACAGGACCCTATTTCCATGACGGCCGGGTTCGAACGGTCGAGGATGCCGTGCGGCTGATGGGTAAGCATCAACTCGGCATCGATCTGCAGGATTCCGATATTGAATCCATCACGGCTTGGTTTCACACGCTGACAGGTCCGCTGCCCCAGGAATACATCCACCCTCCGAAATTACCTGCAGGCACCGCAGAGACGCCCAAGCCCCTCGAATAGCTCCTGTGCTACCATGCTTCCAATTCCATGAAAGCACCCAAACAGAACCGGCGCCGATTCCTGGCCCTCGGCGCGGGCCTCGCCGGACTCAGCGCCTGCAAGAAGACGGTACCCAGCGAGATTGGTGCCGGCGTGCGCGCCTACGGGGAACGATCTCCGCTGGAGAAGGCCGCGCGCGACGTCAGGGAATCCATCACGCCCGGGACCAGTTCCACCCGCACGCCTCTGCAAGACCTGGATGGAATTATCACTCCGTCTTCCCTGCACTTCGAGCGGCACCACGCCGGTGTGCCCAGCATTGACAGCGCCAAGCACGAGATCCTGCTGCATGGCCTGGTGGAACGGCCGATGGTCTTCACTATGGACGATCTGCGCCGCTTTCCCTCCGTCTCCCGGATCTACTTCATTGAATGCTCCGGCAACGGCGGCGGCGAACTGGCCGGCAATCCGCAGCCCGATCCACAGAAGGCCGCCGGATTGCTGAGTTGCAGCGAATGGACCGGTGTTCCGCTCTCCACGTTGCTGAAGACCGCCGGACTGAAGCCGGAGGCGAAATGGGTGATAGCGGAAGGTGCGGACGCCTGCCTGATGGCGCGCAGTATTCCCATCGAAAAAGCATTGGATGACATCCTGGTGGCCTACGGACAGAACGGTGAGCCGGTACGTCCGGAACAGGGTTATCCTGTCCGGCTGGTCGTGCCCGGTTGGGAAGGCAATATCAACGTGAAGTGGCTTCATCGCCTCCACGTGGTCGACCAACCCGGCATGACCAGGGATGAGACGGCGCACTACACGGACCTGATGCCGGACGGCAAAGCGCAGATCTTCACGTTCGTGATGGAGGCGAAGTCAATCATCACTCGTCCCGCGGGAGGACAAAAGCTCGCTCACGGTCCCGGTGTCTATGAAGTCACGGGTGTGGCCTGGTCGGGGAAGGGCAAAATCCAACGGGTGGAAGTTACCGCTGATAACGGCGAGACCTGGACAGACGCGGAACTGCAGTCGCCCGTTCTTCCGAAGGCGGTCACGCGATTCCGCATGCCGTGGCAGTGGACGGGCAAGGCGGCTGTGCTGCAATCACGCTGCACCGATGAAACCGGATACGTCCAGCCAACCATGGAAGCCTTGAACAGCGTGCGGGGCTATAAGAGTACCTATCACTGCAATGGAATCAAGACATGGCATGTGAAGGAAGACGGCAGCGTGACCCATGTATAGACTCGGCGCAGTTCTTTTCTTATTCTGCGCGGCAGGTTTCGCGCAGAACCTGGGCCGGCCGGCAACCGAGGCGGAAATCAAGGCCAAAGATCTGACCATTCTGCCAACGGGAGCGGGCCTGCCGGTGGGCAAGGGCGATGCCGCCAGGGGTAAATCCGTCTACAAGGAAAAATGCGCGGTCTGCCACAACGATAATGCGGAGGGGAGGACCGGCCAATATCCTGCTCTTGCTGGCGGCGTCGGAACACTGAAGTCCGATAAGCCTCTCAAGACCGTAGGCAGTTATTGGCCCTACGCTACTACGCTCATAGACTACGTGCGCCGCGCCATGCCGTACGACAATCCACGGACGCTGCCGGTGGACGACGTATATGCTGTTTCTGCTTTCGTCCTGTTCAAGAGCGGCTTAATCGCCGAGAACTTCGAACTGAATGAGAAGTCGATTCTGCAGGTGAAGATGCCGAATCGCGACGGCTTCGTTCCCGATGCCAGGCCGGACGTAAAACCGAAGCCCTGACATAGCGTGTTTGATATGCTGCCAGTATGCTCTGGCAGCCTATTCTGTTAATCCTTCTGACAGCTTTTATAGCGAAGGCTTCCACGGAAGATGCTGCCCGCAAAGTCCTCGCTTCCCGCTGCTGGGCATGTCACGCGCAGACTGCGCTTGGCGGGCTGCGGCTCGATTCCCGGCAGGGTATTCTGAAGGGCGGAAAATCAGGCGCTGCCGTGGTTCCAGGCAACGCCGCGGACAGCCGGCTGTTTCAAGCTGTGGCACACACCCAACCCGGCGTCAAGGCGATGCCGCCCGGCATCCAATTGGATGCCGACGAATTGCGAACCATTGAGACATGGATCAAAGAAGGGGCGCCCTGGAATGATACGGCGACTCACTGGTCTTTTCAACCGCTGCGTTCCGCTACATCGAATGACACCATCGACCAGCTTGTCGCCAAGGCACAGCAAGCCAAATCTCTGCCTGCAAACGGGGCCGCCGATAAACGCACCCTCATCCGGCGCGTCTACTTCGATCTGACGGGCCTGCCGCCCGGTGAGAAGGAATTCTCCGCGGCCTTCGAAGATGGCGCCGCGGACTGGCTCCCGCGATTAGTGTCCCAGCTTCTCGCCTCGCCGCACTTTGGCGAGAAATGGGGACGCCACTGGCTGGACGTCGCGCGCTACGGCGAAGACGATTTCAGCGGCACGGCGGTCCAGCCGTACGCTAACGCGTGGCGCTATCGCGACTGGGTGGTGCAGGCCATGAATCAGGACATGCCCTACGACAAATTCCTCGAAGCGCAACTGGCAGGGGATTTGATGAACGACCCGGCGCTGCTGCCCGCCACCGGACTGCTGGGCTTGGGGCCCTGGTATTACGGCATCGCGCAGCCGCCGCAATCGCGTGCGGACGAGCGGCACGACCGTGTCGATATGGTGACACGCGGCATGCTCGGCGTGACGGTAGCCTGCGCGCGCTGCCACGATCACAAATATGATCCGTTTACGGCCAAGGACTATTACGCATTGGCGGGTGTCTTCGCGAGTACAGCTTACAAAGAGTATCCGCTTGTCAGCGAAGCCGAGGTCGCTTCCTGGAAGGCGCGAAAGGCAGAAGTGGACGCCGCCGAGAAGGCACTGAACAAATTCCTCGAAGAGCAATCCGCGCACCTGGCGGAAGGCTTCAGCTCACAGATCGCTGCGTACATGATGAGTACGGTAAACGACGCCGGGGACGCCAGCCTCAATCCCAAAGTGCGGGAGCGCTGGAAGGCGTATCTCGCCAAACCGGAAGAGTTCCACCCGTTCCTTAACAAGTGGTTTCAAGGGCAGAAGACCGCGGCTGAGGCCCAGTCCTTTGAAAAGCTGCTGCGCGAAATTCTGGCTGAAAAGAAAGCCCTGGATGAAGAGAATCGAAAATCGGTGGAAGCGGCCAAGAAAACCCAACCCAAGGTGCTGCACCAGATTGTCCTTCCCGGCGGCTATCGATCCGAAGAAGACTTCAACCCAGGTGCGTACATTCCTTCAAAATCGCTGCAGCGCGACCGCTTTGTTGCCTTCAACCGCACCTTCGGCGACAAGACCGCGCCGCTCAAGTTCGACAATGAACTGACCGCTGAACTGATGGATGATAGCCTGCGCCCGGAATACAACCGGCTGAAGAAGACATTCGACGACCTGAAGAAAGCTCTTCCGCCGCAATACCCATTCCTGCAGGGCGCAGCCGAGTTCGAGCCGCAGGACCTGAAGCTCAACCTTCGCGGCAATCCGGAAGTACTGGGCGAAGTTGTCCCGCGGCGGTTTCCTCTGGTGCTGTCCGGCGGAAAGACGATTCCATTCAACCAGGGCAGTGGCCGGATGCAACTGGCCGGCACGGTGGCCCATCATCCTCTGGCGGCCAGAGTGGCGGTAAACCGGATCTGGCTGGATCTGTTCGGTCAAGGACTGGTGCGCACGCCCTCGAACTTCGGCCGGGTAGGAGACCGCCCGGCGATC
Source organism: Bryobacteraceae bacterium (assembly GCA_040002435.1). Lineage (GTDB taxonomy): Bacteria > Acidobacteriota > Terriglobia > Bryobacterales > Bryobacteraceae > JANXXV01. The sequence continues at coordinate 16,290 of JBDUEM010000072.1, forward strand.
CCCGAACTGCTCGAATTTCTGGCAGCCCGGTTCGTCGAAAAGAAGTATTCGGTGAAGGAAATGATCCGCGAGATTGTGCTGTCTGACGCCTACCAGCGCTCCTCGGTATCAAATGCCGCGAATGAAAAGATTGACCCCGAGAATCGTTACCTTTGGCGTCAGAACCGCCGCCGTCTCGAAGCCGAATCTCTTCTGGACGCCATGCTGGCGGTCTCCGGAGAACTCAACCCGGCGGTTGGCGGAGAATCAAAAGTACTTTCGGCGGAGTTTCACCGGCGGACGATTTACGCCAAGACCAGCCGGTTCCAACAGGACGAAACAGTCTCGCTCTTCGATCTGCCCGCGGCCTCTGTGACCTGCGAACAGCGCGTGGTGACCAATGTTCCGCTGCAAAAGCTCTTCTTCCTGAACTCCGACACCGTAGCCCAGCGTTCGGCCGCCTTGGCGAAGCGGATCCGCAAACGCCGTGACGACAAGGGAATCGAAGAAGCTTACCTTCTACTCTTCGACCGGCCGCCGAGCGTCCAGGAGCGTAGCCTGGGACGTGCTTTCCTGAAGAAGGGCGGATCCACCAAGTGGAACCAATACGCGAAGGTGCTGCTTAGCTCTAATGAGTTTGCTTATGTCGACTAGATCGCAAAATATTCTGAGCGCAATACACCCGCGGTGGACGCGCCGGCAGGCCCTGGAACGTATGGCAGGCGGGTTCGGCATGCTGGCGTTCTCGCAGTTGCTGCACGGCGAAGCCAATCCGCTGGCGCCCAAGCCGACGCATTTTCCGGCGAAGGCGAAGCGAATCGTTTACCTGGTGATGAATGGCGGAATGTCCCACGTAGACACGCTGGACCCGAAGCCGATGCTCTCGAAGTACAACGGGCAGGCCATGCCCGGCGGCGCGCCGAAGACGGAGCGGTCCACCGGCAATTTGTTTGCATCTCCGTTCGCCTTCCGCAAAGGCGGGCAGAGCGGCACCGAAGTCTCGGAACTCTTTCCGCGCGTGGGCGGGCTCATTGACGAGTTCTGCGTCATCCGCTCCATGTGGACCGAGGTGCCGAATCATGAACCGTCTCTGTTCATGTTCAACACCGGCGCCATTCAGCCCGGGCGTCCCAGCCTCGGCAGCTGGCTGATGTACGGCCTGGGATCAGAGAGCCGCGACCTCCCAGGTTTCGTCGTGCTCTGTCCAGGCATGCCGGTGGTTGGCTCCCCATTGTGGTCTTCCGCATTTCTGCCCGCGGTTTTCCAGGGCACTTTTCTAAAAAACACCGAGGCGGACCCCTACAAACTGATCCGAAACGTCAGAGCGCAGGAACCGCCGCAGTCGCAAAGGCGGCAGGTGGATCTGCTCGCCGCGCTGAATCGGGACCACCTGGCAGCCCGTGCGGGCGACTCGCAGTTGGAGGCATCCATTGAAGCCATGGAGACCGCGTTTCGCATGCAGACCGAAGCTCCCGACGCCTTCGATATTCGCAAAGAGAAGCCCGAAACCCTGGCCCGCTATGGCGACAACGAATTCGGCAAAAGCTGTCTGCTGGCCCGGCGGCTGCTGGAGCGGGGAGTCCGCATGGTGCAGGTGTATCACGGCAATTCACAGCCGTGGGACAGCCACGAAGACATCATGGTTCATAAGCGGCTGGCATCGCGCACCGATCCCGGCATTGCTTCGCTGATTGAGGATTTGAAGGATCGCGACATGCTTCGCGACACGCTGGTGGTCTTCGGCACGGAGTTCGGCCGCACGCCGGCGGTGGAGAACGGGTCCACCACGAAGGTCCATTTTGGCCGCGATCACAACTCCTACGGATACAGCATCGCGCTGGCTGGAGGCGGGATTAAGGGTGGAACAGTCTACGGGGCGACCGACGACTTCGGTTACCGCGCGGCCGAGAATCCTGTCCATCCGCATGATGTGAACGCTACGCTGCTCAACCTGCTGGGGCTTGACCATACCCGGCTGACGTACCGTTACAGCGGCCGCGATTTCCGGCTCACCGACGTACATGGCAAAGTGCTGAAGGACATCATCGCCTAACTGCGCTGCGTGGCCCATTCCGCAAGCCGGGCCCGATGGCAGTCGCTCAAGCGTGTATAGGGTCGAACCTGCAGCACCCGCGAGATGGCGGCCTCTATTGATTCGGAGCGCCCGCTCGCCACCATCCACGCGACTACCGCCGTTGCACTGCGGGAATAGCCGAGCGCGCAAAAGACCAGCGTGGGCCGGCTTGCTTTCAGTTCGTCAATCGCGGCCACGGCGGAGTTCAGCTCCGCAATGGTCGGCACCATCAGGTCCAGCATGGGAACACCACGGTAGTTTTCGCCCGGTTGATTGAACGGCAGTTCCGCGGTTACATCCACCATTGAAGAGATCCCACACTGCGTGCACTCGGAACCGTAGGGCGCTCTACCGATCCAGACGCCTCCATCAATCTGTTGAATGGAATCGCGGCGTGTCCAAAGCTTGGAGTTCAAGCGGGCAGCCAAGGTGTATGGCCGCAGCAGAAGTCGTAGCGGTTGCGCGATTTTCCCATCGCGCTTGCCGAAGCCGGCCGCCAATCCTCGCCAGTAGATCGCGCTCACTATGAACAGCGAACTCGCCGGCCACAACAGAATCCAGGCAACTCCCCCAAACCGAAACGCAACCGCCGCCACCGCCAGCGTCCCGGTGAAATAAGCGGCGCTTAGCCGTCGCCCCTGTGCAGATGCGGGCACCGGCGGCATCGGGAACAACGCCATGGCCAACAGTCCCACCGCGATTCCAGTCGGCAAATCGATGAAGTGATGCTGATACGTCGTCATCGCGGAGACGCCCGTCAGTACGAGCCAGCCCCGCATTGCCCACCAGGCCATACCCCGCATATGCGCCGAATAACGCGCCCAGAGAATCACCGTCAGAGCCAAATGCAAAGAGGGAGCTTCATTAAAGGGTGGGTCGAAGCCGGTCAGCACCTGGAACAGCCATCCGAAGAGTCCGTCCACCGCTGGCCGCGTGAAGGAAAACTGCAGGGGGAAGAGAAGGAATCCCGTCACGCAGAGGATCTGCGCGGTCAAGAGCCGCCTCGCATGCGCCATCAATTCGCGCCGTGTTGTGCAGAGGAACAAAGACACTGCGTAGAGCAGATCGGTAGACCAGTAAGGCACGATAGTCCAGGGCAGAAAGGGGACAGCCCGCTCCCATCCGAAGGCGAACGACGGCACATGCGCAAGCCGGCTGGTGACCCAATTCGCGAAGCCATACGTGAGGAAAAAGAAAGGCCCCAGGGCGAGCAGCCAAATGGCTGCAAGCCGCCATGGCCGGGGCTCAGCGGGTGAGTTGTCGGTCAGCAATTCGATCTATCCAGTATGGCAACTGTGATAGTCTGCTTATCGATGTCCAAACTTCTTTGCGGTTGTCTTCTGTTCGCCGGTGTAGCGCTTTGCACCGAGCGGGGCGAAGAAATCAAGCTCTGGCCGAAAGGCGCTCCTGGCTCGGAAGGAATCACCGCGCCGGAGGTTTCCAAACCATCCGTTAATCCCAAATACAGCGCCTGGGCAGGGAACTTCACGGTGACGCATTACCCGTCGGTCTACGTGTTTCTGCCTCCCAAGGAAAAAGCGACTGGAGCTGCGATGATTGTTGCGCCCGGCGGAGGACACACGCAACTGGTGATCGAAAAGGAAGGCTGGGAGTTTGCCGACTGGCTGAATTCCAACGGCATCGCCGCAATCGTGCTCAAGTACCGGCTCGCCAAGGCGCCAGGCTCGAAGTACACGCTGCCGAATGAGGTTTACGAAGATGCCGCGCGCGCCGTACGTCTGACGCGCAGTCACGCCAAAGAATGGAATCTGGACGCCAACCGCATTGGCTTCTCCGGCTTTTCGGCCGGCGGCGAAGTTGCGGGAATGATCGAGACGAAATTTGACGCGGGAAAACCGGATGCGGCAGATCCGATCGAGCGCGTAAGCTCCCGGCCGGACTTCAATGTCCTGGTCTACCCTTGGTATCGCCCCGGCGCTATGAACGCGGACGCCGCGCCGCTGTTTCCTATTCCGAAGGACGCGCCCCCGGTCTTCATGGTCTGCGCGGATGACGATCGCTCACACGTCGAACCCACGGTGAAGTTTTATTTGGAGCTGGAAGCTAATCACATTCCCACCGAGATGCATATCTACTCCTACGGCGGCCACGGATTCGCGCTGCGGCCGACTAAAGAAGCGCCCGCCCCGGTGATGGGATGGCCCGATAGATTGAAAGAGTGGCTTGCGCAGCGCAATATTTCGAAATAGAGCGGCTCGTTACGAGCGTTGCGCCCGGTGGAAGGCGTAGAAGAATAGCGTGACCGTGATGCCTGCCAGCAGGTAAATGAGCGATCTGAGAAACGCCATGGCAGGAACCACATCCCTCATTATTCCCAAAACTGTGGTGATGAAGTCCGCGGTCAACAGGATGGTAAGCAACAGCATCCCGATGAGTGCCATGGCCGACGCGTTTTTGAGAGTCATGATGGCCAGTATGGCACTTTGAGCTACACCGATTGCGCGTTCGTCTGCTGCAGCCAGGCGCGCATCTGCCGCCGGTTGGCTCCGCCGGCCTGCTGAAAGGCAACTTTGCCATCCCGCATCACCACGAAAGTCGGGATTGCTTGAATCTGGAACTGTGCCGCCAGGGACGGATGTTCCTCAGTGTTCACCTTTAGCACGACAGCGCTGCCTGCCATCTCGCTGGCGAGCGCGTCTACTTCCGGAGCGATCGCCCGGCAAGGGCCGCACCAGGGAGCCCAGAAATCCACCAGAACGGGAACTTTGGCCTCCTGCGTGATGGCGGCAAATGCTTCGGGACCGGCGGCGATGGGTGAATCGGCGGGGCGCAATGCCGATTTACAGTTACCGCAGCGCCCGGTGTCGGCGAGGTGCTTCGCCGGAATCCGGTTCGCTGTACCACACTGGCCGCAATTGCGGGTCACTGAGAAGCTCATGGATACCCTCCGCTACTATTATCCCGCGACCATTGGCAGGTTTTCTCTTAAGAGAGAATCTCTGCGTACGAGCACTGACTCTCTGAGTGGAGCACCTTATCTTTGTCGACCGGATGATTGTTGCCTGCCTGTTTCCCCTGGCAGTCTGGATTCTGTTCAGTGGATTGGATGATCTGGTGCTCGATGTGGTCTGCTGCTACCACTGGCTGATCAAAAAACGCACCAGCCGCCTGCCGGCTGAAGAGGATCTGTGCCGGAAGCCCGAATCGAAGATTGCCATCCTGGTTCCCCTTTGGCAGGAGCACCGCGTCATCCGCAAGATGATCGAACACAATACCTCGGCCATCCGGTACCGCAGTCACCATTTCTTTATCGGCGCGTATCCCAACGACCCTGCCACCCTTACCGTGGTGCAAGACCTGGAAGATCGCTATCCCAACGTGCATCTGGCGGTGGTTCCAAACGACGGGCCCACGTCGAAGGCCGACTGTCTGAATGCCATCTACGATCATCTGGTGCGCTTCGAACAGCAGTCAGGAACGCACTTTGCCGTAGTGATGACGCACGATGCCGAAGACCTGATTCATCCCGATTCGCTCCGTTGGGTGAACTATTACTCGGATACACACGATATGGTGCAGACTCCGGTGCTGCCGCTTTCCACGCCGTGGTGGAAGCTCACCCACGGTGTGTATTGCGATGAGTTTTGCGAGTCCCACACAAGGGATATGCGCGCGCGGCAGTTTACGGGCAGCTTTATCCCCTCATGCGGTGTAGGCACCAGTTTCTCCAGAGCTTCGTTGGAGCAACTGGCTGTGTCGAAGGGCAACCGCATCTTCGAACCGGCATGTCTCACCGAAGACTACGAAAACGGCTTGAGCCTCCATCTGCTGGGGGCCACGCAGATCTTTATACCGCTCAGCTTCCGTAACGGTTCGTTCGTGGCGACGCGCGAGTATTTCCCGCTGACCTTCCGCGGCGCCGTAAAGCAGAGGACACGCTGGGTAATGGGCATATCGCTGCAAGGGTGGGAACGGCACGGATGGCAGGGAGGGCTGGTCGCAAAGTATTGGCTTTGGCGGGACCGCAAGGGGCTGGTGGGAAATCCACTCAGCTTGTTGACCAATTTGATTTGTCTTTACGGTGTTGGCACCTGGATAGCTGCGGCGGCCACCGGGGCGGCTTGGGGCCTCGGTCACGCGGCACTTCCCGCGCACTTCGCCTGGCTGTTCGGATGCACTTCCACTCTCGGCATAGGCCGGATCTTTGTGCGGATATTTTGTACCGGACGCGTTTACGGATGGCTCTTCGCGCTGCTGGTGCCTGTCCGCACTTTTTATGCAAACCTTATCAACTCCGCTGCTACAGTGTGTGCGCTGTATCGCTACACCAGTGGCCGGATGAAGAAGAGTCCGCACACCTGGCTCAAGACCGACCATACTTATCCCACGCAGACAGTTCTCAGCGGGCACAAGCGGCTTCTGGGTGAAATGCTCACCGCCGCCGGACTGGTGACGGAAGAGCAATTGCGCGCGGCACTGGCCACCAAGCCGGAACAAACACGCCTCGGCTGGCATCTGGTAAAGCTGAAATTCCTCACCGAGGCCCAGCTGTATCAAGCCGTCAGCCAGCAGCAATGTCTGCAAACAGGCCGCGTCGCACCACAGCAGGTGAACCCGAACGTGGCTCGCGGCCTTCCATGGGATGTGATCCGTACCTGGCGCGTCATGCCTTTCAAGGTGGAGACAGGCAGCCTGTTCGTGGCCGGACCGGGGTTTCCAACCGAAGAGATGCAGCGGGATCTCAAAAAGTATACGTCGCTTGAGGTCCGTTTTCAGTTGATCACTCCTGCAAACTTCGCGGAGCTTACCTCTAGTTTGTTGTAGCCGCGAAGAATTCCATCGGACTGATGGACAGGATTCGCTTCTTATCGACTTTTGCGGTAACGGTTTGGCGGCGGCGCTCGGCAACGCCCGCCCCCTCCTTGCTGCGCAGTTCCAGATACCAATCCAGCTCCACGGTTCCTGCGTCCGACCCAATCAGTTCCACCGAGGACGTGATGTCAAAGCGCGCCATTAGCCCCGTCACGTTTGCGCGCAGCTTGCCCAGCCCGGGCATCTGCCGGTCGAACGGCTTCACAAAGCCTTCCACATCGCCGGTGCTCAAGGCGGATGCCAGCGGTTCAAAGACCTCGAGGACGTTGGAACCTTGCTCGGCGCCTGGCAGGCTCACCGCCAGACAACTGAGGAGGAGGCATCGGCGGGTCATCCCCTCGATTGTGGCATGCTGGAAGTCACCCATGAATTTGACCCGCCGCCTGTTTCTCATCCGCAGCGCTGCGCTCGCATCGACCCTCTATGCCGCGCCGAGCTTTAAGAAATACCCGTTCTCTCTCGGTGTCATGTCTGGCGATCCTTCTCCCGACGGTTTTGTAATATGGACGCGGCTTGCACCGGATCCCCTGAACGGCGGTGGCATGGACAACACCGCCATGGAAGTGGAGTGGTTGATTGCGGAAGACGAGGGGATGAGGCGCATTGTAAAGAAGGGCAAAGCCGTAGCGGCGCCTGCCCTTGCGCATTCGGTCCACGTGGCGGTCAGCGGCCTGCAATCCCAGAGGCCTTTCTGGTATCAATTCAAAGCGGGAAAAGAAGTGAGCCCGGTCGGCCGGGCTATCACGGCGCCAAGGCACGGGGCATCCCAATCGCAACTGAAGTTTGCGTTCGCCTCCTGCCAGAATTGGGAGGCGGGATTCTGGACGGCGTACGATCACATGCTCGCCGAGCAACCGGACCTGGTGGTGCACCTGGGCGATTACATCTACGAAGGCGCCACCAAGGAGACAGGGGTAAGAAAACACAATAGCGCGGAAATCATCACGCTCTCCGACTATCGCAACCGGCACGCCCTGTATAAAAGCGATCCCGCCATCCAGAAGATGCACCACCACTGCCCCTGGATCCTGACCTGGGACGACCACGAAGTGGATAACAATTACGCCGGTGATGTCCCTGAAGATCAGCAGACGCGTGAGTCTTTTCTGGAGCGCCGCGCCAGCGCCTACCAGGCCTACTACGAACACATGCCCCTGCGCCTCGCCGCACAACCGCAGGGAACAAAGATGCAGTTGTACCGGCGCGTATCCTACGGAGACCTGGCCGAGTTCACGGTGCTCGACACGCGGCAGTACCGGACCGATCAGCCGTGCGGCGACGGGACAAAGCCGGTCTGCGCCGCGGTATTTGATCCCAAGGCGACGATCCTCGGCGACGTCCAGGAAGCATGGCTCAAGGAATCCCTGGATAAATCAAGAGGACGTTGGAACATCATCGCCAACCAGGTGCTGATGGCGCGCATCGATCAGCGACCCGGTCCGGAGGAGTGGCTCTCTATGGATCAATGGAGTGGCTACGAAGTCTGCCGCAATCGCATGATGCAGTTTCTGCGCGATCGTCAGCCATCGAACCCCATCGTCATCACTGGAGACATCCACTCCAATTGGGTCAGCGATCTGAAAGTGGACTGGAAGAACGAGAAGGCGCCGGTAGTGGGAACCGAGTTCACCGGTACGTCCATTTCATCGGCCGGCGACGGAATGGACCAACGGCCCACCACCCAGGACTGCTATCGCGAGAACCCGCACTTGAAAATGTTCAACGGGCAGCGGGGCTATGTGCTGATGACGCTGAGCGCGGAGCAGTGCCGCGCCGATTACCGCGTTGTGCCGTTCGTAACCAAACCGGGCGGTCCGGTTCGTACACACTCCAGTTGGATTGTGGAGCACAACCGGCGCGGCGTCCAGAAAGCTTAACGATTTCTCACCGCGCCCACGGCCCGGTCCATCAAGGAAGTCCATTCAGCGGCACTCGCTGCGCCAAAGCGTTCCAGAAAATCTGCTTGCGCCGCCGCCCACAGCGGGTAACTGCTGCCCAGCTTGCGCAGACCCTTGGGAGTTGCCGCTATCATTCGAGCCCTCTTGTCGGCCCCTGCCTTTCCCGTGATCCAGCCTTCACGTTCCAGCGGCGAGAGATTCCTGGTGAGCGTGGTTCGCTCCATGCCCATTCTCGAAGCCAGGGCCGTCCGCTGGATCCCGCTTTTCTCGCGTGCAATGTTGACCAGAATCGCATACTGCGTCACGGTCAGGCCGCCCGGTTCGAGGAAGCTGTCATAAAAGGCTGAGACCGCGCGTGCGGTGCGCCGCAGGCGGGAACAAAGGCAAGGCCCCAATACCGGATTTTTCCAACCTTCCGTTTTCATAAGAGTGTAATTACACGTATATGCTACCATGCTTTCTATGGAGCGAAGGATTCACTATGCCTGGATCGTGGCCGCGGCTACGTTTCTCATCCTGATTGTGTCGGCAGGCGTTCGCGCGACGCCAAGCATTCTCATGCTGCCCCTGGAGGCGGAATTCGGTTGGACCCGCGCGGCAATCTCAGCCGCCATCGCGGTGAACATCGCCTTATTCGGAATGATCGGCCCTTTTGCCGCCTCAGTGATGAATCGTTGGGGAGTGAGACGCGTTGTCGTCGCCGCGCTCATCCTGCTCGCGGTATCGGTTGCGGCCACCACCCAGATGACGAAGGTCTGGCATTTGACGTTTCTTTGGGGCATCCTGGTCGGCACCGGGTCGGGCGTCACTTCACTGGTACTCGCCGCCGTTGTTGCCAATCGCTGGTTCGAGGAACGCCGGGGGCTGGTGGTAGGCGCTCTCTCCGCCGCCAACGCTACGGGACAGCTGATCTTTCTGCCCACCCTGGCGCAACTGGCCACCACACAAGGCTGGCGAAGCGCCGCCATGCTGGTGTCCGGCGCGGCCGCGGTCGTAGCCATCATCGCGTGGGTCCTGTTGCGGGACCGCCCGGAAGACGTCGGGCTGAAGGCGTTCGGCTGGCGTCCGGAGATGACCCACAGAACTCCGGCAGTGCCGCTTAAGCCGCTCGCCGCATTGTCATGGGCCGCGAAGCAGAAGACTTTCTGGGTGCTCGCAGGCAGTTTTTTCGTGTGCGGCGCCAGTACAAACGGACTGGTAGGTACGCACTTGATCCCGGCCTGCCACGACTACGGGATTGGAGAAGTAAAAGCAGCGGGACTGTTAGCCGTCATGGGGATCTTTGACATCTTCGGCACCACTGCGTCCGGCTGGCTGACCGACCGTTTCCCGAGCCGCTATCTGCTCTTCGGCTATTACGCGCTGCGCGGCCTGTCCCTGCTGATTCTGCCGTTCACGTTAGCCGGCGGCGACAAAGCCCTGGCATGGTTCGCGATTTTTTACGGACTGGATTGGGTGGCCACCATTCCGCCAACAGTCCGCCTCACGGCCGACACCTTCGGATCGGAGAACACCGGCGTAGTCTACGGCTGGATCGGCGCTGCCCATCAACTGGGGGCGTCCTTCGCAGCGATCGGAGCCGGCACAATCCGTACGGAATTCGGCCGCTATGACCCGGCCTTCTGGCTCTCCGGCACGCTCTGCGTTGTGACGGCGTTCGTATTCCTGTCGCCGTTGCTAACTCCCAAGCGCAGCGCGGCGCCTGAACCGATGCTCGCCGCCTAAGTCCGGTAGCTCGCGTTGATTTTGATATAGCCTTCGGTAAAGTCGCACGTCCAAAAGCGTGTCTCGCCTTTGCCGTCGCCCTTAATCTCGAAGCGAATGATGGATTCCCTTTCGTCGAGCTTTTGTTTGAGCTCGGCCTCGGAGAACTCGGCCGCGAGGCCTCCGGTGCATACCGGCACGCCGTTCAGCGAGATATCCACTTTCATAGGATCGAACTCGACGCCCGCATTGCCCGCCGCCGACAGGATGCGGCCCCAATTCGGGTCTGATCCGGCAATCGCGGTCTTGACCAGTGGCGAGTTCGCGATACTCCGCGCAATCTTCGTAGCCGATTCCTCATCCGCCGCGCCCAACACGCGGATGGTAATCAACTTCGTTGCACCTTCACCGTCCCGTGCGATTTGTTCGGCCAGGTCTTCCATCACCAGATAGAGCGATTCTTCCAGCGTCCGGCGTTCTCTCTCCGACGGCTTGATGCCCGATGCGCCGTTGGCCAGAAGCATCACGATATCGTTGGTGGAAGTATCGCCATCCACCGAAAGCCGGTTGTAGCTGCGCTCGGAGGCGCGGACCAGCATCTCCCGCAAGTGAATCGGAGATATCGCGGCGTCGGTCATCACAAAACCGAGCGTCGTCGCCATGTTCGGCTGAATCATGCCGGAACCCTTGGTCATGCCGGCAATCTGCACTTCGCCACCCTTCAGCGGCACTTCGGCGAACGCCACCTTCGGCACCAGGTCGGTGGTCATAATCGCGTGCGAAACGTCTGGAAAGCGGCTCTCCGTCAAATCTTCCATCAGCCGTGGCAAGGCATCGACAATCAAAGCAGGATCGAGCTCCACTCCGATGACTCCCGTAGACGCGGGGATCACCTGCGCCACGGGCACTTTCAGCAGCTTGGCGACGGCTTTGCAGCAGGCGATAGCCACCTCATCCCCGGTCCGCGTTGCGCAATTGGCATTGCCCGCGTTTGCCAGTATCGCGCTCACGCGCCCACGGGAGGCGCGTAAATGCTGCCGCGCGATCTTCACCGGGGCCGCCTGCACGCGGTTGGTCGTCAGTACTGCGGCAGCCGAAGCCGGCGTATCGGAAACAATCAGAGCAAGGTCTTCCTTGTTGACCTTTCGAATGCCCGCATAGGTGGCTGCGTAGCGATAGCCCAGCGGCAATTTCAATTCTTTATCTCTCCTAACATTTCACTGTCCATCAGCCGCTGCCCGTTACGGAAGGCATCCGCGGAAATGGTCTTTCTCCCTTCGAGTTGCACTTCCAAAAGCTCTAAAGCGGAATTGTCGCCGCACGAGACAAGGAGTTTCCGGTTCCGCACGCATATCGAACCAGGAATTCCTGTTCCTATATCAATAGCAGGTTTCACGTTCCAGAGGTGCAAAAGTTGACCCCGGAA
>JBDUEM010000073.1:0-27919 GCA_040002435.1 Bryobacteraceae bacterium
GATGCCTTTTTCCTTGCTCAGAATTTCAATAGACTCAAAGATCGATGCCAATCTGTTTGCCCCCTCTCGACTGTCGTTTTCGGGTGTACTACCGGGCTACCACTCGAACTTCAAATTCGCCTTCTGCACCTGGTCCAACGGAAATTGCACCGTTTTACCGGCGGCCGGCTCCAGCGTGATTACATTGCCTTCCAGCGCTGCCAACGTCCCGATCCAGCTCTTCTGGTTTTCCACTGGCTCGTGTAGGACTACCTTGGCTTTCTGTCCAATAAACCGTTGAAAATCAGCAGGCTTGGAAAGCTTGCGCTCTACCCCGGGCGAACTGACTTCCAGCGTGTAGGCGCCTCCGGGAATGACATCTTCCGCATCCAGAATGTCGCCGGTATCGCGGGAAATACGTTCGCAATCGGCGTGCGTGACGCCGGCCGGCTTATCAATATAGATGCGCACAAGACGGGCTTTGCCGCCGCCGAGGAGTTGCACCTCGACAACTTCAATTGCCTCGGACTGTCCCACGCGTTCCACTATTTCAGTAATCCTGGCGGAGATAGCGTCTTTGTTGCTCATGAATACCAATAAAAAAGTGCGCTTGCGCGCACTCTTTTGTTTCGACATTACCAGTATAGCGCAGGGTGCGCGAAAGCGATACCCCAACGGGGGTGAGTTGCTAGCGCAACTGCGGCTGAAACCGGACCACGCCCCAGTGTTCCGGAACATGCATGTTCACAACACCTTGCGGCGACCACACCCAATTGTCCTCTTTTGTGCCGGACACCTTTTCATATTTGCCGCCGTTTACACGCGTCTGCCATTCCACTCTGGAGAAGTTCACGCGCCACTGATCTCCCGCAAATGGCCGCGCCACGCCGCTTCTTTCCTGGAAGGCAGTCCAGGGGAACGCAATCTCAACAGTCCAGCCTTTATCGGTGTCGGCCGGACTGTTCAGCGTTCCCTCAACATGGACGGCGGTCTGTAAGCCCGGAATCTCCCAACTGTTATCAGCCTTCCCGCCTTTCAGATATGGTTTCGGAAGGAACAGGTCCCAACCGGTGTTGAGCGCGTTAATCTCAAACTCGAAATACTTGTTGGTGTCGCCTGTAGGATTGAGAAATACTTCAAAATCGTTGTCGTGGAAAATCACCGAGTCGTGCCTGGTGAGCGTGCCCCACACATGCGGCTCTTCCAGTTCGGCGGCAATGTAAAAGTAGTTGTCATCCCAGAGCATCTTGACCCTGGTCTGGAAGCGCGGAGCCTTGTGGTCCGCGCCCTCGATATCAACAAAGAAGTCAGTCCAGGGCGCTTTTTGCCACGCTGCATCGTTCAACTGACCGTCCACTTGCACTGGCGTTGCCGTTCTGGGGCAATCGTAATGTTTGGGGGCAGGCGCGGCGAGCAGCAGGAATAGAAACAGATTCATGTCAGACCCGCCGGCCCACCGGCATTACAGTTTGGGAACAGGAGTCAGTTCGCGGCTGGAAATGATGCGGTCAATCATGCCGTATTCCAAGGCTTGATTGGGGTCCATGATGTAGTCGCGATCAACGTCGCGCGCTACCTTCTCCACCGGCTGTCCGCAGCAGTTGGCGAGAATGTCGTTCAGCACTTCCCGCATGCGCAGAATCTCGCGGGCGTAAATATCGATATCGGCCGCCTGTCCAGCCAGTCCGCTCATGGAGGGCTGGTGAATCAGAATCCGCGAATGCGGCAGACTGTAGCGCTTTCCTTTCGCCCCTGCAGCCAGCAGCACAGCACCCATCGACGCGGCCTGTCCGATGCAATAAGTCACCACATCAGGTTCTACCAGGCGCATGGTATCGAGAATGGCAAGCCCAGCCGTAATCGATCCACCCGGCGAATTGATGTACAGAGAAATATCCTTTTCCGGATCCTCAGCGGCGAGAAATAACATCTGCGCCATGATGAGATTCGCGACATTGTCGTCAATCGCCGTACCAAGAAAGATAATGTTTTCCCTCAACAGCCTCGAGTAAATGTCGTAGGCGCGTTCACCGCGGGATGTTTGCTCGACCACCATTGGGACCAGCATAGAGTTCAATTGTTTCTCCTGTTCCCTATCATAACCATGCCCTGCTGATAAAATGCACTTCCATGAGGATTTTCCATCGTTTGATTTGGTTCGCGGTCGCGGCAGTGGCGGCTCTGTGCCTTGGTTACATTGCCACTGAGCGGGGCGAGCCGATCAACAGCCTGTGGCTGGTGGTAGCCGCGGTGTGTACCTACCTGATTGGCTACCGTTTCTACGCGGGTTTCATTGCCGCCAAGGTGATGATGCTGGACGATCTGCGCGCCACACCGGCCGAGCGGCTGCGCAATGGCCACGACTTTGAGCCGACCAATAAATGGATTCTCTTCGGCCATCACTTTGCCGCGATTGCCGGACCCGGACCGCTGGTGGGTCCCACGCTGGCTGCACAATTCGGCTACCTGCCGGGAACGCTTTGGATCATTATCGGATGCGTCCTGGGCGGAGCGGTGCAGGACTTCATTATTCTCTTCTGTTCCATGCGCCGCGATGGTAAGTCGCTGGGAGCGATGGCCAGGGAGGAGATCGGCAAAATAGGCGGATTTACCGCGCTGCTGACGGTGCTGCTGATCATGATTATTCTGCTCGCAGTTGTGGCGCTGGTCGTCGTCAACGCGCTGAAGGACAGCCCGTGGGGCACCTTCACCATCGCGGCCAGCATGCCGGTCGCCTTGTTCATGGGTTTATATCTGCGGTATTGGCGGCCAGGTAAAGTGCTGGAGTGTTCGGCCATCGGCTTCGTACTGGTGTTGGCCAGCATCTTCGGCGGCCAGTGGGTTTCGCAGTCCGCGCAACTGGCGCCCATCTTCACGCTCTCCGGAATTGCGCTGACGGCAGCCGTCATCCTGTACGGATTCTTCGCCAGCGCGCTGCCTGTGTGGCTGTTGCTGGCGCCTCGCGATTACCTCAGCACCTTTGTGAAGCTGGGTGTGGTGATGATGCTGGCCGCCGGGATTCTGGCCGTGCGGCCCCAACTGGAACTGCCGGCCTTCACGCGATTTGTGGATGGAAACGGGCCGATCTTCGCCGGAAAGATCTTTCCGTTCTGCTTCATTACCATTGCCTGTGGAGCCATCTCCGGATTTCACGCGTTGATTTCGTCCGGCACGACGCCGAAGATGATCGCGCGGGAGAAAAATGCGTGGCCCGTCGGCTACGGTTCGATGCTGCTCGAAAGCTTCGTGGCCATCATGGCGTTGATTGCGGCCTGCTCGCTGCAGCCGGGAGTCTTCTTTGCGGTGAACTCGCCGGCGGGCATTGTGGGCAGTACAGCGGATGCCGCGGTGGCTACCGTTTCTTCCTGGGGCTATCCTGTAACGGCGGCGCAGATGAGTTCCCTGGCCGCTGACGTCGGCGAGAAGAGCCTGTTTTACCGCACGGGCGGCGCTCCGTCACTCGCCCTGGGCATGGCGCACATCTTCGCCGGCACAGGGGGAGGACGGGCAATCCTCGGATTCTGGTATCACTTCGCGATCATGTTCGAGGCGCTGTTTATCCTCACCGTGATCGATGCAGGAACGCGTGTGGGACGGTTCATGCTGCAGGACCTTCTGGGCCAGGTATACAAGCCGCTCGGCCGCACCAGTTGGATGCCGGGGGTCATCGGCACCAGCGCCGTGATCGTCGCCTCGTGGGGATATTTTCTGTACCAGGGCGTGATCGATCCGTTGGGAGGTATCAATTCGCTGTGGCCGTTGTTCGGCATTGCGAACCAGTTGCTCGCCGCCATTGCGTTGTGCGTAGCCACTACCATTCTGATCAAGATGCACGGAGCGAAATATATGTGGATCACCTGCACTCCGCTAGCCTGGCTGTTGATCGTCACCTTCACCGCCGGCTATCAGAAGCTGTTCTCCGACTTACCGCGCATTGGATTTCTGGCGCAGGCGGAGATGATGCAGAACGCACTCGACGCCGGAAAGATTGCCGCCGCAAATATTGCTTCCCAGCAGACGCAGATCTTTAACGCGAAGCTGGACGCGGTGGTGACAGGAGTGTTCATGATCCTGGTGGCGACCGTGCTGGCGGATTCGATCCGGGTGTGGATTGGGATCCTGAGCGGAACGCGCGAGAAGCGGGTATCCGAGACGCCGTTCGTGATGACGCGGCTGCAGGCGGAGGAGCTATGAAACGGGCGTGGGCGCTGTTTGTCGGACTGCTGCGGGAACTCTCCGACCAGAATGCGTATGAGCGGCATCTCGCATCCCACGGAGTTACGCACTCCGGCGCTGAGTGGCGCAGGTTTAGTGAGGAGCGGCTGCGCGCGAAGTATGCGCGGGCGAAGTGTTGCTAGGGCTTCCTAATGCCAAGATACGCCGATCTCGAAATCGCCATCCGCAAACGCTCGGAACGCTCCTACGCGGTCAGCTTCCGCTTCAACGGCCCCGAGGACGAAGCCGAGCAGCGGTCGGCCAATGATCTGGTGATTGCCTTAGATCCCGGGACGATCCGCGATCTGGATCCCGACGACTACGGCCGCAAACTGAACGAGAAATTCTTCACGCCCGAAGTCAACCTCGCCTTCAGCCAGTTTCGTGTGGCTGCCCAGCAGCAGTCTTCCACTCTTCGCGTCCGGCTCTCCATCGAACCCAGCGCGCCGGAACTGCACTCCGTTCACTGGGAAACGCTGCGCGATCCGGGCGGCACCGATGCGCCGCTCTTCATGGGCGAACAAATCATCGTCTCCCGGTTTCTGGCAAGCGGTCAGGACTGGAGGCCCATCCGCCTGCGTCCGAAAGCGGACCTCACCGCGCTGGTGGTCATCGCCAATCCGCAGAACCTGGGTGACTACAAGCTCGCGCCCGTCGACGTTCCGGCGGAACTCGCCACCGCGCGGCAGGCACTGGCCGGCGTGGGTGTCACAGCTCTGGCGCCCGGCGGAGCGGTCGCGCTGAACGACCTTGCCGCCAAACTGCGCGAAGGCTTCGACATCCTGTACCTTGTCTGCCACGGGCTGCTGGACGGCGACGAACCGCAACTTTTTCTCGATGACGGAGAGTTACCCGTGCCGGGAACGGACCTGGTCCAGCGCATTCGCGAACTCGACCAGCGGCCGCGTCTCGTCGTACTCGCTTCCTGCCAGAGCGCGGGCAAAGGCGGCGTCGGACTGGCCGGTCTCGGCCCGAGGCTCTCCGAAGCGGGCGTACCGGCGGTGGTCGCGATGCAGGGCAATATCTTCATGGAAACTTCGGGCAAGTTCATGAAGCGTTTCTTCAGCGAACTGGTGGGCGACGGCCAGATAGACCGCGCCATGTCCGTGGCACGGGGCGAGGTACGCACGCAAAGCGACTATTGGATGCCGGTCCTCTTCCTGCGGCTGCGCAGCGGGCGCATCTGGTATGTACCGGGGTTTGATGGCGAGTTTGAACAGTGGGGATCCATCTGCCGCTTCGTCAGAAACGGATCGTGCGTCCCTATACTGGGGCCGGATGTCGCCGAGGAGTTCTTCGGCACCGCGCGCGCCCTGGCCACGGAGCTTGCCAAACACACGAATTTCCCTCTGGATTCACACGACCAGAACGACTTGGCCAAGGTAGCGCAGTACATCCTGACACAGAATTCGGAACAGGATGTTCGCGGCAAGGTGCTGGACGAAAGCATCGTGCAACTGGAAAGGGCGGGCGAAGAGTTGCTGGGCAAGCCCGTGCATGGCATGGCTCCGGTGGCGCTGATCACGGAGATGGTAACCGAGCTGATCAAGAGAGATGACAGCCCGCTGGCGATATTGGCGGGATTGAATGCCAAGGTTTTTGTCAATGCCTCCAGCCATTCCGTGTTGGAGACTTTCCTCAGCCAGACAAAGGTGAACGGCCAGCTGAAGCAGCCCATCCCACTGATCAGCGAGTGGCGCGACGAGCGCCGCGACGACCGCCGCAAGCCGGAATTTCTGGGCGATACGACAGCGGAACGGCCCTACGTTTACTATGTCTTCGGGAAAATTCAACAGGAATCCACCTGGGTATTGACCGAAGACGACTTCTTCGATTACCTCATCCGGACCTCGCGATACCAGTTGATGCCGCCCGTTGTCAGCGATGCTTTAGTGGACAATTCCCTCCTGTTCCTCGGCTTCGCGCTGGACGACTGGAAGTTTCGCGTACTGTTCCGCATGATTCAGGCCAAGGACGGAAAGGAGCTTCTGCGAAAGTATAATCACGTGGGTGTCCAACTCGACCCGGGTGAGACCACCATCGCCAATGCGCGGCGTGCTAAAAAGTATCTGGAGCGCTATTTCCTCAATTCCAAGATCGACATTTATTGGGGAACGGCAACCGACTTCCTGCGGGAATTGAAGGTCCAGCTCGACAAGACTCCCGTCGGGGCCAGCGCCGGGAGAATGATCTAGCCGTGCCGGAACCCGTTGCCGGAGCGAACCCGTATGTTGGGCCTAAACCGTTCGAGATCGGCCAGCCCCTGTTCGGCCGGGATCGCGAAGTGGCGGAGCTGCGTTACCTGCTCACGTCCGACCGTATCGTGGTTCTCTACTCGCCGTCCGGCGCGGGCAAGAGCTCGCTGGTACAGGCCGGCTTGATTCCCAAGGTGGAAACGCGCTTCGAAATCTGGGGCCCCACGCGCGTGAATAAGGCGCCTCCACCCGGTGTGGAGAACCGGTACGTCTGGAGCACCATCGCAGGACTGGAGAAATCGAGTTCGTTCCAGCAGGTGTCCCTGGCCGAATACGTTTCGGGGCGCAGCCGGGATCGCAATCCCCTGCTGATCTTCGACCAGTTCGAGGAGATCCTGCGCGTCGATCCCGTGGATCTCACCGTGAAACGCGCCTTCTTTGAACAACTGGGAGAGGTGCTGCGGGATCCGCAACTCTGGGCTCTGTTCATCCTGCGCGAAGACTTTCTGGCGCAGTTGGACCCCTATGCGCGGCTGATTCCCACGCACCTGCAGAATCGCTATCGCATCGACCGGCTCACGCGCGAGGCGGCAGTAGAATCCATCGTCAAGCCGACTGCCAACACTCCGCGAAAGTATGCGGAGGGAGTGGTGGATACGCTGGTGGACAACCTGGCGAAGGTCAAGGTGCAGCAACTCGACGGCACCTTCCGGGAAGAGATTGGGGCGCACGTCGAGCCTCTGCAATTGCAGGTGGTTTGCTTCGATCTCTGGGACCGGATGAGTCCGGACGACCTTGCCATCAACCCAGGCGACGTCGGGGATATCGATACCGCGCTGCGCAGCTATTATGAAAAGTCCATCCAGAAGGTAGCTGTGGGCAATCGCGAGACCGAGAGGGCGATTCGCGACTGGTTTCAGGACAAGCTGATCACCGCGGACGGTGTGCGGAACCAGGTGTTGCAGGAGTCCGGGCACAGCGGCGGCCTCGACAACAATCTGGTGCAAGGGCTGGTGGACACTTATCTGGTCCGCGCTGAGCCGCGGGGCGGCACTACCTGGTTTGAGCTGGCGCACGACCGCCTGGTGAAGCCGCTGCAGGACTGCAACCGGGAGTGGCTGGCCGCGCACCTCAGCAGCCTGCAGAAGACAGCTGCGCTGTGGCGGGCGCAAGGCAGGCCGGCTGGTTTGCTGCTGGAAGGCGACCAGTTGGAAGAGGCGAGGCAGTGGGCGCTGGCTAATCCGGCCTCTCTCAAGCCGGTGGAGCGGGAAATTCTAGCGGCGTCGGAACATCGGGTGGAAGAGATCAGGCGGGACGAGGAGCAGAACCAGAAGATTCGCCGCGCCGGAATCTGGGCGGCGGGCTTGGCCGTGGTGGCGATAGTAGCGTGTATCTTTTCGGTGTACTTGTGGCGGGAAGCAAAAATCGCGCAGGCGCGGGCCGAAAGGGCGGAACAAGAAGGGCGTGAATTTGCCCAGCGCGCATTCGATTCCAAGGCTGTCGCCATTACTACCCTGACGGAAACGGTTAGCCCTACTCAGGGACCACGGGTTGTCTATCTCCAGATCCGCCGGAACTCGCCCCAGCAGTCCGCGGCCGCAAATCAGATGAAGGCGGTGTTGGAGAAGACCGGCCAATTCCAGGTGCCGGGAATTGAAGCTCTTCTGGTAGGACCAAAGTTTTTGGAGGTTCGCTATTTCCGTAAAACAGATGCGGGAATCGCCCACACCCTCGCTGACCTCATCAAGGCTCCGGATCCCATCTACATTGACCGGTATGAAAGTTCGGATACCCACAAAGTGCCGAACCATTTCGAGATCTGGTTCGGTCCCGCGCTGGGCGCGGAGGAACAAACCTCACTGGACAATCTGCTGCGGAACATCAACGTGCCCGATGCGGGCGACCGTAAGGCGGCCGTCGCTCAACTGGTGGATCAATACCGCTCTTCACCCGAGGCAATCTCAGCCGTATTAAAACTGCTGGATGATTCCGGAATGAAGAAGATGTCAGCGCCGGGATTGATCAATGCCCTTTACTTTCTGAAACGGACGGAATCCAATGCGTGGACCCCGGAGCAGCGGAAGGCCGCGGTCCAGGTAATCGCAGCAGCGAGGCAGCGTTTCCCCACCGGGCCACAGGTACAGCAGCAAATTGACGAGTTCGAGAAATCGCTGGGAAATCAGCAAAGCCCATGAACGATGCCCTGGTATTCAACGGCGTGGATGCAGACACCGGAGCCTATGCGACCCCTCCCATGTCGGCGATCGAACTGGCAACCATCGCCGCCCAGACCGAATTCGATCCCGCACATTTGAAGGAGCTGAAGTGGCGTAGCCAGCAGTTGGTGAATCCGCACTACGCTCCTATTGAGGGAGTCGATCCGAAGGACATCGCGCAGAGCGGCTGGGGAATCATTTTCGCAAACAACGCTGATCCGGCCATTCGCGAGGCGCTGAAACCGCTGCTCGAGTTGCGCCGCGCGCAAGCTTCGAAGGTCAAAGAAAGCCGCTATCGCGAGTTCAGTGGTCCCGATGGATTCTGGTCACCGGATGAAACGAAGCCGGACTTTCTCGATCGCCATGGGGCAGGCGGTGGTGGCGCGGTGGATCCCGACCAGTTGCCTTACTATCTGCTGATCGCCGGAAGTCCCGAAGCGATTCCGTATTCGTTTCAATACCAGTTGGACGTGCAATACGCGGTGGGCCGCCTGCACTTTGACAATGTGGAAGACTACGCGCGCTACGCGCAAAGCGTCGTCGAAGCGGAACGCGGGAACCTGGCGCTGGCCAAACGCGCGGCCTTCTTTGGCGTCGCCAATCCGGACGATGCGGCCACCACCATGAGCTCCGCCGATCTGGTGGCTCCGCTGGCGCAATGGGCCGCCGGCGATCAGCCTTCATGGAAAATTGTCTCCACGCAGAGGACTACGAAAGCCGGCCTGGCGGAGTTATTGGGCGGCAGCCAGACGCCGGCGCTGCTGTTCACCGCGAGCCACGGCATGTCGTTTAAGGCCGGCGACGAGCGGCAACCCGCCAGCCAGGGCGCCCTGCTTTGCGGGGACTGGCCCGGTCCGGAGGAGTGGAGGAAAGCGATCCCCGCAGACTTCTACTTCGGCGGCGGCGACCTGGCAGCCGATGCGCGGTTGCACGGCATGATTTCGTTTCACTTCGCCTGCTTTGGCGCCGGCACACCGCAGGAAGACGATTTCGTGGCTGCGGGAGCGGATAAGCCCAAGACTATAGCGCCCAGCGCCTTTGTCGGAAATCTGCCGCAGCGCATGCTCTCCCATCCGAGAGGCGGAGCCTTGGCGGTGATCGGGCACATCGACCGCGCCTGGGGCTACTCTTTCCGGTCGAAGCGGGATACGCAGCTGCGCGTATTTCAAAGTACGCTGAAACGGCTGATGGAAGGCCATCCGGTGGGTTCGGCGCTGGAGTACTTCAATAATCGGTATGCCGAACTCTCGTCGGATTTGGTTACTATGCTGCGTGCCATGAAGCTGGGCAAGGCGGGGGACGAGTACGCGCTCGCCTCGGCCTGGACGTGCAACAACGACGCTCGCAACTACGTGGTGCTGGGCGATCCGGCGGTGCGCTTGCCGCTGGAAGAGCGGCCGTAGCCGGAACGGCCACCGTTAAGGCCTAAGGCGTTCGCAGCCGATCGGTTACTTCGGGTCCGCATTGCGCATAGTGCCGGCCGTTCCAGGTATAGATGGTCTCTGCCTCGGCTTTGATGGCGCAGTGCGCGAGCATCGCGTCATAAATTCCGCCGCCCACGATTCCGAGTGTTGCAGATGCTGTCAATGCATCAGCGTATTCATCGCCATCGAGCGCGACGATGGTAAGCCGCTCGCGGATGCCGCCAACGAACAGCATGGCCTGTTCGCCGCTGATGCGGTGCTTGCCAGGCATTCGGGTCAGGGTGGAATATACTTCCGCCAGACTGTGCGCTCCGCAGCAGCCGGTGGATTTATCGAATTGGATGAACAACTCGAGGCTTGCCTTGTGGTGAACGTGGTCTCCGTAGAATACCGGCACCAGGACCGATGTATCGAAAAAACCTTTCACTTGGCCTTGCCGAGATTCACCAGGTCCCGATTCTCGCGAATCTGTTGCAGCATCTCATCGGTTGCGGAGGCAGGCAGCGGCTGACCGGATCGAAATACCCAGACACCGTGTTCTTTGGTCAGGGGACCCGTGCCGCGGACTGGGCGCAAGGTTATCTGTTCGCCAGTGCTCTCCATCTCCAATGCGTCTCCGGCTTCCAAACGAAGCTCTTCCCGGAGAGGCTTGGGGATTACGACGCGGCCTGCTTTGTCAATGATCAGGCGCATATTCTTTGTGGCACAATATTGTGGGTCGACCCATTGATTGATACCATTATAGACCTTGCAGGACGGAAGCGTCTCTCAAGGATTGTGCGGCTCGGGTTCGATCCCGGACGGCCAGTGAATTCTTTCGAATATCCCGCGCAGCCGCCGCCCCTTCTGGGGATTAATGGATTCCACAAACGCAACCCGTCCCTGCAGGTGAGCCCGGAAGCTGGGATGGTTCTCGCGGTTCTGGCTCGCCGGACCCAGACGTACGCAATTCGTCAGCGTTGCTTTCAGCCGGTCGAAATCGGGACGAAGTACGTTCACTTCCCGATTGACGGCCAGCCCGGCCAGATACTGGCGAACACCCTGGTGCATGATGCGCGTCTTGCGGTGATGGACGGAGAAACCATCCTCCATCAATATGGCAGCCGCCTGGATGAAGAAGCGCTCCACACATTGGTTAAATGCGTGCCCGCCGGAGAAAGCGAGATCGTCGGCATAGCGCGTATAGACGGCGCCCGCTGAATTCGCCAGGCCCATCAGGCGGCAATCCACGCGATAAGTGCACAGATTGGCTAGCGCGGGCGAAGTGGGCGTTCCTTGCGGCAAATGCGGCCGCAGGTAGAGGTCCCGCGTTTCTCTCGATGGACGGTACCCGGCCCACACAGCTGCCGGAACGGCATTGGTACAGATTCCGCCCAGGAGATCGGCAACGGCTTCGGGATATCCCAGGGTGCGAAACAGGGCCTGAATCCGCACGCCGGGGATGGAGGGAAAGAAATCCTCCAGGTCCATCCGGAGAACCACCTGCTGCCCCGCATGCGGAGCGGCAAAGGTTCGGACTGACCTGCCTTTGACGAACCCATGCACAGCGGAGGGCACCGGAATCTTCTCCAAGACGCCCGTCAGAATCCGCCGCTGCAGGTCCTTCAGCCGCGGTTTGGGCGCCTCAATCAGTCGACTGGCGCCCCGGCCTTTCGGCAAGACGGTGTAGTGATAATGCGCCGCGCAACAGCGGGGCCCTTTGAGAGCGGCGAACCAGTCGAGTTCTTCGGGTCTGATGGCAAGCCATTCGGCTAGTGCCGGTGCGGTCCCGATCGCAGGCAGATCCCAAGCACTGGCGGCAGGAACCGGCTGCATGACCGGCGCCTCCAATAGCCACTCGGCGACGCGCAGATTGCGCTGCGACCAGGCACTGCAAAAGATGGGATCGTTCCGAAAGAATTGAATTACGTCGCGCCGGCGCGGACGGGTTTGGCCGGCATAGATCTCGACGAAGCTGCGGGCGACCGGGCGGAGCCAGGGCCAGGACCTGCCCAGGGTTCGGCTGGCGCGCGCGACAATCTGTTCCACATCCGGCTCGCCGGCCAAAAAGGCATTGGCCAGCGCATTCAAAAGCGGCGGCATGCTCCAACGAGTCTAACCCTGCGTGAGCTATTCTGCACAACGTGCAGTCCCCGCTCACGCCACGAAATGTCAGTCCTTCACGTTTCCCCGGGGTAGCCCCGGAGAGGTCCAACCGAACCCGAGAGCCCGGTCAAAACCAAGCTTGGAGCGTTCCGCCGCCCAACGGCATACTACCAGACTAAACAATTTCATTGGGCGGTTATGGGAACAATCCCTGTGTACAGTGTTGCGTTCCTAGGGTAGGATAAGCGAATAGGAGTACCAAGTGCGTCTTAGTACTATTTACTTACTACTTTTCGTTTCCACCGCCTATGCGCAAAACCCAGCGGTTACGGTCAACGTCGATGCGGCTTTGGACCGGAAGCCGATCAACCCCAAAATCTACGGAATCGCCTTCGGAACCACCGCGCAATTGCTGGACTTGAACGCACCGCTGAACCGTTATGGCGGAAACAGCACCACCCGTTACAACTGGCAGCAGAATGCCGATAACCGGGGGCAGGATTGGTATTTCGAAAGCATCGCTGATTCCAGCGCGGTGGCAGGCGAACGCGGGGACACGTTTATCGCGACGACGCGTGCCGGGGGCGCCGAGCCGCTGATCACGGTTCCGATGATCGACTGGGTGGCAAAAGTGGGGGCGAACCGCACTAAGCTGGCCGGATTTTCGCAGGCTAAGTATGGGGCGCAGACGGGTAACGACTGGCAGTGGTTTGCCGACGCCGGGAATGGCATCCTGAAGAGCACCAACCAGAACGTAACTGGTAACGATCCGAACGACGCCAATGTGCCGAATTCAGCTACCCTGCAGGATGGCTGGGTGCAGCACATGGTCTCGCGCTGGGGACTTTCCACCACGGGAGGCTTGCAGTATTACATCCTGGACAACGAGCCCTCCATCTGGCATTCGACACACCGCGACGTTCATCCCGTGGGCGCTAAGATGACGGAGATGCGCGACAAGATGCTGGCCTATGCGGCCGCTGTAAAAGGCCGGGATGCGGCGGCGCAGATCGTGGGGCCGGAGGAGTGGGGCTGGAGTGCATACACGCTGAGCGGTTATGACCAGCAATACGGTTCCCTGCACGGCTGGAGCAACCTTCCGGACCGCACGGCGAACGCCAATTGGGATTATCTCCCCTGGCTGCTGAATCAGTTGAAAGGCAGTGCGGTAGCCAACGGGCAGAAACCGCTGGATGTCTTCAGCGTCCACTACTATCCGCAGGGAGGAGAGTTCGGCAACGACACGTCCACCACCATGCAATTGCGGCGGAACCGGTCGACGCGGTCCTTGTGGGATCCCAATTACGTGGACGAGACGTGGATTGCCGACAAGGTCCAACTGATTCCCAGGCTGCGCGGATGGGTCAATTCCTACTACTGGCCGGGGACGCCCATCGCGATCACCGAATACAACTGGGGCGCAGAAGGTCACGCGAATGGCGCGACCACGCAGGCGGACATTTATGGGATCTTCGGGCGCGAGGGTCTCGACATGGCGGCGCGCTGGACCACTCCGGACGCCTCGACTCCGACGTACAAGGCGATGAAGCTGTACCGCAACTATGACGGGAACAAGTCGGGATTCGGGGATACGAGCGTGCGGGCAGCGGTTCCTAATCCGGACAATGTGAGCGCGTTTGCGGCGGTGCGGACGGCCGATCAGGCGCTGACGGTGATGGTCATCAACAAGTACCTGAGCGGCAGCACACCTGTGACTGTGAACCTATCGAACTTCAACGGCAGCGGGAGCGGGCAGGTGTGGCAATTGACGGCCGCCAATACCATCGCGCGGCTGGCGGACGCGGCCTATAGCGGAACGGCGTTGAGTTTGACGGCCCCGGCGCAGAGCATTACGCTGCTGGTACTGCCCGCGGGCGGCGCGCCGGTGAACCGTCCGCCTGTGGCGTCCTTCACCGCAGCGCCGGCGAGCGGCACGGCTCCGGTTGCGGTGAGCTTTGATGCCAGCGCGTCGTCGGATCCGGACGGAACCATCGCATCGTATGCGTGGACGTTCGGCGACGGAGGGACGGGCACGGGCAAGACTACTGTTCACACGTACTCCGCGGCGGGCTCGTTCACTGCTACGTTGCAGGTAACTGATAATGCGGGCGCGTCTGCGTCGACCTCGAAGACCATCGTGGTCACGGCGCCTGCAGTTCCGGCGGTCCCCGGTAATCTGACGGGTTCGGGCGGGAGCGGCTTTGCCTTGCTGACGTGGACTGACAGTTCTTCAAACGAAGCCGGGTTCTACGTGGAGCGCGCACCGAATGGCACCAACAGCTGGACCCGGATCGGGTCGGTGACGGCGAATACCGCCACGTATCGAGACGCTGTTGCGGCAGGCCGGTACAAATACCGGGTGCAGGCTTTCAATGCGGCGGGAGTGTCCGCCTATTCGAACACGGTGACAATCCGGGTGCGCTAGTTCCTTTCAAGTCCAGCCTATCTCTACCGATATGGGGAACGAGGGGAATAGCGTTGAGGCCTTGGGTTTTCCTATTGCTCCTGGTGATCGAAGTCTCCGGAGCGGCAGAGCGCCTGGCGACGCAGCGGCCTTATAAGCGCGGTGAGGCGATGGCAGGTTACAAGCGTCCGGCGATTCCGTTTCCGGAGGACAACCGCTACAGCCGCGAGCGCGAGGCGCTGGGGCGGAAGCTCTTTTTCGACCCGAGGCTGTCCGGCGCAAGGAATACTTCGTGCGCAACGTGCCACAATCCCGGACTTGCGTGGGGCGACGGACTGGCGCGGGCCATCGGCGCAGGCGGCAAGCCGTTGCGCCGCCGAACGCCCACGATTCTGAACAGCGGTTGGGGCGACCTGATGTTCTGGGATGGCCGGGCCGAGTCGCTGGAAGAACAGGTGTTGGGTCCAATGCAATCCGCCGATGAGATGAACCTGCCGCTGCGGGAACTTGTTCCGCGGGTCCTGTCTATACCCGGTTATCGACCCTTGTTCGAAAAGGCCTATCCCGGCGCGCCTCTGACGGCGGCGTTGGTGGCGAAAGCCATCGCGACCTTCGAGCGGACGGTTGTTTCCGAGGACGCACCTTTCGACCGGTGGATCGGCGGAGATCAAGCCGCGATTCCGGAAGCTGCCAAGCGTGGGTTCGATCTTTTTCACACCAAAGCGGGATGCTCGAAATGCCATTTAGGGTGGACCTTCACCGACGAAGGGTTTCACGATATCGGAACCACCGGACCGGACCGGGGCCGGGGCATGCTGCTGCCGCTGGAGGCGATGCAGCACGCCTTCAAGACACCGGGCTTGCGCGAGATCGATCTTCGCGGACCGTATATGCACGATGGAGCGGAGACCACGCTGGAGGACGTTGTCGAATTTTATGACTTGGGCGGGCGGGTGAAGCGCCCGGGCCTGTCACCTGAGATCGTGCCGCTCCGTCTGACGGCCGCCGAGAAGCAAGATCTGATCGCCTTTTTACATACGCTGACCGGACCAACGCGATTGGTGGAGTACCCTGTACTGCCCCATTGAGGGATGAGGAGAAAAGAGATGGGTAAGACAGCGGTTTTGGTGGCGGGTCTGATTGCATTGGGTCTGGTTGGCGCTGCCGCCGACAGCCATACGGTGGTGCAGAAGAACCGGCTTTTTTCGCAAAAGGAAATCACTCTGCACACCGGCGATTCGATTGATTTTCAGAATGCGGATGAGGTGACGCACAACGTTTTTTCCATGACGCCGGGGATGGAGTTTGAGATCCGCCGGCAGTTGCCGGGAGCGAGTTCCAGTATCGTTTTCTCCAAGGAAGGCACGGCAGAGGTTCGCTGCTCCATTCATCCCAAGATGAAACTTCTGGTTCATGTGAAGGATTGACGTCCCGGCGCAGCGGGCCAGAGACATGAGAAATGCCATTTCGGTACCGGTGAAGCTGTACTCCCTGCTCTTGCCCGTGCTGGCCATGAGCTTGATCGCAATCCTGATCACGTGGCAGAGCCTGGGAGTCAACTCAACGGAATTGATCGCGGCGCTGCGCATGAAGGAATCGGCGCTCGAGTCTCTGGCGCTGGTCATCACGCAGGGCGACAGCACGAAATCCATGATGCTGAATCCCGAAGATACCACCAGCGGCAAACGGAAGATTGCCGCCTATGACGCCAATGCCGCGCTGTTGCGCGGCATCTCAAAGTCGACCGAATCAGCGGCAATGCGGGAGACCATCCGGAGGCTGGTGCGGATCGACGAGAACGAACTGCAGCCGGTAGATATGCTGTTGCTTGAAGCGCTGCTGGATGGACACCCGGCGCTGGCGCGGAAGCTGTACTCGGACAAGTATGAGCCGTCCCGGTCCCGCTATGAGGCACTAGTTCGCCAGTTGTGCAGCCAGGCCGACGAGCGGGCGGCGGCGGCCGCAAGATCTTTGCAGGATAAGAATCGCAGATCCATGCAAACGATCTGCGGAGCTCTCGGGGTTGGGACCGTTCTGCTGGCCTCGATTCTCATCCTGGTTACCAGGTCGGTGCAGAAGCAGTTGCAGGCTGAAGTGGACGCGCGCCGGAAAACCATGGACGAGGTTGCCTGCGCGCGGGATGAGGCTCTGGAAGCCTCCCGGGTTAAATCGAGTTTCCTGGCGAACATGAGCCACGAGATCCGGACTCCGATGAACGGAGTGCTCGGTCTTACTGAAATGGTGCTCGAGACCGACCTCGACAAGGATCAGCGCGAGTCGCTCGAAATGGCGCTGCAATGCGGGCACGGCCTGCTGGGATTGCTCAATAATATTCTCGATCTGTCCAAGATGGAAGCGGGGAAGGTTCCCCAGGAACGCATTTCCTTCGACCTGGTGGCGGAAGCGAAACTGTCCTCGGCGCTCTTCTCGGCGCAGGCAAAGAGGCAGGGAGTGGAGTTGAGACTGCGCACGGATGATCACCTGCCGGAGCTGATTCAGGCCGACCCGGCAAAGATCCGCCAGGTGATCAATAACCTGGTGGGCAATGCGGTGAAGTTCACTTCCCATGGCGAAGTGACGCTGAGCGTCGAAATGGATCCATCGGCGGAGGGAAAGCAAGTGGCGCGGATTGCGGTTACCGACACTGGGATAGGCATATCGGATATAGTGCAAGCCCGGCTTTTTGAACCTTTCATGCAGGGGGACAACTCGACCACCAGAGAGTACGGCGGAACCGGTCTGGGGCTGGCGATTTGCAAGAAGCTGGTGGAGGGTATGGGAGGGACGATCGGCCTCAAGAGCGAACCCGGCAAGGGCAGTTCCTTTTGGTTTACGGTTCCGTTTCAGGTCCCTGATTCCGCCGACGCCGCGGAGACGGCAGCACCTGCGTCAAAAGCTCACTACGATGCGGCTCCAACCCATCGGCCCCACATCCTGGTGGCCGAGGACAACCGCGTCAATCAGATGGTGATTCGGGGCTTGCTGAGGAATCTCAATTGCGACTCGGAAGTGGTGGACTCAGGCCTCGAAGCCCTGGCGGCGCATACGCGGTCACAATTCGACCTGGTGCTGATGGACTGCCAGATGCCGGAGATGGACGGCTATTCCGCGACAGCGCAGATACGGGAACGTGAGGACCGGCTGAAGCTGCCGCGAACGCCCATTGTGGCTCTCACGGCGCACGCGCTGGCAGGAGATCGGGAACGCTGCCTGAACTCGGGCATGGACGATTTTCTGACGAAGCCGATCAGCCGCGAACAGATCTCGACCATGCTGTCGACGTGGCTGCCTTCGTGTACGTCTGCTCCAGGCGGGCGATGATAAGATTTGATTTGAAAACACTTTCCAAGCGAGGTAAGTATGCGCTTCGCGCTTTGTATTGTTTGGGACGCGAGTACGGCAAGGGCCCGATCCTGATTGCCAACATCGCTGCCACGGAACAGATCCCGCGAAAATTCCTGGAATTGATCCTGCTGCAGATGCGCGACCGCGGCATCGTGGCGAGCAAGAAAGGCAAGGGTGGCGGATATGTTCTGGCGAAGCCTCCGGAAGAAATCACTCTGGGCTCCGTGATCCGCATTATCGACGGTCCGCTGGCCCCGCTTCCGTGTGCGAGCGAGACGGCTTACCGCAAGTGCGACGAGTGCGTCGACGAGCACCGCTGCGGCACCAAACTG
Organism: Bryobacteraceae bacterium; assembly: GCA_040002435.1. Taxonomy (GTDB): domain Bacteria; phylum Acidobacteriota; class Terriglobia; order Bryobacterales; family Bryobacteraceae; genus JANXXV01. The sequence goes on from JBDUEM010000073.1 coordinate 18,196, forward strand.
GTGATGCGGCAGGTCCGCGATGCCATGTCCGCTATTCTGGATCACACCACAATCGCCGATGTGAACAGCAGCGTCAAAGCCGTAGAAGAGGACCACTCGCCGGAAGATCTGATGTACTACATCTAAATCGGCTGTCCGGGCGGCGGTTCCGCGGGTTTCGGAAAGTCCATCTTCCTGGGGTCTTCCTCGAACCGTTTGATCTGCGCGAGGGCGAAGCGGTAGTGAGCGCTCTGATCGGGGTCCGAGACCGGAGTGTTGAGAAATCTTTTCAGGTCTTCGATCTTGGATAGCGCGATGGCTCGGGCTTGTGCCGCTGCCGCATCATTCGCGGCCAGAGCCATGAGTTGGTACAGGGCAACATCGTCCACGACGCGCTGCGTCTCCGAGGAGAGACCTCCCACCCTGGCACGCTTCCACGTAGCCGTGATCACCTTGTCGATTACTTCGGCGAGACCTGGATTCTTCGGGTCGCGGGCATGGTATTGAATGAGACGTTCGGCCCGTTCCGGATTTAGGATCTGGGCCAGGGTGATGCCGGCGGCTGATTCGACCGCGGCCATGGGATCGAAGGTGACGCCCGTCCTCGCCTTGAATGATTCGCGGTCGCGCGGATAGCCGAAGGCCCGGGGCGGGAGCTGCTGGAGAAGCTTTTCCGGAAGCGTCAGGGCTTGCGGATCGAGCGTGCGCAGCAGCGCCTGGAGCGCCCGCTGCTGTTCGGCTGCGGGAACAATATCCGCGATCTTCTGGCCATCGCCACGCAAAGCGTAGCGGTAATCCAAGCCGCCCAGGACCTTCGATGCCGCTTCCACCTGGTAACGGTGCGAGAGGTATAGAGGCACCAGCGCCTCTTCGAGCGAACTCATGGGAGCGCCTTCACGAATGTTGTTCTCGCCGAAACGGGCGAGGGCTTTCGCGCGAACCTCCATGATGCGATTCAATTCGTCGACAGCATTCGCACCGTTGTCCCAAAGGTGCGAGTTCGGATGGGCGCTGCCTTGCGGGCGGGAGTCCGAATCGGTGATGAAGTATAGGCCGCGGGCTTGAGCCTTCTCGAGTACGCCTGGCTGGTCGCCATAGCCGAACGTGATGGCCACCTTATCCCATTCGCCGATTCCAGTCGCGTAGGCGTCGGTCAGGTCCGGCCGGCCGCCTTTCAGTTTGGCGAGGGGACCTGGATAGTCCATGACCGAGGCGTGGCCCGCGGCGCTGGCCGCGTAGTTGTGAGCCAGACCGAGCGTATGACCGACTTCGTGGGCAGCCAGCTGGCGCATGCGCGCGATGGCCATGGCCTTCATCTCCGGGGACGCGGGCTTGCCCGACTCATACGGCGCGAGCAACCCTTCGGCAATAAGGTAATCCTGCCGCACGCGCAGGGATCCCAGAGTTACATGCCCTTTGATGATTTCGCCCGTGCGGGGATCGGTGACTGTGCTGCCGTAAGACCAGCCGCGGCTGGAACGGTGTACCCACTGGATGACGTTGTAGCGGACATCCATCGGGTCGGCCTCCTCGGGCAGTAGTTCGACGCGGAAAGCATCGCGGAAGCCGGCGGCCTCGAAGGCCTGGCTCCACCAGCGGGCACCTTCGAGCAAGGCTGAGCGAACCGGCTCCGGCGCGCCGCGGTCGAGGTAGTAGACGAGGGGCTTCATTGCTTCGCCCTGCAACAGACGATGGCGGGCAATGTATCTCTTGCGGATTGGCTGATCGATGGGCGAGGCGAAGTCCATGAACTCGATGCCGAAGAACCCCGAGCGCGGATCAAAGGCGCGGGGCTGAAAACCGGGGCCGGGGAGTTGGACGAACGAGTGATGTTCGCGAACGGTGACAGCTCCGGGCGTGGGCACTACTTCGCGGACGAAGTTGCCAGGGTCGTCACTGAGGAAGGTGAGGGTGGTCTCCACCTCTGTGTTGTTGGGAAAGTTTTTGGTCCGGGGCATATAGATGGCGGAGCGGGAATCCTCGAGTTTGAAGGCTCCCTGTTTCGTGCGGCGCATCGTGCCTGGAACATCGTGAGCATCGCGCAGGTAGAAGGCGGTGGCGTCCACCAACGCCGTGTCGCCGTCGATGGTGTCCGCCTGGAATCCCCACAGCACGGATCGGGCGAAGGCCTCCCCTACGGATTTGGCCTCATCCGTATTGCCGGAGAGGGCGCGGAACCCGTAGTTGGATTGTACGAGCAGGATCTTCGGCCCGCTGCGCTCAAACTGGACCACTTTCTCTTCGCCCAACTGGCCGCGGTCGAGACCGATGTCGTTTGAGCCGACTCCGGCCGGGAGCGAGCTGAGATAGAGGAACTCCTTGTCCCAGCGGTTGATCTCCAGCCACAGCTTGCCGGCCTTCGCGTCCCAATATACGGGGAAGAAGCCCGGCATCCTGGTCATGCCTTCGGTCTTCTTCGCGATGGGAGACTGGGCGGGCACGGCGGCGGCGGACGCGAGGCAGAGGAGGAGCGGGAGGATGCTTTTCATATGTCGATGTTTCAGCTTGCCATAGACTAGAGGTATGCGGTTGTGGATCTATCTGCTTCTGGCGGGTGGGATGTTGCAGGCCCAGCCTTCGTGTCCTCCGACGCCCGTATACAAGGTATGCGATATGGCCTTCGAACTCGACGACGCACAGGCGAAAGCGCATCCGAATCCGTACGTGTCGGTAGAGCTACGGGGGGAGTTCCGGTCCCCGCGGCACCGGACTTTGATGGTCTATGGCTTCTGGGACGGCGGGCGCAAGATGGTGATCCGCTTTGCTCCGAACGAAGTGGGCGACTGGGAGTTCCGGATCACGAGCAACCTCACTCAATACGAAGGCAAGCAGGGGACGATCACGGCTACAACGTCAGACGCGCCGGGGTTTCTGCGCGCGGCCAACATGCACCACTGGGCTTATAGCGACAGCAACAAACCGCATCTTTGGATGAGTGACACGAGCTACGACACGAAGATGAGCAGTGACGCGTTCCATACGTGGGCGGACTCGCGCGCGGCCGCGAAGTACACCCATCTGCGGGCTCTTGGGGCCGTGTTCAGCAGTCCAGACATCGCGGCGCTGCAGGCACTCGACGAACGGGTACGGTACACGAATGAAAAAGGGCTGGTGTTCGATATGGTGCTTAGCGATCCCGGGGAGCAGAGGGATCGCTATGTGCGCTACATGGCCGCGCGGTATTCGGCCTTCCATATGACGTGGCAGGTCTTTCAAGCCTTCGAGGAAGTAAAGAACGGACGGCCGCTGGCGAAAGAGATCGGGATGACGCTGAAGAAGTTCGATCCCTACCAGCATCCGAAGACGGCAGGGGCGAATGTGACTTCGTCGCCGATGGCGGGCGATGGATGGATGGACTACATCGTCTATTCGAGCTCCGACGATCAGCTTGGATCGATTGAGCATCAGCTCTATGCGATGCCGTTTGTGAACGCCGGCATCGCGGTGAAGGATCCGGATGCGCTGCGGAGGCAGTTGTGGAACACGACGATGAACGGGCAGTACGTCGGGTCGATCGGCGTGGCGGAGCCAAAACAGATGACCGTGTGGTTCGAGTTCTTCTCCGACTCGCGGCACTGGGAACTGGAGCCCTACTTCGATGTGGACGGCGGCAGGGCCGTCGCGCTGGAGGGCGTGGAGTATGTGCTCTACGTGGAGAAGCCGGGGCCGGTGGAACTGCGTGTCGAGCGGCATGGATATGACGTGGCTTGGATCAATCCCGCGACCGGCGAGCAGACGAAGCTGAAGAATTACAAGGGCGAGAAGTTTGCCGCGGAGCCTCCGGATACTACGCACGACTGGGTGTTGTATCTCTCGCGCGAGGGGAAGAAGCAGTCGATGCTGGAGTCGTACAAGTTCGACTCACGCGAGGTCTCGCTGGAGTTGCAGGAGATTGAGGGCAACACGCAGAAGTTGCCGTTTGTGATTGTGGAACCTTCCAAGGATGAGGTCTCCGTTTCCAAGCCGCCCAGTTTTGCCGCGAAGCTGCGGAGGGAGTCGCGCGCTACGAGGCAGATGATGTACCTGTGGACTGGTGAGGTTGTGATCGACGGGCTGGGTGCGCGGGTATTTGGGACCGGGAAAGAGGGCGTATTCCGGATACCGCCGTTCATGGCTGCTAACTATCCGGCGATTCTGAATTTGAGGCTGGTGGGGATGAACGCGAACGGTAAGGTCTATATGACGGATAAGGTTTACACGCTGAAACCCTGATGCTGATTCTGGCCCTGGATACCACGGCGCATTTTGGGAGTGTCGCGCTTTTGGAGGATGCCGCTGTGGTGGAGGAGGTTCTACTGCATTCGCCGGAGGGGTTTGGGCCGGTTTTGTTTGGTCAGATTGAGGCTCTGTTGCGGCGGCATGGCGCTACTGTGTCTGAGGTTGGGTTGTTTGCGGCCGCGGCTGGGCCGGGGTCGTTTACCGGGGTGCGGGTAGGGTTGACCGCGGTGAAGGGTCTGGCTGAGGCTTGCGGGCGGCCGGTGGTTGGGGTTTCGAATTTGATGGCTTTGGCTGAGTGCGGAACGAAGCCCTTGCGGGCGGCTTTGCTGGATGCGCGGCGGGGTGAGATTTACGGGGCGGTTTACGATGCCGGGCTGCGTGTGGTGAGGCCGGAAGTGGTGATGGCTTTTCCGGATTGGTTTGCTGGTTTGCCGGATGGGGTTGAGTTTGTGTCTACGGATTTGGGACCGTTTCGGGCGTATGTGGGTAATGGAGTGGAGCGGCGGGCTTTGGCTGGTGCTGTGGGGCGCGTGGCGTTGCGGCTGCCTGGGCTGGATGCGGCTGCTGTGGATGCGAACTATGTGCGGCGGGCGGATGCGGAGCTGTTGTGGAAGGGGTAGTGGGGGGCGCGAGCGGGGGCTCGCGCGCGGGCGTGGGCGCCCGCCGTCCTTCGTATAAATGGAGCGGAGATCAGGTGGAGATTAGTTCGGCTGGTTCCGTTGCTTCGCTGGCTGTGAAGTAGACGCAGTCCGGGTGATGGAAGACTAGCGCGCTGACGCTGGCTTCGGGTTCCATCATCATTCCTTCGGTTAGTTCTACGCCGATTTCTTCCGGCTTCAGGAGTTGGAAGAGGGCGGCCTGGTCGTCCAGGTTCGGGCAGGCAGGATAGCCGAAGCTATAGCGGTTGCCGCGGTAGCGAGATGTGAAGCGCTCCTGCATGGTCATGGTGGCAGGGTCCGGGAAACCCCAGTCTTCACGGATTCTGCGGTGCAGCCACTCGGCGGTGGCTTCGGCGGTTTCGATGGCTACGGCCTGCACGGCATGGGCTTTGAAAAACTCTCCCGCGTTCTTGGCTTCTTCGTACCTGGCGCGGATCCCTTCGCCGGCCGTTACTACGAACATGGCGAGGTGATCGCGCCGGCCGTTCGACGGCTCCATGATGTAGTCACTGAGGCAGAGGCCTTCGGCGCGGGCCTGGCGTCCGAATCTGAATGTGTGGATGGGGTCCTTGCCGCCAGGTGAGAACAGGTTGATGGCGTTACCGTCGCGCTCGGCTTCAAAGAACTGCCAGACGGCGCGGACCTTCATGAACTTTTTCGCTTCTTCCTTTACCGCTTCCACCTGATGGAAGAGTTCGAGCGCCTTGTCATCGCGCTCGGCCATGCGCTTTTCAAAGCCGCCCTTGAGGCCGAGGTGATGGCCATAGAGCATGTTGGGATTGATGTAACTCCAGACCTCGGCGAGCTGCGGAACGTCCCGCACTTTGCGCTCGAGATACGGGACGGGCGGAATGGGGACCGTGGTGGAAACCTTCGCGCTGCGGTTCTGCGAGACCGGGATCCTTTCTTCCGCGAGGTGATCCACAGTCTCGACGAATTCGGTGAAGGTGTGCTTACGAAGAGATTCGTCGCGCGTGAGCGGGTCCATGATTTCGTTCATCAGGCGGAGACCCGTCATAGCGTCCTTCGCGTAGAAAGTTGGTGAGGTGTAGCTGGGTCCGATCTTGGTGTTCGCGTATTTCTCAGAGAGGGCCGCGCCGCCGACGAGCAACGGTACGTTGATGCCCGCTTCCTTCAGATCATTCGCGGTGATGACCATCTGCTGGGCGCTCTTGACCAGGAGGCCCGAGAGTCCGATGGCGTGCGGCGTGTGATCGTTATAGGCGCGGACCAAAACGTCCGGCGCTACTTTGATTCCCAGATTGATGACTTCGTAGCCATTGTTGCTGAGGATGATTTCGACGAGGTTCTTGCCGATGTCGTGGACGTCGCCCTTCACGGTGGCAAGAAGCACCTTGCCGCGCGACGTGGTGTCGGCTTTCTCCATGAAATTCTCAAGATGGCTGACGGCGGCTTTCATGGCTTCCGCGGATTGGAGCACTTCGGCTACGATCAGCTCGTTCGCGTTGAAGAGGCGGCCTACCTCCGACATGCCGGCCATCAGCGGACCGTTGATGATGTCAAGGGGGCTGACACCTTCGGCGCGCTTGAGTTCGAGGTCGGGGATGAGGCCGTCTTTGTTGCCTTCGATGATGTAGTTGGCGAGGCGCTGATCGAGCGGGAGGTCGGCCTGTTTCTCTTTGACCTTGGCGGTTGCGCCCCGGAAGTGCTCGGCTATGGCGGCAATGTGGAATTGATTCACCGCGGCCCTGGCTTCCTTCGATTGGCGGCGCCAGTCTTCCGGAATGCCGGCGAATTCGCCTTCCTGGGGCGGCGTGTTGAAGAGCAGATTCTCGGCTAGCTGGCGTTCCTTCGGCGGGATGGAGGCGAAGCGTTCGAGCTTCTCCGCGTTGACGATGGCGAGGTCGAGACCTGCCTTGGTGCAGTAGTACAGGAAGACGGAATTGACGACTTCGCGGGCCGAGGCTGGGAGTCCGAAGGAGATGTTTGAAACGCCGAGCACCGTCTTTACGTACGGGATGGCGGCCTTGATGATGCGAAGCGATTCGATGGTTTCGACCGCGCCGCCGATGTAGTTTTCATCGCCTGTGGCGCAGGGAAAAACCAAGGGATCGATGATGATGTCCTCGGGCGCGATGCCGTATTTGGTGGTGAGGATCTCTACCGACCGCTGCGCTACGGCGAGCTTTCGTTCGCGGGTGAAAGCCTGGGCTTGCAGCTTGTCTTCATCGATGCAGCCTACTACCAACGCCGCGCCGAAGGCTTTTGCCACCGGGCAGATGCGCTCAAATTTCTCTTCGCCGTCTTCGAGGTTGACCGAATTGATGATGCTCTTGCCCTGGCAGTAAGTGAGCGAAAGTTCGATGGCCTTGGGATCGGTGGTGTCGATCATGATGGGCGCATGCACTTTGCGGATCAGCTTTTCGTAAAAGGGCGCGATGTCTTCCATCTCTTCGCGGTCAGTTGACTGCAGGCAGACGTCTACGATGTGCGCACCGTTGCGGACCTGGCGGCGAGCGATGTCAGTTGCTTCTTCCCACTTTTCCTCCGCGATCATGTTCTTGAAGAGGCGGGATCCGATTACGTTGGTGCGTTCGCCCACGATCAGCGGGCGGTTGGTGTCATCGGCCTCGATGAGGTCGATGCCGGAGTAATAGGCACGATGCGTGGACGGCGGCGCGGGCCTTGGCTTGCGTCCGGCTACGGCTTCGGCGATGGCCGTAATGTGGGCGGGCGTTGTGCCGCAGCATCCGCCTACGAAGTTCAACCAGCCGTGATCTACGAATTTGGAAAGCTGGCCAGCGACGGAAGCCGGCGTCTCGTCGTAGCGGAGCTCATCGTTGGGCAGCCCGGCATTCGGGTAGCAGGAAATGCGCGTGGAGACCATCTCGTGCATGGTGCGGAGATGGTCGGTCATGAACTCGGGGCCGGTGCCGCAGTTGAGGCCGATGGAGAGAAGATCGGCGTGGGCGATGCTGGCCGAGAAGGAGTCAGCGGTCTGGCCGCCGAGCATGGTGCCCATGGGTTCAATGGTGCCGGAGACCATGACCGGGACCTTGTAACCGATTTCGCGCTCTACCTTCTGAATGGCGAGCAGCGCGGCTTTTACGTTCCTGGTGTCCTGGCAGGTTTCCACCAACAAGATGTCGACGCCGCCTTCCACGAGAGACTTCGCCTGTTCGTAGAAGTTCTGGATGAGCTCACTAAATGTAATGCCGCCGGTGACGGTGATGGCCTTTGTTGTAGGGCCGATGGAGCCGGCTACGAAACGAAGCCGATCCGGGGTGGAAAGTTCGGCGGCGGCCTCGCGCGCCAGACGGGCGGCTGTGAAGTTCAGTTGGTGCGAGTGATCCTGAAGATCGTATTCGGCGAGTACGACCTTGGTGCCGCCGAAGCTGTTGGTTTCGACGATGTCAGCACCGGCTTGGAAATAGGCCTTGTGGACACCTTTTACAACGTCCGGACGTGTTACTACGAGGTTCTCATTGCAGCCCTCGAGGACAGGGCCGCCGAAGTCTTCCGCGGTGAGGTTGGCCTGCTGCAGCATGGTCCCCATGGCGCCATCGATTACGAGGATGCGGGTGTGAAGGGCGTCAAATAAGGCTTGTTGCCGGAGCTTGTGGTCTTCCATGGGATATCCGATTTTAACATTGGCGGTTTGATGGGGTTCGGAGCCGGCTGGTGGGTGAAGGTTAGCGGCTTTTGCGAAACGAAGCCAATGGATTCGGGCTGCGGTTGCCGGCAGCGTTCGGTTTGGAGCTTGCGAAGTTCGGTGATGGCGCGGTAATAGGAGCGCTCGATGGCGGCTTCATACCGGCGAAGATTATCGAAGGCTTTGGCATTGCCGTGGAAGGCGGCGGCAGAGGCTTCGTCGGGGTCCGTGGGGAGCATTTCGACACGGCCTCCCTTTCCGGCCTTCGGGGAAGCCTGGAGGTTGGGCATGAAGGCTTCGAAGCTGGCCGTTTCGATGCGGCGGGCGCGTTCGAGGCGCCAGGCTTGTTGGGCGATCTGGTCTACCAGGGCGGTTTCCTGATGAGTGGCGGGTTTCCAGTCGGCGTGCATGTTGGCGCGGAGCTCATCAAAGGCGGTGGGGTCTTCGGCGGGGATGATGATGCGCTTGGAGGTGAGGCCGTGTTTGATGGAATTGGCTGCGGCGTTTTGCTTGCCTTCGTCTGTGATGGGGCCGGTGGAATTGCGGCTGTTGAGGAGATTCGCGGTGACTTGCGCCGGGGTTGACATATGGGTGGTGCTCCTTGGGCTCTGAAATGGAAAAAGCTCCCTGGTCAGGGGAGCCTTTTTCGGTTTCTTTATAGCATGGGGGCGGAGGGCTGGCGGAGGGGTTTGTTGATTCCAGGGGAGATTGAGGTGATTTTGGTTGTGAATGGCGCAAATGGGGGGCGTGGGGAGATCACGGCTCGGTGGCCATGTATCTCGCACCAGTCAAACAGGTCTCCTGCTTCACGCCCAGGCCCTCTCCGCGTTTGGCAAGGCCGAGGGGGACACACTGGTCTTCTAATCTTGTTTTGTGGGCAGTAGGGGTGCGAGCCGTTTGTTAATCTTCCTTAACCTCCATAAACTTCCATCGTCATCCTGCCGATAAGCACCATGGGGACGTAAAATCTAAGGGGCAACACTAAGGGCAAAACACTTAGACGGAGGAATCCCGTTTACTATATGGACAAATGGGGTTGGTTTGCTGGTGGTGGATTACAGCCATACCTCACAACCAACACGGTCGAATCCAACCAAATCTTAATTTGTAAGTTGTTGAAACTAAGTTTACCCGTCTGCAATCATCGACTAGTAAGCCAAGACGTGTGAACTGTCCAACCATATCTTATGAGATACATATCCTAACGAGGCTCCGCCTCAGACCGACAAGATATATTTTCGTCGAATCCGGGAGA
>JBDUEM010000074.1:0-27850 GCA_040002435.1 Bryobacteraceae bacterium
TTTGTAAAGTGGCTCGTTACTTGCAGGCTCCAAATCGAGACGGCCGTCTCCCAGTTGACGCCACCGCGGCTCTGCTATCTAATGTGCCTATGCAAAGGCGCGACTTCATTCACACTCTACTGGCTGGTGCGACCGCCGGAAGCTTCGGCATTGCCCGAGGGCAGACGGCCGGGACTCCTTACCTGGAGCGCCCACAACCCGGAATGCCCCACAAAGGCAAGGTTCTGGCCGCCATTCAACCTCACTCGGATGATATCGCTATCCTGTGTGGGGGCACGGTCGCGAAACTGATCAAGGAAGGCTACAAAGGCTACATGATCCGTGCCACCAATGACGACATGGGCGATGACGTAGGGGAACCCGGCACCATTGGCGAGAACGTCCTGCGCAACGAACGCGAAGTGGATGAACAGACGCGCGCCCTGGGTCTGGAGCGGCACTTTTCACTGAACTACAACAACCACCGCATGAGCGATATCTCGCGGAACGAGCTCATCTGCCGTTTGATTTTCCTGTTCCGCTTTCTAAAGGTCGATACCGTTTTCTGCTACGACCCCTGGGGGCATGACGAAGAGAACCCGGATCATTATGTGTTGGGCCACTGCGTCGAGGCCGCGTCCTGGATGGCGGGACGGGTGCACGATTATCCCGAACAACTGGCCGCGGGCCTAGAGGCGCGCGCGGTCCGCGAGAAGTATTACTACGTGCGGCATCCCGACATCAATCGGATCGTCGACATCAGCGAGACCTTCGAGAACAAAATTGACGCCAATCTCTGCAATGTCGACAAAGGGCCCGGCGGACACCACGGATCAAAGCTGCGCGCTGAACTTGCCAAACAGGGCAAACGGCTGCCGATACTGGGAGATGGCGACGACCGCTCGGCAGACCGGAACTACATCAAAGAATTCCTGTTGGCGGGAAACCGCGAACTGGGCCGGAAGTATGGTGTGCAGTACGCTGAGGCGTTCCACTACGTCGGCACGCCGAAATCGCGCCTGGATGATTATGTAAAAGAAAACGCGGTGCCGCTAAAGTAGCCCTCATGGATCAACTTCTTCGCAAACTCGGTTTGCTGGACGCAACCCTTATCATCATCGGCATCGTCATCGGCTCCGGTATATTTCTGCTGCCGAATGTGATTGCCCGCAGTCTGCCGTCAAGCGGCGCCATCCTGGCGGTTTGGATTGTTGCCGGGATACTCTCATCTTTTGGGGCCCTCGCCTATGCGGAACTCGGCGCCATGATGCCGGCAACCGGAGGGCAGTACGTTTATCTGCGGGAAGCTTATGGACCCTGCTGCGCCTTCCTTTGCGGGTGGGTGTTTGTACTGGCCGTGCTGCCTGGCGGCATCGCTTTTCTGGCAGTAGGCTTCTCCATCTACCTGGATCATTTCATCCCGCTGGCTCCGCCCGCGCGGACTGCCGTATCCCTGGCGTTGGTGGCTGTGCTTTCCGCGTTCAACTACATCGGAGTGGTGCAAGGAGCTTGGATTCAACGCATCTTCACAACCGCCAAAATCGCGGGCCTGATCCTGGTGATCGGCGCCGCGGCGCTGTACTCGCACGGGCCCGCAGAGGCTGCAGCCGCGGGACCGCCACTTTCCTACACCGGGATCGGAGTGGCCATGACGGCTTGCCTGATGGCCTACAACGGTTGGAGCTATGTGAGCTTTGTGGCGGGCGAAGTCAAGAACCCGCAGCGCAACCTTCCCGCTTCGCTGCTGCTCGCCATGGCCGCGGTGATCGTGCTGTATCTGTCCGCGAATTTGGCCTACATGAACGTAATGACGGTTCCGGAGATTGCGGCAACCGAGCGTGTCGGCTCCGCGGTAGCTCAGCGCACCATGGGATCCATTGGCGCCACCGTGCTTTCCGCCGTAGTGCTTTTGTCGGTGATCGGGGCGATCAACGGCAACATCCTGACTGCCGCCCGCATCCCGTTTGCGCAGGCTCGCGATGGTATGTTCTTCAGCCGTTTCGGACAGGTGCATCCGCGGTTCAAGACTCCCGCGTTCGCCATTGTGGCGCAGGCGCTGTGGTCTGGCTTGCTGATTTTAACGGGATCGTACGAGACGCTGTTTTCCTATTCCATTCTGTCGGCGTGGATTTTCTATGCGCTGAGCGTCGCGGCGGTGTGGATTCTGCGGAAGAAGCTGCCTGATCTTCCACGGCCGTATAAGATGTGGGGGTATCCGTTCACACTCATCGCGTTTCTGATCGTGTCTGTCTGGTTCATGGCGGATGCGCTGATCACCCAGCCAAAGCCATCTCTGATGGCGATCGCGATTGCCGCGGCCGGCGTTCCCTTCTATATGATCTGGCGCGGCAATTCACCAGCTTCGCAGGCTGAAATCGCAGTGGCCGGCAAGGCGCGGTAGGTCTATTTCTGATGAGCGATGTGTTTCTTCTGAGACTCGATCAGCGCCAGGAATTCTTGTTTCTCAGGGTCTGGGACATGGTTCTTTTCGAGCGCCGCAGACATATACTTCACATTTGCCGCCCACTCCGCATCGGTGATCGCCAGTCCGCCATGAGCCGTTTCCATGTCACGGCCGACGTAAACGCAGGGGCCGCCCGTCATTGCGCAAAGCTGGTCCTTCAAAAGTTGTTTGGCGCGCTTCAGTGAATCTGCGCTCCGGCCCGTAAACCTTGTGAACTGAGGATCGGCCCGGAGACCCTTCAAATAATCGTCGGCAATCGCGGAGATGGCGTCGTAACGCCCCACGCGCTCGTAGAGAGTTTTCGTGGCTCGATCCTGCGCGAAGGCAAGACTTACGGTGAACAACAGCGTCGCTAATCTCACGGATTTATTATCGCCTGATCCGGCAATGGTACGCTTTGTAGGTCCTGCCTGATGAAGCGCGAAATCGTAGTTAACGGAAGATCTCAATCTATTGAAGTCCGTCACGAAGACGGCCTGGTTCATTTTTCGCTCCCGGAACATTCTGGCGCGGCCTCTATTCAAGAGGTGGAGCCTGGTGTGTTCTCGGTGCTGATGGATGGCGTCAGCTACACGGCACAGGCCAGCCGCAACGGAGCTTCGGTTACAGTCGAGGTCGGGGGCCGTGTTTTCGACCTCGAGATCGTAGATCCCCGCGCCCCCAGGCGGAAGGCGGGTGGCTTGGGCGGAGAGGGCCGACAAACTCTTTCGGCGCCCATGCCGGGAAAAATTGTCCGTCTCCTGGCGAAGGTAGGGGATGCGGTGGAGCCGGGGCAGGGAATTGTGGTCATGGAAGCCATGAAGATGCAAAATGAGCTGAAGGCCCTGCGGGCCGGCGTGGTGATCTCGCTTCCGGTTGCGGAGGGCGCCACGGTGAGTGCGGGAGAAGTGCTCGCCTTGATCGAATAGGATAATGAAGATTCATGGCTGACCCGAATTGCCCGAAGTGCGGTGGTACCGGATGGATCACGGAAGAGCGCAACGGATTGTCGGGAGCCATGCGCTGCGGTTGCGGCGCCGACGGCCGCGCCCTGCAGCTCCAGGAACGCGCAAACATTCCGCTGAATTACCGTAGTTCGGCGTTCGACAATTTCAAGTTGCCAACGGATAATCCCACGGCGCGCAACGGGCTCTCCATCGTGATCAACACCGTTCGCTCCTATGCGCGGGAATTTCCGGCAACTGATAAGCCGGGACTTCTGCTGGTGGGCGATCCGGGTACCGGCAAGACCCACCTGGCGGTCGCGGCGCTGCGTGCCCTGATCGCGAAGGGTTTCGAGGGCGCGTTCTTCGACTACCAGAATCTGTTTGAGCAAATCAAGGCAGGTTACGACCCCTCGTCCGGATCGAGTAACAAGGAAGCATACCGCTCCGCACTCGATACTGAAATCCTGCTGCTTGACGATTTGGGTGCGCACCGCGTGACCGACTGGGTGGAGGATACCGTTACGTCCATCATCACCTACCGCTGCAATCACAGGAAGGCGCTGATTGCCACCACCAACCTCCCCGATCCCGATGCGGGCAGCCTGGTGGTGGACCGCGGTCCGAATCTCGGGGGGAAACCGGAATACCGCACTACGCTGGCGGAACGTATCGGCATGCGGGCCCGATCGCGATTGTTTGAGATGTGCCGTGTAATCAAAATGCCGCAAGTGGAAGATTTCAGGCTCAAGCGCCGCTAAGCGGCTTATTTGGCGGCAGCCACTTCGATCACGGCGTTCCACACAAACTCCACCATTTTGTAGAGCGCGGATTCCTGCAGGCGTTCATCATCGCTGTGTGCGCCGTTGGTCGACTGGTCCTTCTCCTCAATCACCGGACCGAAACCGTAGGCGCTGACGCCTCGCGCCCGCAGTTGCGCCATGTCTGTGGCTCCCGTCAGCATTGCCGGAAGAGTAATCGCGCCGGGGTACACCTTCCTGGCGGCATTTTCCAGGGCGCGGAACATGTCGGTATCCATGCTTGAGGGTTTACCGGCGGGACGGCCGCCCTTCACTTGGATGATTTCCACGCTGGCATCGTTGATGACGCGCTTCATTTCCGCATAGAACTTCGACATGTCCTCATCCGGCAACGCGCGGACATCCAGAGTAGCTTCGGCCTCTGACGGAATGACGTTGGAGCGGAAACCAGCATTCAGCATTGTCGGAACGACGGAAGTTCGAAGGATCGAGTTGTGCTGCAGTTCATTTGCGGCAAAGTAGGCTTGAATCCCGGTGGTTTGCGCGGGGTCGGCCACGTGATTGTAACGGTTGGCTTCAGCCGGCGTGCTGATGGTTGCCAGGCGTTCGAAATAGGTGCGCGTGGTGTCGTTCAGTCGCATCGGGGGTTGCCAGGCGGCCAGCTTGCCAACTGCCATTGCGAGATGGGCGACGGCGTTATCGGGGCGGGGAACAGATCCATGACCGGCCGCGCCGTGCGCCGCCAGTTTCACACCGCGGGACACCTTCTCGGTTGTGGTGATGCTGACGTAACGCGCCCTCCCGTTGCGTGCCGCACCGCCTCCGCCCTCCGTGATGGCGTATTCCGCCTCGATTTCATTCCAATGCTGTTTCACCATGAAATCGATTCCTACCTGCGTCGTGCCCTCCTCGCCCGCCTCCGCCAGGAAAATAACATCCCGGTCCAGCGGAACGTTCGCCCGTTTGAGCAGGAGCATCACCATCAGGCACGCGGCGACGATGTGCTTATCGTCATTCGTTCCGCGGCCGTAGATGTAGCCGTCTTTTTTGAGTGCGGAAAACGGGTCTACGGTCCACTTATTGCGTTGGACGCCGACGACGTCCGTATGCCCCATCAGCAACAGGGGCCGCTTCTTGCCGTTTCCTTTCAGACGTGCAACCAGATTGGCGCGGGAAGGCTCCAGCGCGAAAGATTTCGTTGGAATGCCTTCGCGCTCCAGGACGGACTTCAGATAGTCTGCTGCTTTCGTTTCGTTTCCCGGTGGATTACTCGTGTCGATGCGGACCAGACGAGTGTATTTTTCCAGGATCTCCGGGGCAAGCTTCTGCCATTCGACTGGATGGCGTTCCGCGGCGTTCGCGCTCAGGGCAAAGAGCGCCAGAATGCAGAATCGAATCAAGCCTGCGCCGCGGACGCGGTATCGGCACTGCCGCCGTAAATGGCGGGCACCTTCGCACCCATAGGCCGCAGGTATGTGGACAGCTGCCCCCGATGATGGGCAGAATGCATCAACATGATGTTCACGTAGTTCAACGCCGGCATATTCCAATCGAAGAACGGGACCGGCGTGGAAATCTTCTCCCCGGAAATAGTCTTCAGTTGTGCCAGCAGGCCGGGCATTGTGGCGTCGTAGAATGCCACTACGTCCGATGCTGTTTTGAGAGACGCCGCCGCCTTTTCATCGGGCATTTCAAAGGCGCCTTTCACAATTCCCTCCAGGAACCAGGCATCTGACGTTGCGATATGAACTGCCAGAGCGAGCGCCGTCATCGACGTAGGATGCGGGGTGTAGTCTCCTTTGTCGTCAGGCACGGCGGCCAGCACGCATCGGGTCGTCTTAATCTCCTGTTCCAGGGTGCCACACAGGAATTCCAGCGTCGCGCTTGCATTCTCAGGAGTCATAACCCAGAAGTATATCGAAATCGGTTACCAGTTCGCCCGTGTGCCATCCGGCAGGCTCATGTCCTCGTCGCGCCAGACGACGCCTGCTTCCGCCGCCCGGAGAATTTCTTTCCAGTTCATGTTGACACCAAGTCCGGGACGGTCCGTAATAGCAAGGTGCCCGCTTCCGTCCACTTCAAAAAGAGGCCAATCCGAGGGTTCTACATAGCGAAGCCACGGGTCCACTTCGCCCGTAGCTTGTGAGGCGTTGTAGTGAATTCCCTTGGACCATTCCAGAATCCAACCGGCCCGCGACTGCGCCACTACCTGCAGACAGGCCATGAAGGCAATGGGGGATAGCGGGCAGTGTGGAGCGATGGCGATACCATTTGCCTCTGCCAGACCCGCGATTTCGGCCGCATTCGATATCCCACCCACATGCACGAGGTCGGGCTGGAGGATATGTGCGCCACGCTTTGCCACTACGTCTGAAAATTCGGCGACGGTGTACATCCGTTCGCCGGTGGCGATGGGGACGTGAGTGGATGCCGCAATATCCGGCAGCCAGCGGTTGTAGTCCGGGCGCACGGGCTCCTCGTAAAACAGGGGGCTGGCAAATTCCAACTCGTGGGCCAGCCTCTTGGCCATGGGAACATTGCAGCGCCCGTGAAAATCAAAAGCAATGTCCACTTCCGGGCCGACGGCATCGCGGACGGCACGCGCGCGATCGACGGCAGCGCGGATGCCACCATACGTGTCAATGGCGGCGAGTGGCGGACAGGCATTCATCTTAATGGCGCGAGCACCCTCGGATACAACACGGGCCGCTTCCTCGGCGGCCGCCCCCGGAGCGTTGTTGTTGCCTCCGGCCCAGCGATAGACCTTCACCTTGTCGCGCACCTTGCCGCCTAATAGCCGATGGATGGGAAGGCCGGCGGATTTGCCGAGGATGTCCCACAGAGCGATCTCAATGCCCCCCAGCGCGCTCATGTAATGAGGCCCGCCGTGGTAAAACGATTGATCGAACGCGCCGCGAACCAGCCGCTTCACGTCGCGTCCGTCCTGTCCGATGAAGTACCGGGAGAGCTCGGTCACCAGGGCGGCTGTAGAATCCAACTGGCCTTCTACCGTGTATTCGCCGAAGCCTTCGAGTCCATTCGCAGCCTGAATGCGCAACAGGCCCCAGCGGGGCGGCACTTTTACTACTTCTATTCGTTCAATCTTCAATATAGGATCGCTCATTTGTCCTCAAAACCGTGGTGCAAGGTACCACAATCCCATCTACAGCGGGCTAGGGAATGCGGTGTGTTGTGTAGGCCTCTACGGCGAATTCGTCCGCGGTGATGGAATGCACGGTTACATCGCGAAATTGTATGGCATCAACCCTGCGCGAGCGGCCGCTTCCCCCGGCCACAGGGAGTGAGAGCATGCCGCCCAGAATCTTTGGGGCGTAATAGAAAAAGATTTTATCGACCACGCCGCATTCCAACGCGGACCAGTTCACTTTGCTGCCGGCTTCGATCATCAGCGAAAGATATTTTTCCTTCGCCAGCCAGTCTACAACGCGGTGCAGGTCCGTGCGTCCGTGATCTCCGTCGAAGGTCAACACCTTCACGCCCCGCTCTTCGAGAATCCTGCGGCGCTCCGGGGATGCAGCGGTAGTAGTCACTACGGCGACGTCTCCTTCCGCGCTTCTGACCATTTTTGAATCCGGTGGAAGACGCAGCTGCGAATCCAGTACAAGGCGCAGCAGCGGCCGGCTGCGCGGCTTCATGCTGCGGTCGGTCAGCAGGCAATCGTCAGCCAGAACCGTGCCGATTCCGGTCAGAATCGCGTCGGAGGCATGACGGAGCGACTGTACATGCAGGCGCGCCAGGTCGCTGGTGATCCAGCCGCGGTTGTCCTCGGGCGCGGCAATTTTGCCATCCAGGGTGACTGCAGCCTTCAGCATCACCAGCGGACTGCCGATGCGCATGAACTGGATATAAGCCTCGTTCAGTTTCCGCGCGGCTTTCGCGTTTTCCTCGTCAATCTCTACTTCGATACCCGCTGCCCGCAGGCGCGCGAACCCCCTGCCGGCCACCAGCGGGTTCGGATCCTGCATCGCGGCGACTACCTTTGCGACTCCGCCTGCGATCAGTGCTTCTACACACGGACCGGTACGGCCCTGGTGGGAACAGGGTTCCAGCGTGACATAAACCGTGGCGCCGCGCGCCCGTTCACCCGCCTGTTCCAGCGCTACGATTTCCGCGTGTTTGCGATCGGCATAGACATGAAATCCGCGGCCCGCTACTTCGCCTTCACGTACCACAACGGCGCCCACGGCCGGATTCGGACTGGTCCGCCCGAGTCCCTGCGCCGCCAGCTCCAGCGCCTCGGCCATGTAGCGGCTGCTCATTTGGGGAAGAGAGAGTCGATAAAGGTTTCCGGGTCGAAAGGCAGGAGGTCGCCTACCTGTTCACCGACGCCTACGTAGCGAATGGGAAGTCCCAGCTCCCGCGTGATGGAGACCACGACGCCGCCTTTCGCCGTGCCGTCCAGTTTTGTCAGAACGATCCCGGTGACGCCGCTGCTTTCCGTGAATTTACGTGCCTGCTCCAGACCATTCTGCCCGGTAGTTCCGTCCAGCACCAGGAGGACTTCGTGCGGAGCGGACGGAATCACTTTCTGGGTAGTGCGGCGCATCTTTTCCAATTCCGCCATCAGATTATCTTTTGTGTGCAGCCGGCCCGCGGTATCCACAATCAGATAATCTATTTTCCGGGCCCTGGCGGCATGCAATGCGTCGAACAGCACCGCGCTCGGATCTGACCCCGTCTTCTGCCGGATCACGTCCGTGCCGGTCCGCGTTCCCCAAACCTCCAACTGTTCAATAGCAGCGGCGCGGAACGTGTCGGCTGCGCAAAGCAGTACCGTGCGACCTTCATCCTTGAATCGCTGCGCCAGCTTTCCGATGGTGGTGGTCTTTCCGGCGCCATTCACTCCCACCACCATCACCACCGCGGGCGGTTCCGCAACCCGAGGCATGGGCCGGTCATTGGCCTGCAAGACTTCCAGCAGATGCTCGCGGATCAATCCTTTCAACTCCTGCACATTGCCCAGTTGCCTGCGGTCCACGCGCAGCTTGATGGCATCCAGAATTTCCGTGGTCGTCTTGACACCGATATCGGCGGTGATGAGGGCGTATTCCAGCTCATCCAAAACGTCGGCATCGATCTCTTTCTTACCGGCGAGAGCGTCCTCAAGCTTGTCCGCCAAACCTGTGCGAGTCTTCTCGATACCGGCTTTCAGGCGGTCCAGCAAGGTCGGTTCCTGCGGAACTGAGCCAAACAACGTTTGAATCATGTGGATTATCCGATTGTATCAGCGCAAGGGAGGGGTTTAACTCGCTACAATAACAACTTCGGATGCAACAAATTGGGCGTTACCAAGTGCTGGGCGAACTCGGACGTGGGGCGATGGGTGTGGTTTACCGCGCTCTCGATCCGGCTATCCGCCGGACCGTGGCCATAAAAACGATCCGCCTCACTGAATTCGTCGACCCAAAGGAACAGACTCGTCTGCGGGACCGGCTGATGCGCGAGGCGCAATCGGCGGGTATACTTTCACACCCGAACATCGTCACCATCTATGACGTAGCCGAGGAAGACGGCGTTGCCTACATCGCCATGGAGTTTGTCGACGGACCCACGTTGGAGAGGCTGCTGCACAACACCCCGCCCACTCCAAAGTTTATCGTCAGCGTGATCCAGCAAACTGCTACCGCGCTCGATTATGCGCACAAACGCGGCATAGTCCATCGCGATATCAAGCCCGCAAACATCATGATTCACGAGGGCACCATCGCTAAGATTGCCGACTTCGGTGTCGCCAAGATCCAGTCGCATCAGATGACCCAGGCCGGTACGATTCTCGGGACACCGAACTACATGTCTCCGGAGCAGATTCAGGGGCACCCCGTGGACGGCAGGGCCGATCAGTTTTCGCTGGCCGTAATCGCCTATGAACTGCTGACGGGCGAGAGACCATTTGCCGGTGAGTCGATGACGACTCTGCTCTTCAAAATTGTCAAGGAAGAACCGATCCCGCCGAAACAGATTAATGCAAGCCTCGGATGGCCGGTGGATGTTGTGCTGAAGCGCGCATTGTCGAAAGATCCGGCGGAGCGGTACACTACCTGCTCCGATTTCGCGCAGGCTTTTACGAACGCCTGTAATTCGAGCAAGAACTGGGCGCCTCTGCTACCGGGTGCTCACCAAGATCTGCCGACGATGATCGATGATGCCAACGCCGCATCGACGAACGTTCCCAAGCCGGGAAGTCCGAAGGCCACGGCAACGCAGGAACCGGCGCCTATTCCGGGCGGCCCGCCACCCGATCCGAAACCATTGCGCATATTGCGGACCATGGCTGTAGTGGTGCTTGCCGCCGGATTAGTTTCCCTGGCGATGGTGGGTGCCTTCAACTACTTCAACAGCAGGTTCATGGAGGCGCCTGCTCCGAAGGCGGAGCCCGAACAACCTCCCGCAGCCGCAGCCGTACAGAAACCCAGCCCCACCCAGACGCCCCCATTGCCGGTGGCGAAGCCCGCCGAGACGGATACTCCTCCTGAGGTTGTTGCGCCGCCCGAGACAAGTATTCCGAAGCCGGCGCCCAGATCGGCCGGGAATGCGCCGGCGGAGTATCCTGCCCGTTTGGTATCCATCCCGGCCGGCGCTGCTTTGACCATCGATTCCAATCCGGCATTGAGTTGCAAGACGCCGTGCGAACTCAATCTCGGGCCCGGCCGGCACACCCTAGCCACCAGCTTGGCGGGTTATCGTCCAGCCTTGCGCATCTTCGAACTTCCCAAAGAGCCTGAAATCACACTGCACCTGGAGGCGACTACCGGAACTGTGATGATCCGTTCAGATCCTCCGGGCGGCGCGATCCTGGTGGATGGAGCAACGCGCAGCGAGAGAACCCCGGCAATGATCACGCTGCCTACGGGTTCGCACAGGCTGGAGGTAGTCCGGGAGGGCTATCGCAATTTTATGGAAGTTCTAGACATTAAAGACGGCGTGATTACCAACATCGCAGTAAACTGGAGTTCGAAGGCACAATGATGAATTCGCGGAGACGCTTTTTCCAGACACTCGCCGGCGCGGCAATGCTGTCGCAGACGCGGCCGATGACGGCTGCGGAGCACGTCAAGCGCAATATGATCGTGCGCTCCACAAGGCCGGAAGATATGGAGATGCCGCTGGACGGATTCAACGATTGGATCACACCCATCGACCGATTCTATGTACGCTCTCACCACTACACTCCCACTGTTTCACTGGTGGAGTGGAAGCTGACGATAGCGGGTGAAGTAGAGAAGCCGCTGACGCTGACCATGGCCGATTTGCGGAAACTGCCGCGGGTGGAGATGGTAGCGGTGATGGAATGCGCCGGGAATGGGCGCGGCTTGTACGAGCCTCCCGTGCCCGGCGTGCAATGGATTTACGGCAGCGTCGGCAACGGCCGCTGGGCGGGTGTAAGGCTGGCCGATGTGCTGGCGAAGGCGGGCGTGAAAGCTTCGGCGCACCACCTGCTGATGGACGGAGCCGACGTTCCTGTCGGCACGATGCCGGAGTTTCAGCGCACTATTCCCATGAAGAAGGCGCTGCATCGGGATACGCTTCTGGCTTACGAAATGAACGGTGAGCCGCTTCCCGTTTCGCACGGGTTTCCCTTGCGCATGATCGTCCCCGGCTGGGCCGGCGACAGTTGGGTGAAGTGGCTGACCAATATCAAACTGCTGGACAAGGAGTTTGACGGGTTCTGGATGAAGACCGCGTACCGGCATCCAGGGCATCCTGTAGCGCCAGGCACCGCAGTGGATCCATCCATCATGCGGTCTGTAGAGAATATCAATTTGAAGTCGGTGATCTCTGCTCCGCTGGACAAGACGCTGGTAGCGCCCGGGACGCCGGTGCGGATACACGGAGCGGCCTGGTCCAACGAAACCCCCGTTGCCAGTGTGGAGGTCTCGCTGGACCGGGGCCGCACCTGGCAGAAAGCGAAGCTGAACGTGGAGCAGGCGAGGTATGGATGGAGGCTGTTTGAATACACCTGGACTCCACAGTTGACCGGATACTACGTCATCATGGCGCGCGCCTTCGATACGGCTGGGAAGACACAGCCGATGGTGCAGGAATGGAATCCCTCAGGTTATCTGTTCAACGGCGTTCAGCAGGTGGCTGTGGAGGTGACCAACGACCCCATCCCCGCCGCGCAGCCTGCGACCTCCGCGGGAGCAATGGATACCGCCGGCTTCGAAGCGCCGGCCGCCTTCAAGGGAGCTTGCCTTCCTTGCCACAACGAAGACATCATCATGCAGCAGCGGTTGACGCGCGTCCAATGGGAACGCGAAGTCGACAAGATGACGAGATGGGGAGCCAAGGTGGAGGCGGCGGATCGTACGCCCATCGTGGACTACTTACTTAAGCTATACGGCCCTCGCCCGCGATAGTGCGGACCTTCACGTTCCTGACAGATTTCTTGACAACCTTTTAACGAAAAGCCTCGTTAGATTCAGCAGAAGGAATCAAGAACAATGAAAATTCTGGCAAGTGGCCTGCGCTCGTGGGCCTGCGCATTTGTGTGTTTCGGGGCGGTGTTGCTGGCCGAAACAGACCCGGGGCCCCGCAGCGGCACCGCACGCTCGGGACTTCCTATCAATGGCATTTCTACTTCGGAACTGAATTACTTTAATGATGGCAGGCAGGCGTTTGACGAAATCGACAGGGTGGAAAATGGGCTCGGTCCGCGCTTCAACCTGGATGGTTGCGGAGGCTGCCACTCGCACCCGGCAGTAGGCGGCACAAGCCCCGCTATCAATCCGCAGATTGCTACGGCAGGCAAGGAAGGGGCTTTGAATCAGGTTCCCGGATTCCTTCGCCAAGATGGTCCCATTCGCGTCGTCCGCTTCCGGCGCCGGCCAGACGGTACGCCCGACGGCGGTGTTCACTCTCTTTTCGTCATCACTGGCCGCTCCGACGCGCCTCCGGGGTGCAAGATCGAACAGCCGGATTTTTCCAGAATAGAAAATCTCTCCTTCCGCATTCCGACGCCAGTATTTGGACTTGGGTTGATCGAAGCCATACAGGACTCCGTGATACGCGCCAATCTGGACAGCAACCGCCCGCAGAAGCGGCTGCTGGGAATCAACGGACGCGTCAACATCAATGCCAACGACGGCACTATAACGCGCTTTGGATGGAAGGCGCAGAACAAGTCTCTCGCTATTTTTTCCGGTGAAGCCTACAACGTGGAGATCGGTGTGACCAACGAAATGTTCCCTCAGGAACGCGAGGAAAACAGCGGCTGTCTGACCAGGGACTCGCCCGAAGATCACATGGACGCCGAGAGCGGTAAGCCCGCTGACACGCAACTCTTCACTATGTTCATGCGTTACCTGGCCGCCCCTGAGCCTGCCGTAGCCACTCCCGCGTTAAATCGCGGACGCGCCTTATTTGACTCCGCCGGCTGCGCATTTTGCCACGCGCCGACGCTGCGCAGCGGCGGATCCGGCTCAACGGCATTGAACAACCGGGATGTATCGTTATATTCGGATCTCGCCTTGCATCGCATGGGTCAAGGGCTTGATGATGGCATCTCGCAGGGCCTGGCGCAAGGGCAGGACTGGCGCACGGCTCCACTATGGGGCCTGGGGGACCGCATCTTCCTGCTTCATGATGGACGTACAAAGGATCTGGCCGAAGCCATCCGTTTGCATGACGGACCAGGTTCCGAGGCCCACGGCGTAGTTGCGAACTACGCCGCGCTTCCCGACGATCAGAAGCAGGACCTGTTGAACTTCCTGCGGTCTCTTTAAAAGAAAATGCGCAGCCCGAACTCCATCTGCCTCGGAGTGTTCGACTGTCCGTTGATCACTCCGAAATTTCCCGGGCTATCAATGTTCAAGCTCGGATTGCCGGGTTGAAAGTGATTCAGCACATTGGTGAACTGAAAGCTGAGTGTGGCGCCGATGCTCTCGCGAACTTTGATGTCCTTGGTAACGGCCAGATCGAGGTTCCAGGTCGGCATGCCGCGCAGAATGCCCGATCCGCCGCCATTGGAATCCACGCCCAGTACCATGCGCCGGAAGTTAGAGAAGACGGCGCCGGGGTCGGTGAACATGTTCATACCCGATCCGCCGGCGGAAGCGTTGCCCGAAGTACCGGCCCCGGTGGCTACTACGTTGTAATTCGCCGAATTGCCATACGACATTGCCCGGATGGCGACGGCGTTCTCGTGGTTTCCGGTCCCCACCGAAGTACAGTCCATCTCGCCGAACGATTGGCAGCCGGTAGAGGGTCCGCCGCTGATGACTACCGGTAGCGGCACGCCGCTTTGCGCGGTAAACAGCGGCGCAATGGACCAGTTATCCAGCGTGTGCCGCACGAACCGGTTTGAGCTCTTGAACGAGGGCTTATAAACCATCAGGGTGTTATAGACGTAGCGGATGTCGAACGGCTGCGCACCGTACATGGAGCGCATGTTCCACTGATCGAGCACCGCGGGCACCCCCGCCTGTGTGAAGCCGCCTGTGCCGAGTGAGCGGCTGAGCGTGAAATTCGAAGTTGCCGTCACCCCGTGCCAGTCCGACATGCGGACGCTAAGGAAGCCGCCGTTGTAGTTTGAGTAGCCGATGCTGGCCGCCATCGGGATTGCCGACACCTGCGTCGGCACGGAACTGGGCATGGTGCGGCCCAGGGTCCAACCCTGGGCACGATTCAACGCGGCCCACATATCGTAAACGTGTGTCGTCAGAATGTTGTTTCGCTGGTTGGCGGCAACCGCGGCCGTGCAACTTCCGGCAGCGGCGCAGAACGGCGAACCGGCGCCGCCGAGCGCCGCTTCAAAGAAGGGCTGCACGGACGGTGTCTGTCCGGTGCTCAAGGCCTGGTACGTGTTGGCGAACGCCTGCGAGAAGCTCTGCCCGTTGAGGGTGGTCATGTAGGGGACCGAGTCGATGCTGAAGGCTTGCTGCTCATTCCGCATCAACCTGCCTACGTAGCCCACTTCGATGCGCAGCTTGGAGGTGATCTCGCGCTGGATAGTGAAGTCAAACTGGTCAGTCGATGGCGGCTTCAGGTTTGGATCGAGAACCCAGCTCACGCCGGCGGCGGCATTGGCGCCGACACCTGGAAAGAACGGCTGCGGAAGCTGGTCGGAGACCGCGGGCAGAGGCGCAACTAATCCGTCCACGCCGATACGGAAGGCGGTGGTGGGATCGACACCCGCGGCACCCAGACACTGGCCTGTGCGGCTTGCGCCGATGCAGGATACCGGCTGGCCGATGCCTGTGCCTTGCAGCGGTACTTGCACCAGGTTGATGCCGTTCATGCGTGCGTACAGTCTGCTGTATCCGCCGCGGACCACCGTCTTTCCAGGCGCGAACAGCTTGCCGAGCAATCCGTTATCGAACTTTGGACTCCATGCCGCGGCGATGCGCGGACTCCAGCCGTTGTAAACCGGATCGTAGGGGTACTTGCGACCACTGCCGCCCCCGACGTTGCGCACGGTAGCGAATCCGATCACAGGGTTATAAACCTGTCCGGAAAGCGCCGCCGATTTTCGTTTTGCAAGATAGTCTTCCCCGGTGATGGCATTGCCGCCGGCATCCACCAGCATCGGCTGGTTGCCGTTGATCTCGTAGGGCGGCAGCTGCACTTCGTAAGACAGGCCGTAGGTTAGTGTGAAGTTCGGCTTCACCTTCCAGGTGTCGCTGAAGTAGCCGTTATAGGAAGTGATGATGCTCTGCGAGAAGATGGAACTCGGAACCGGCAGCAGTTTTCCGCCGCTGCGCGCGTAGAACACCTGCGGCTGCGAGACCAGTCCAAGGACGGAAGAGTACAGGGTATTCCAGTTGCCCACCTGGTTGGCTGGAACCGTGGATGGGATGTAGTTGGCCGGCATCACGATTCCGGAGCCGGAATTCACCTGATAGACCACTGAACTGAGGATATTCACGCCGTTGTCATTACGCTGGTGCTTGTCGAAATTCCGTTGGTACGTCCCGCCAAACTGGAACAGGTGATTGCCCATCACGTAGTTCATATCGTCGCGGACCACCTTATCCTGTCCGTCCCAGAAGCGGGAGAGGGCGTTGCCGCGGTCCACGGGATAGGGCACCAAAGCGGATGCGCTGTCGGCGCCGATTTCAATCGCGCCGCCCATACCGGGAATCTGCGGTGGCGCGCCGGCGCTGGACCACTCCCAGGCGTTGCGCAGATAGCTGAAGCGGAAATCGTTGATCAAGCGCGGAGTGATTACGCCGGTCAAACCGATCACCATGTATGACGGTGTCTGCGGCTTCTCCGATTTCGATGTGGCCTGTCCGAATGTGTCGCCCGGCAGCAGCCCGCCGATGTCCACCTGGTTGTTGGTGAACTGCGAGAACTTGTAGTAGCGATAGCTTGCCATCATGCGCCAGTTGGCGCCGAAGTCGTGATCGATGCGGGCAACGGCGAAGTTGGAGGAGATGGGCAGCCGCAGCGGAGTGAGGTAGCCTTGCGTATTGAAACGGTCGCCCGCCTGCGGATCGTTCGGCATCGGCATGTACTTGCTCCAGATCTGATTCACGATCGGATTCAGCCCAGTCCCTCGGGGGTCGCACGACCCGCCCGGACAAACCGCCGGAGGATACGTCACTCCATTCACTGTGACCGGATTTGGATTCAGGTTGTAGGGAAGATACTGGCCTGCGCTGTTGGCTACTTGAATCACACCGGCGCGCATTAGCGCTGTAGGCACCAGCCGGTCGATGGTGATTACTTGCGGGAATCGCCGGCCTTCATAGTTGAAGAAGAAGTACGTCTTGCCGCCCAAAAACGTCGGTAGCAGAGTGCCCCCCAGCGAAGCGCCAAAACGGTTCTGATGAGAGGAAGGCAGGGGTGTATAAGGCAAGTCGCGCGACTTCGTGTGATTGTTAAGCCAGGTGTTCGCACCGAAGTTGCTGCCGAAGTAGTATTCGTAGGCGGAACCGTGATAGGCATTGGATCCACGCTTGGTGACCATGGAGACCTGGCCGCCGCCGGCCCCGTTGAAGTCCGCCGTTTGATTGTTGGTGCCTACTTTGAATTCCTCGATGCTCTCGATTGGCGTGGGGATCACTCCAGAGGGTGAGCCGCCGGTGCCGGCGCTCATGAATCCGCTGGAGGCCGTGTAATTGGCGTAGGTGCCGTCCTGATCACTGGTGTTGTTGCCGCCATCGAGTTGGAACATGTTCTGATCCGATGCAGCTCCGGCCACCTGTCCGCCTGGCGCAACGCCAGGCTGCAGGACGAAGAAGGCATTGGCATCGCGCCCCAGGTTCGGCAGCGTGGTCAGGGCGTCGCCGGAGATGGTTGTACCTACTGTGGAGTTAGTGGTCTGCAATTCGGCGCCGGCCGATGCCTTTACTTCCACCGAAGTGGCCGTGGAGCCCACGTCCAGCGTAACGTCCAGGGTTCGGACCAGTCCCACGGCCACTGCCTGCGCCGTCAGCTTGGCCTGCGAGAATCCTTCCTTGCTCAATGTCAGGTTGTAGAGTCCTGGTGAAATGTTGAGAAATATATACCGGCCCGCTTCGTTCGTGGTGGTCGATTGCGAGCTGTTTGTCGCGGTATCGGTCAGAACCACGCTCGCGCCTTGTATTGCCGCTCCCTGCCGGTCCGACACCTGGCCCGAAACGGTTCCGGTGGAGCCTGCCTGCGCCCATGCGTTGGCTGCGGTCCACATCATCAGACATAAGCCGATGCTCATTGCAGCGGCGCACGAAATTCCCAACCTACGCATCATGGCGTCTCCTCTTGGGCGCAAAAAGGCCCCCTATGGGCACTAAGGTTTATCATTTGGCCTGATGCAAGTCAATGCCACGGGAGGAGATTATCCGGCCAGCGGGACGCGGGTGGGGCCGGGGGAAATGTGCTTACTTCAGGGCTACCGCGCCGTCCGTTTCCCGGCTGGCGTGGCCCTGCCAGCGGT
Source organism: Bryobacteraceae bacterium (assembly GCA_040002435.1). Lineage (GTDB taxonomy): Bacteria > Acidobacteriota > Terriglobia > Bryobacterales > Bryobacteraceae > JANXXV01. Next base: position 18,007 of record JBDUEM010000074.1, read on the forward strand.
CCAGCACGGCGATCAGTTCCTTCAGATGGATCGGCTTCGTGATGTAGTCGTCCATTCCGGCATTCAGGCAGTTTTCCCGGTCGCCTTTCATAGCATGTGCGGTCATGGCAACGATCGGGATATGACGTCCGGTTCCGTTCTCCGGTTCGCGGATGGCCCGCGTAGCGTCGTATCCGTTCATGCCGGGCATCTGCACGTCCATCAGAATCACATCGAAAGCCTCGGGCCTGAATACTTCTAAAGCCTCCAGGCCATTGCTGGCCACTACGACGGAATGGCCCTGGGTTTCGAGCAACGCGCGCGCCACTTTTTGATTGACGGGATTATCCTCGGCGAGAAGAATACGCAGCGGCTCGCCGGGCGCCGCCGCCGCGTGGGTTCGAGTGAGCTGTGGTTTCCCGCCCATCACGTTCAGGATCGCCTTCAGCAGATTCGCCCTGGTGACCGGTTTGACCAGATAACCGCCGGAGGCCCGGAGTCCGGAGTCGATCGAACCAACGTCCAACGAGCTCAACATCATGATTCGGGGGCTGGCGAACGCCGGGTCCCCCTGAATGATGCGCACCAGCGAAAACCCGTCCATTTCGGGCATCTGAGCATCCAGGAGAATCAATCCGAAGCGATCGCCCTGCTTGACGTGTGCATGAAGAATCTCCAGTGCCTGGGCGCCGGAACCAGCGAGCACAGGCTTCATATTCCAGCGAGTCAACATTTCGGACAGAATGCGCCGGTTGGTGAGGTTGTCATCCACCACCAAAACGGAAATGCCTTGCAGCCCTTGCGGTTCCAGCAGAGTGGTTTTCCTGCTGGTTGCCTCTGCCATCGCGAAATTCGCCGTAAAGTGAAAAGTACTTCCCCGGCCCGCCTCGCTCTCTACCCAGATGCGGCCGCCCATGAGGTGCACCAGCCGCGCGGAAATGGTCAATCCCAGTCCGGTTCCGCCAAATCGCCGCGTATTCGATCCGTCGGCCTGCACAAAAGATTCAAAGATCCTGTTTTGCCATTCCTTGGAAATTCCAATTCCCGTGTCCGATACGGAGAGGTGCAACGTAAGACGGTCTCCATCGCTGACGGGCTCCTCGACCGTCAACACAACTTCCCCGGCCTCTGTGAACTTAATGGCATTTCCCAACAGGTTAAAGATCACCTGGCGAAATCTGCCTGGATCCCCCACCATGGCGTCTGGAAGCGGCGTCCGGCATTCGTAGAGCAGTTCCAGTCCTTTCTGATGCGCGGGAACCGACACGCTGCGCATGATCTCCCGTAGCGTTTCATTCGGGTCGAACGTAATCGCCTCGAGCGAGAATTTTCCTGCTTCCAGTTTCGAAAAATCCAAAATGTCGTTGATGATATTCAGCAGGGCTTCCCCTGAGACCTGCACGGTGTTCAGATAGTCGCGTTGTTCCTCGGTCAGATCGGTGCCCAGTGCGAGCTCAGTCATCCCGATGACGCCGTTCATCGGAGTGCGGATCTCATGGCTCATATTCGCCAGAAACTCGCTCTTGGCGCGGTTGCCGGCCTCGGCCCTGTCTCTGGCTTCGACCAGCTCGGAAGTGCGTCTGGCCACCTCCTCCTCGAGACGTCCCCGGTGTTGCTTCAACTCTTCATCGCGGCGTCCAATTTCTGCAAGCATCTCGTTGAACGTTTCGGTAAGCTGTCCCAGATCGTCATCGGCGACTTTTACTGCCCGCACTGTGTAGTCTTTCCCGACGGATACCAGTTTGGCGGTTTCTGCCAGATGCTGAATCGGCCCGGATATCGCGCCCTGCAGGCCGGATGCCACCAGGAAGGCGCAGAAAGAAGCCGATAGAAGTATCAGTAACACGATTTCAGCAGACTCCCGGATGCGCGCGGATACATCTGTCAAATCAGACTGCAGATAAAGAAAGCCGACGGTTTGGTTTTGGAATCGAATATGACTGAATAGCTGTAGCTGGTCACCGTCGAACCAGATGCGATCGGCCTGTGCGCGCAAAACCGGCAAGGGAAGGGCTGCGCTATCACGGCGGAAGGATGCAAACACGCTCCCGTCTGGGGAATAGATGACGGCGGATTCAATCGAATGCTTGGCGCTCAGTCCGGCCAGAAGTTCGCGGGCCGCATTGCGGTCGTTGAAGGTCAGCGCAGCGGTGCTGTTGGCCTCGTAGATCTCCGCCAATACACCCAGATCATTTCTCATCGCCTCGCGCAGTACTGCATGTTCGTAAATCAAAATAGCTCCGCCGGCAAGGGAAAGAGCCGTACAAACGGTGACAGCTACGATCAAACGGAGCTTGTGCCTGACCGGGAGATTGCGATACTGGGGCGCAAAGTTCAGGGTTTCCTCCGGGATTTCACAATTTGCGCCAGACTCAACAGCTTGGAGCTGATGTTCAAGTGGGCCTGTTCGGCGGCTTCCACGTTAATCTCGAATCGAATCCTGCCGTCTTCCAACTTGAAATTGATGACCCCGCCCTCGTAGCCGAAGCCCGGCGTCTCGCCGACCGTGAGAATCGGGGCGCTTTTGAGGGTTCCGGCCGCCGGCCGCAAGAGCTTCATTCCTGCGGAGGTGACAAAGAGAATTTGACAGCGGGATTTCAACGGCAGTTCGGAGATCCGGCGTACCGCAAAGGATCTGCCTGCCAGCTCCTTGCCCCGAATCGCATCGCTCAACGAATCGCCGAACGGATTGTCGCCGAGTATACAAATGACGATAGGGTCGCGAGGGCCACTAAACGCTGTGGCAGGCCATTCGACAAACCGCGCGAAATTGTAGAGGAACGCCGCTTTCACTTCGTACTCGCCTATTTCACCCGCCGCCAAACCGACTGGGGTGCTTCCCATTGCTGCGAGGATGACGAACAAGCAGCTGATGTACTTTCGGCGCTGGTTTGCCACCTCTCAGAATCTCCACGTGATTTTTCCGTAGATGCTGCGTACGGTTTGCGTCCCGACCAGCGCATTCGCGTCACCATATTCAAACGACCGCGGCCGCAGCAGATTTTGGCCGACGACGCTGATTTCCGCAACCTCACCGATCCGCCTCGAAAGCCTCAAATCCAGCCGGGCATGCCCGGGGATGCTGGAATTGGGCAGGCGGGGCGTGTAGTAGAGAGCTTGATCGAAGTCCCATTTCGACGACAGGTTCATTAACGAGTGGATTTGAAATGTATGCTGCGGAAAATCCTTGGCGAGGGACGTCGTAATATTGCCGTTGGAGGACGGCTCCAGGCGCAGGTTGGCGTGAAGATAAGAATAGCCAGGGCTGATCCGCACCCTTGCGGTAGCCTTCCAGTTCAGAGATGCCTCTCCACCATAATTCGTTGCCCGGGCGTTGTTATCGAACTTACTCGGCATGAACAATTGGAGTGGCGAACCGGGGATGACGACCGTTGGCAGCGGCTCCGTCGTTAACAGATCCCGATAAAAGCTAATGAATGTGGCTGTGTCAACGGAGAGCCTCTTTGAAAGCTCGGACCTATAGCCGATCTCAAAATCGCGGACGGTCTCGGCTTTCAAATGAGGATTCCCGAACAGGCGCAGCACAACCACGGCATCAGGTCCAGCCGGGATGATCGACAGAGGGGAATCGACACTAGCGTCTGCAAATGCCGGCTGGCGAATGGCACGTGACGCTGTCGCCCAAACCGTATGACGTCCGGAAGACGGATTCCAGGCTATTCGCGCACTCGGTTCATTCTCCAGCCCGGTATAGGCGTTGTGCTCCAGCTTCCAGCCCACTGTGAGCGAGACCGCATCGGACAAGCGAATTTCATCCTGCAGAAATCCGCTGAAAAGATTGTCCGTGCGCGAATACGACGAGAAGCGGATGGCGTAGCCTGGCGCGAAACTGGATCTGCCCACACGATAGCTGAGCCCCCATACAATGTCGTGGCGGTCTCCTGCTGTCACATGATGCTGGAAGTCGAGATCGAACAGCCGCAGCGTGGCGGGAATCCCAAAATCGGTCCGCCGGTATGTGTCGTAGTAGGCCTGCACGGAGGTCTGCGATCCTCCCGCCAGCGTATGCGTCCAACGCGCGAGCATACTTCCTCCCGCTGCGTCTAATTCCGTGTGGGAGAGAATATCAAACGGCGTCGGTATGTTTCCGTTCCGGCTCGTCTGATTCTCCTCATTGGCGAACAGATCTCCTTCCAGCACCACAGCGTCGCGATTGGCGTGCTCCCAATCGAACCGGAATCCGGCGCGGCCTCTTTGCCAACTGTCGTCGGCCGGCGATCCATCAGCCGATGCCGAATTGCCGACGTCAAATATCTTTGCAAATGCCCGAAAGGTTCCGTCTCTTCCGGCCTTGCCTCCATAACGGATCTGGCCGAGCCCGCGCAACTGCGACCCTCCGGCGGCCGTTAACATTCCGCCTTGGGTGTCCTTGGAAGACTTCGTCAGGATGCTGATTACGCCATTGACGGCGTTGGCGCCCCAGATGGTGCCTCCGGGGCCGCGGATCACCTCGATCCGCTCAATGTCCTCCAGCGGCATGTCGAGCTGGTCCCATGACACGCCTGAGAAAATGGGCGAGTAAACGGAACGGCCGTCAATCAGCACCAGGACTTTATTCGAATAGTGTTGGTTGAATCCGCGAATGCTGATGGCCCAGGCGTTGGCATTGATCCGTTCCACGTTCACCCCCGGTGCCATGCGCAGCAGGTCAGGAATGTTGGTGGCGCCGCTCCTGCGGATGTCTTCCTGGCTGATGACGAAGATTGCCGCCGCGGTTCGCGAAAGCTTCTGTTCTCTCTTAGATACCGAAGTAACTTTCACGTTCATCAGATCTTCCAGGTTCATCTGGGTGAGATCGCTTGGGTTGTTCGTTTGCGCCAGGCCCGCAACGGTGGCGCCCGCCATTAGGGCCACGGCGCGGAACCGGTGCGGCAGAAAGCTAATGCGGCGATGCGTGTTGCTGGCGATCGGACCGGTCACCATTGACTTATCGGAGAGCGGGGATGGATTTCGAGGGAATTCGCCGCGTAGGCCTGACCCTTATTAGGCCTGGGTGGTAGGCGGCTGACTCAAAGCTGCCACTGCCTGCCTCAATTGCTGCGAGGCTTCGAGGGGCTCGGTTTGCTGCTCCAGTTCTTCCAGGCTTCCGACGCGGATCACAATCCGGCCCGAGCGGAACCACCCGGCTCGTTCGGCTTTAATCTGTCCTACACCGCCCAGGAAAACAGGAAGCGCGGGCGTGTGCAATTCCTTCCACAGCAGTCCGGCGCCGTTTTGGAAGCTATGCAACGCGCCATCGGGACTGCGGCGTCCCTCTGGAAATACCAGCACATGAAAGCCTGCATCCATCGCCCTGCCTGCATGCGCGAAGCTCTCCCGGAACCCGCCCTGCTGCGGCAGTGGGAATACATTGAAGAGGGCAGTCGCCAGCCAGTAGCCCGCGGGTGCAACCAGGTTAACGAACCAGCTCCCTTGCCCCCTGCCCGCGCGCAAGTCGCGCAATAGCTCCCCGCCCATGGCTACCGCCACGTTGCTCCTCATGGAGCGTGGTAGCGAATACAGAATCAACGGCACGTCATAGGCGGTGACGTGGTTGCACACAATCAGAACGCGCGTTTCGGGCTCGCGGTCCAGCAGTGATTCGACTCGAGGCGCGGCCAGCAGTCGTACCAATGGCCGCATCACCAGCTCGATAAAGACACTGCGAAGGAAGCGTTGGGCGCGCGACCACGGCCACAAAGGATAGATATGTTCACCCCGGGGAGCCGCCGCTTCCACCGCCGGACCTGGAGCCGCGGTGGTGTTCTGTTGCAGAAGAAGCCGTAGCTCGCCGAGTGTCTTGATCTGTTGCCAGGCCGCATCGTCAATCGACAGCCCAAACTGCGCCTCCATCGCGGAAAGAAGCTCCACTCTCCCCAGGCTGTCCAGATGCAGATCCTCAGACAGCAGCGCTTCATCGCCAAGCGCGGTCACATCTTCGCCGCTGATATTGTGAACGATCGCCGCGAGTGTATTCCCCGCCGGCGCGCCCCCCTGGACGGACGGGGCCAGCAAGCGGGCGACATCTCGCCGGATCACTTTGCCTGTGGAGGTTCGCGGCAGATCGGGCTCGGGCCACAGTTGCCACCGGCGGATCTGCTGGTATTCCGCCAGTTCGCGATTGGCGGCGTGGACGATGGCCGCCGGATCTCCCGCGCCCCTGAGAACCAGTGCCGCCATCGGCTCAGGCCCGGTTCGTCCCTGCGTCTCCACAATCGCACACGCTTTGACATTCGGCTGTTTGGAAAGCGCGGCCTCCAGGTCCTCGGGGTAAATGTTCAGCCCGCCGGAGGTGACAATCACGTCTTTCTTGCGGCCGCGATAGCGTAGATTACCCGCTTCGTCCTGCGAGGCGAGATCGCCTGTTTCGAGCCACTCGGATTCGCGCCGGCGCAGTTCTCCGCCTTCCCAAACGGCGTTTGACACTGTCTCGCCGCGAACCAGAATCTCGCCGTCTTCGCGCAACCGCACCTCCCGGCCGGGCAGAACCTTTCCGATGCTGCCGCGCGCTTGCCGGAAGGGATGATTGAGACTGACCAGCGCCGCGGTCTCCGTCATGCCGTAGCCTTGAATGACCGCGAAACCAAGAGCACCCCAGAACTGTTCGAGATCGGACGGAAGTGTCGCGCCGCCACACACGAAGGACCAGAACTTGAAACCGAAGGAACGGTGAACATCCCGGAAAAGCCACCACCGCTTCCAGGGCGATGAGCCCTTGGCGGCCTGAATTCTCCGGTCAAGATCCGGGTATTTCACCAGCAGGTGGGAGCGCAGGATGTCCAGGACCCGAGGCACCGCGGCGAGTACCGAAACCCGCGAGCGGCGGATATCCTGCAGCAGCCCGGCGGCGACCAGCCGCGACTCGAAGTGGACCTCGGCCGCAAGCAGCGCGGGAATCCAGATCCCCATGAACTGACCGAAAACGTGGCTCAGCGGCAGCGTATGCAGAAAGCGCAACGGATGGAAGATGCGTTCGTATTTCAGGTACTTCTGCATCTCGGTTTCGATGGGGCCGAGGCTCGCGAGGACGTTGCGGTGCGTATGCACAATTCCTTTCGGCTCCCCCGTGGTCCCGGACGTGAATACAATCTGAAACGGATCGGTTTCCGCCAGGTCACTGATTGGCAATGTTTCCGGGGCTTCCGGAAGCACCTCGTGAAACCGGTCGAAGTCGATTCCCGGTAATTCACCATCGAAGTGCGAAAGCTGCTCCGTGCTGCCTGCGCACAGCCTGGCGCCCACTTCGTCTGCAACCCTTCGCGCAAAAGCCGGCGGGCTGGCGGCATCGAGCGGGACGGCCAGCACGCCTCGAAGGAGGCAGCCGAAAAAGGCGGCCATCCAGGGTGCGCCGTTTTCGCCCCAAATGAGAACCCTGTCGCCCTTGACGATGTTTCGGCGTTGCAATTCAGCGGCAAAGCGTCCCGCCGTATGCGCCAGATCCGCGTAGGAGACACGATAGTGACGAAGGTCGTGATGGTACACCACGGCGGTCTGATCGCCATGCCGCTGAAAGTCGGCGAGCAGGGAAGCAAGATGCGGCCGGCGCCCAGGGGTGGGATTCATGGAGCGCTAATCGCTGACAGCCAGTTCGCCGGGCACGATGGGACGGGTGCGCGGCATCAAGCCGGCTTTTGCGGCGAGGCCGGCTGTCACCAGGATGCCCAGGAAGAGGGCCAGCTTCAGGTCGTCGGCCCATGCCTGACGAGGCAGCACTTTCCACATCAGCCAAAGCACGGGCTGAGCCAGACAGACGGCCCACACGGCTCCGTAGAAGTACCGGCGCTCGTAACCCTCACCTCTGGTTGATGGCAGTACGCGAGGTAATTTGCCCAGGGCCCCCAGCGTGAGAACGACAGCGGCCAGCGGGAAATAGGCCCGCTCGTAAATCTGACGCAGATACCACTTCCCGCTGACAGCAGCGATCAGCAGTCCCGCCAGATTCAGCGAGGCGTAACAGATTACGGCGTTCCAGGCGAACGTATAGCAGATCCGCCGGTAAAGCGGGTTCGGCTTGTCTTCGGTGAACCGGATGATGTACGGTGCCGGTTCTACACCTGGCAGTTGCCCGCGAAGTCCGGCGAGGCCCGTACCTAGGAGAACAACGGCCAGCCACCCGAGCAGCCGCTGATCTCCACCGTGTTCAAAGAGCGTGAAAATCCACGGCCCCGGCGTAAGAAAGAAGACGGTGATCCAGATGGGCCAGTGAGAGAGCCGGTAGTGCAGCTTGTTTCGCAACCGGATCTTGCGCTGGGTGTCGAGCTCGATCCGCTGCATAGAGGTGATTATAGACTCCGTCTTGCCTATCCGGAAATCCTCAGCCTCTTCACCAGAATTTTCGAGTTCCGTCCGCTTTGGTCGTATTTCTCGCGGCGTTCGAGGGGAAGATCCTCAAGGGCCCCTTCGACAAAGCCGCCTTTCGATTGGAAGTACGTGAAAGCCTGCGTCGACAGTGTAAGCAATTCGGTCAGGCCTGATTCGCGGGCTTTATTCTCAGCGAACTGAATCAGCTTCCGCCCAATGCCCTGGTTTTCATGGGAGGGGTCGACATAAAGACTGGCAAGTTCCCCTTTGTGTTGCGCGAAATAAATATGCAAGGCGACACACCCAACCGGGTTCTTGTCGATTTCGAAAATGTAGTAGTCCGCCAGGTTTTTCTCAATCTCAGCGCGCGTCCGCTTGACAAGCTCCCCGGCCGCCACCGCCTTCTTGGTCAGCATTTGGAGAGCCGGGATGTCTTTCTTCTTCGCCGGGCGGATCTGTTCGTATTCGTTCGCGTAAACAAGGGTGCCGATGCCTTCGTTGGAAAACACTTCGGAGAGCAGGCCTTCGTCCTCGCGGCCGTTGATCACATGAACGCGCTGTACACCCGCGGCGCAGGCGGCAGCGGCATGGTGCGCTTTGGAAAGCATCTCCGGATCAAATCCGCCACCGGCTGTTTGTACGAGCTTTAGCAAATCGCCAGCCAGCATCTGGCGAATCAGTTGATCATTGTAGAGCAGGCCGTCCTGGTCGGTAATGAAAATCAGCTTGATCGCCTTCAAGGCTTCCGCCACCGCGACGGCGATGCTGTCGGAGTTCACCCGGTATGTCCGGCCGTCGCCGTCGAAACCTAGTGGCGGAACGACAGGAACAATCCCCTGGTTTAGCAGCGTTTGAAGAAGTTCCGTGTCGACCCGCTCCACCTTTCCGGTGAACAGGTGATCGACACCCTGGATGATCCCGAGCGGGTGCGCAATGATGGAATTCGTGCAAGCGGCCCGGAGATCGTTGGCCGACAACCCTTCCAGGATTTCGTGAGTGAGACGGTTCGCGGCATCCATCGCCAGTTGCAAAGTCGGAGCGTCGGTCACGCCGGCGCCATCGAGGTTGGACGCATGGACCTTCAGCTTCGCGGCGAGGGCCTGAATCTGCACCGATGCGCCGTGAACGAGCACCACGCGAATGTTCAATGAACGCAGTACAGCGACGTCCAGGAGAATGTTGGCGAAGTTCTCGTCGGGCACGATGACTCCGTCAACGGCGATAATAAATGTTTTTTCGCGAAATTGCGGAATATATTGCAAAATCCCGCGCAGATCTGTTAGCTTCACGTTGGCACCTGGCCGGTCGTCTATTGGATTGCCGCCGGCTTCAAAAGCGGAGACAATTCCACTCTACAACGAAACCTACGGCACTCTGCCAAAACCCGGCGCGCCTCGCTCCTGTGACTCATGAAGGCGCTGTTTGCCGGCTTATTTTCGCTTTTCGAGCCGCACCGAATCGGGGAACACATTCTCCTATGCCGCAGTCGTCCGGCGATCTCTCAGGCATTTGCCGCTCCATGTTGTGTACTGCGTCATCGCCATCGCAGGAAGGGCATGATCCG
>JBDUEM010000075.1:0-27750 GCA_040002435.1 Bryobacteraceae bacterium
GAAGCGTAGATTGTGAATAGGAAACCAGGCAGTAATCTGCAGGAAAGAGGCGAATAGGATAAGCCACAAAGCAGTATCGCCAGAGAGAACACTAGCCGGATTCCAGAAGCGCCACCGGAACCCCTGCGCAGTCATCAGCACGCGCGTCACGAAGGTGTTCCAGGCCGCGGCGGTACCCGTCAGGCCCGGCGTGCGGCGGAGAAGCGCGAAAGCCATCCACAGAACGTACAAGGGAATGACGGCCCCTGGTTGAGCAAGGTGGAACAAGCCCAAAACAAATACGCTGAAGTGCAGATAAAAGCTGAGCAGAACAAACGTCTCAGCCGTAGCCAGTGTCCAGTCTGTGCGCGAGCGGAATCCCCGCGCCCACTGCGGGGCCAGTACGTAGAACAGGCAGAACACGGCTGTCAAGCGGACAAAGACCAACCAACCCATAAAGTAACCAAACCCCGTGACAATCAGGCGGAAGCAGCGAAATAAAAGTAGTCCAGCTTTCTGAACGCGCGAAGTGCCCAGAACCCGGGAAGAAGAGCGAAAACGACCGCGCCGAGCAGGAAGCCTGCGATCGCGTAATGATAGTCACCGATTCGCGTCAGAATATATCCGGCGGCCAGATCTACCAGGCACGCTATTGCAGTGGCCGCGACGGCTTTGGGCGCCATCGACAGCCCAAAGAGCAGGCTCACATTCCAGAGCCCGACGATCAGAAATGGAAAGCCTGCCAGAGAGCAGGCCGCCGTTTCAACCACGGTCCCGTGCAGGAATGCGCCGCCAGCGGCTACCAGCAGCGCCAGCAGAGAGGCGGCTACGGCCACCGGTACGAAGCGTGCCAAACGCTTCCAATAAAATCGCACCATCTCCTGCCGGAATCCATCCACGTTCGCGATAGAGTATTGCTTTTGCGCCTCGGCGGCCTCCACATAGAAGTTTGCCGTAGAGCAATGGACCCAACCCACTTCCACGATGAACGACACCAGACCGAGATTGAGTGCCGTTTCGTAATCACCACGAAACTGAACAGCCAGAGCCGTGGCGTGGGTTTGGGCGGTCCAGGCAACAAGCCGGTCAGCAAACAACAGCAGATAGTAAAGGATGCCGTAGGAAAAATAGGGCCAGAGGAAAAATGCATCACGAAGGAAGGAGGACCTCTCCTCGGCCGCGGCCTGCCCCGCGGCGCGGCGGCGGAGGAGACGGGCTGAGATCACGAAGGCAGCGGCGGCGGCTATCAGGATTCCCAACAGCTGCGAGATCACGAGTGGAGCGTGTAGTCCAAAGCGCAAGGCGCCAACTAATGCGATCCCCGCAAGGGTTACCCAGGCGACCAACAGTCCGCGTCCGAGTACATGGAAAATTCCCGTGGATATCCAGAACAAGCTGAGAGCGACGCAGAAGGCGGCCGTAGTGAGACCAACGCTGATGGGCAGCCAGTCCCAATAGAGAGACGCCGCGAAAAAGACGGCAGCGGCGAGAAAGGTGGCGGCCACACCGCGCCTCGCCCAGAGCCAGGTAGCCTGCTCGCAGCGGCGAAACTGATTGGATCCCGCCAGAAAAAGCCCGCGGCGCGCCATGATCTGGACGAAACCTCCGCCGACGAGGAAGCTGCCCACAAGGCCAAGGCCCGTCGCCGTCGCGTCTTCGGGACCGAGATCGCCGCCCCAAAGAGAGAAATTGAGCAGAGTAATCGAAAGAATGGAAACCAGCATGGGCAAGGCAAACGAGATGCCTTGCCAGTAGTCCCGCCATCGCGTTCGACGCCGTGGGATGGTCTCAGCCGGCGGCTGGAATTCTAGAATCCGCGGAAGCCATGCTTCAGCCATGCTGAATGTTCCGCGATATCCGAATTCCGCGGCAGCAACGGCGTCCGTCACGCCTTCTGTCTCCAGACGCGTAGCGAGATCCCTGGTGTCTAGCGGCTCCCGCCATTCCGCTCCGGCCTTAGCGGGCTGCAAACAGGCGGGTAGTTCTCGGGATTCTTGAGAGTTCGGCATAGGTTTCACGAAAGCGGTCACTGCATTTTTCGATTGTGTAAAGACTACGGGCGCGAACGATCGCTTTCGCTGCCAGATCCTTGCGGTACTCAGCGGCGCCTTCCCCTTCGAGAAGCGACAGAATCGCCTTTGCCATGCTGTCCGCGTCACGCGGAGGTGTCAGCAGCCCCGTGCGGGCCAGCATATCCGACACACCTCCGACGTCGGTCGCCACCACCGGGCAACCGCTGAACATCGCTTCCAGCACACAGTAAGGCATTGCTTCCGAGATGCTCGGGAGGCAGAATATATCAGCCTCCTTATAGGCGGAAGCCGCGTCGGATGTGAAACCCCACTCGATGTTGGCGCCGAGGTTGAGCTCTTCTACCAGGTCGAGACAAGAACGGTGATAACTCGCATCACCAACCTCCCCGAGAATGCGAAAGCGTACGGACGGTAGTCGATCCACCACCTGGCGCGCTGCGCGCAAGAGATGATCAATTCCTTTCAGCGGGTAGATGCGCGCCATGGTCAGGACCGTCAGGGCGGAATCGTCTCCACGGGCGCCTTTCGATGAGGGACTGGGCGAAAAGACGGTCGGATCGATACCGTTCGGAATGATATGAATCTTTTCCGCTACTGCTCCCACGCGAAGCTGCCATTGGCGGTTGAATTCGCAGAGCGAGGAAACCGAGTCCGCAAAATGGTAGTTCATCCGCGCTATGGCTTCGTTCCAGGCAAACAGAAAACGGCGGCAGCGAATTCCCTGCTTCATGCGGTTCAAAGACATATATAACTCGCGCAGATAGATACCGTGCTCGGTTAGAAGAAAGCGGCTCCCCGCTACTTGCTTCTGAATAACGCCGGGGACTCCAGCAAGGCCCGCCATGGACGCATGTACCACTTCGGTCTCGGGAAATCGCACCGCGCAGATGGCAAGATAGCGTTGAAGCCACCGCATGCAGGTGGTTGCTTCCTCCAGGGTGGGCTGGTCGTGCGAGGGATAGGCGTCGCGGCAGACGCGCAGAAATGCGTCCCAGGCAGTTTGGGACGACACGGTGCGAGCAAAATCAAAGTCGCGAAAGTAAGTGTGGAGGCCGAGTAGCGCTTCAGCCATTTCTTCCGGCCTGCTGTTTGGCCGCAGCACTGCGCGCAGACATGCCTGAAACGGGTCGAGAAAACCGCTTCGGATATTCTGTGGCGTAGTACATATTTTGCGTACCAGATTGGGAATGAAGTCTTCCTGCTGCGGTCCCGGTTCCTCCGTGCCCCACAAGGGCAGCACGCACTGCGAGACTACATTAGGCGGCCGCTTGAAAAGAGGCACATGGCTCGGGGAATAGGCGATGGCAAAAACGTCAAATTTAACGTCCGGGAGCTGCCGGATCAGTTGATCGCACCACACGCTCACCCCGCCGGTGTAACAAGGGTAGGTCCCGTCAGAAGTAAGCAAGACGGAGATTGGAGTCATCGATTCTCCAAATGATCGAATTCCACCGCAGCCTCAAGTCCGATCAGGACCAGGGTCGGGTCCGGATTAGGGATGATAACGCGTACCAGGTAGGCAGGCTGACTGGAGGACTGGGCAATGGTGACGCTTTCTACTGTGGAGTTGAGGCGCATAGGCGGGTCGGTCGGCAATCGAACTCGAACTGGCTTTCCAATACTAATCTGCCGCGCTATCTGGGCGCTCACAGGCACGCCGATCATCAGGTGGCCGACGTCGGCGATCCGCGCCAACGGAACGCCGGCAAGGATGTTCTCTCCCGCACGCACAGCAAGCTCGATAATCCTGCCGCCGGCGGGCGCCTGCACCACAAGACGGCGGTCACGCACCTCAGCCAGTGAAAGGGCCGAACTGGCCTGTTCTACTTCCCATCTTTCAGCCGCCACATCCAGGTTTTCGGCTGCCGGCTGCGCTTCCGTAAGACGGACCTGTGCCTCGGCCTGCTCAAATTCCTGCCTCAGCCGGGACAGGTGCTCGCGGGCGGCGCTTAGATCGCGCGCCGCACCTTGCTCCTGAACGCGGGCATTTTCGAGTTCCAGGCTGGTGGCGAGGCCTTGGCCGATCAGCGAGCGGATTTCCGCCAGCCGGCTGGCCGTAGCCGCCATGGCACTTTCGTTTCGCTCCAGAGTGAAAGCCTGAAGGCGCTCTCTGGCGGCATCCCGATCGCGAACCGCCGCTGCAAGCCGCTCGGCGCGGGCGCTTTGAGCGCGTTCGCTATGGTCGCCCGACGCGGCACTATTGAGTCGGGATGTGGCAATTTCCAGCCGCTTTCTTGCAATCGCCAGCTGTGCTGATACTTCGGGGCTCTCCAACCGGACAATAGCGTCCCCATCCTTAACTGTCGAATTATGCGAGACCAGCACGGATTGAACCTTCGCTGGAAACTCCGATAGAAGGTTGAATTGAGCAGCAGCTTCAATTTTGGCCGGTAGCACCGTTTGATGTCTGGCCCCCTGCGGTCCCGCGATCGCGGCGGGCAGATATGGTCTCAAATACGTGCCTGAGAGAGTGGCGGAGATCATAAACAGGAACAGCCACAGTGTATCCTTGACGCGATAGGCAAGCTGGAATTTAGGAGTCATAATGGTTTACGGAACCGGCTCAGTGGAAACCGGGAGCTGCCGGGTTAAGAGAAGTTCCTGCCGGGCTACCGGCATGTTTTTCAAGCCGCAGAGACTGAGGATCGCGGCCAGTTTCGAGCCGCCTTCATATTCCAGCCGCGCGACGTCCATGCCAGCGCGGCGCTCGTTATCCTCCACGGAATGCAGCGAGGCTAACGTTTCAAGACCGGCCCGCTGCCTGGCGGCGGTGATACCGCGATACTCTCTGGAAAGTGCGAGGCGCCGCCGGGCCGATTGCATATCATCGCGCCAGGATTCGAAACCAGCTTGAATCTCACTGATTCGGGCGCGAATCTCTTGCTCCAATTCCTGCCATTCACGGTTTACTCTGGAGATCCGAAGCCGCAGGAGCTGCTTTTCCGCGTCAAATTCGCCGGAATCCTTGAGCGTGATGCGCGCGGAAATCTCGGGCAGTAAGCTGTTCCCCCCCAGCAGATAGCCGCTGCCCGCTACCCCTGAGCTTTGCTGGCCAAGGTAGGAATAGCGAAGTCCGAACTGAAATCCTTTAGGCCGATGAGCGCTCTCCACCTTGCGCTGCAAGGCGGCGAGATCGTCCCGTAGGGATGCAGGCTCGCTACGGTGCGTCATCGCCACCTGGACAAGGTAATCCACTGGCTGCATGGGATATTCGAGATTGACTTCCTCGTCATGCTCTTCCGAGACACGCAATGTATCTGCTGCTACTCCCACCACGAAGGAGAGATTACGAGCCGCCGCGTCCAGGCGCCGCCGGGCCTGACGGCACTCCACTTCCCTATCCAGCAGCTCCTGTTCATATTGAATAACGTCGGCCCGCGTCAGGCGCGCCAGTGACAGTTGCCGCGCCACTTCCGGACGTCTGGCTTCCACTCCGCTGGCCCCGGAGCAGGCCTGCCTGGACACTCGCTGATTCCGGCTCAGTTCGAAGAAGCGGTCCGTCACGTCTGCTTCACGCCGGAACGTCCATCGCTGGCGGGCTATCTGAGCCGCAATCACATCGAGTTCCGACGAGAGAACCGCAATCGGAGAAACCGCGTTCTGACGCCCCAGCAAGCCCGCGCCAAGATTAGCCGCCAGTAAGGCGGGATTCGTAAGAGTCAGAAGCCCGAGCTGCGGCGTCAACTCGATATGACGCCGCCCCATGGCTTCCAGCAATCTCTTCCGGGCGTGGGAGATTTCCACGTCGTAGTCCTCCACGCCCGGGTTCGCCGCCGCCGCGCGAATCACTTGCTCCAGCTCCCAATCTCCGCCTTTGACAGGCGCGGCAGCAACAAAGGCAACGATAACGCCGAGACAAAGAAATAATGAGCAATTCATAGCTAACCTCTTCCAATCCTCTAGAACAGAAGCAGCACCGTGGTGGGCAGCAGTGGGTTCACGCCGAAGTAGGAGACGGGTTGGCCACCGTTGTCTTCGCAAGAGCTCTTGCAGATCCCGGTTACCGGAATCTTCGCGCTGCGCGAAGCCTTTATGGTCATACTCACGCCTGGCGTCAGCGTGGCACTCACCCCGGAAGCGTTATAGGACATGCGATCGGCAACCACCTGTCCGATGGAAGAAAGGGAGAGGCTATTGACAGGAAGTCCGGAGAGACTTTGAAACTTGGTAAGGGTAGCGCCTGCGAGGTCGGTGAACAGGCTGCTGGAGCCATTGTAGCTGCGCAGATTCGCCTGGTGAAACATAAGAGGATACACTTCGCCTCGCAGCATATATTTCAGAATGAAGTCACTCTCCCGGTCAATAATTTGAGAGTAGCTTTGGTTCGCATTGAAGAACGGCGGTCCACCTACGCCCCCAATCCTCGCAATGCCGTTCGGGCCATAGAAGTAGTTGTACTCGTCAGTCTCCGATGCCACGCCACTAAGCGGGGTCGCCGTGTTATAGAAAATGCTGGTCGCCCGGCGTGGGATTGTCAAAATGGATGGTTGCAACGGGCTATATACCCCAGTGTTGGGAGTGATGGACGGCGGCATGGAGGAAGCGTCCGATACCAGGTAGCGGATGCCCTTGGCGGCGGCGGCCGCAAGAAAGTTGGGATTAGTCAACCCGGAAACGTTCGGTGTAACCATGCTCGGCGTGTCCTCCACCAGGCCAAGTTTCTGGCTGATGGTGATGTTGCTGTTGATTTCCGCCAGAGCCTGGGCATACGTTGCCGGCGTGCAGACGCCGCTATTGAGCACAGGATTGTAGCAGTCCAGATTCTCGTGATCGAAAGTGTGCGAAGTCCAAATGAATTTCGAGCGGTTCAGCGTGGCGGCGGCCGATAGCGGATCCCCTGCTGCCGCACCGCCCGCCGGCGTGGCGCCAAATCCGTTGAATGCCATGTTCACCTTGATGCGGCCGGCCTGGCCGCTGTTTACGCCATCCTGCCAATTGGCAATCGTATTAAGGTCCGAGCTCGTAATCCGCAGTGTGGGGCAACTTCCGGTGGGATCGGTAGTGGGGTCAATCTGGAATCCCGACGGTTTGCAACTCGATGAGCCTGGATCGAACAGGTCGCTGGCCAGCAGAACGTCGTCAATTTGAGGCGAAAAATAGACTTTCCTCTGGCCCAAAAAGATGCCTTTCGTCACCCAGTTGACAAGGCCGTAACCAAAAGCCAGCGAATGCAGGAGGTATGGATTGTTGTCGAACGTCAGGGCAAAATACTCTCGTCCGTCTGCCTTCCTGTGAATAACGGCAGTGGGTTGTCCGTTGACAGTGAGTATCGGAGTAGTTGTCTCTCCCGCTCCAGGGGCTGCCGCCGCGAGATAAAGGTACGCATCCGTGATTGGCACCGGCGCAGTTCGCTTCAAATATGGAAATACAGCGGCGGCCGCCGGAGTAAATGCCGCGGCTCCTCCAGGTGCGGAAGCTCCTGTCCACACGATGCCGTAACGCGGGTCGGGGAACGTATAGTAACTGACGGTCCGCACGCCGTAGGTCGCGGCGTATTTATCCAGGGCCACCCATCCCGCGGGTGGCAGCGCGATGGAACAGGGATTGGTCGTACAGGTGGCCAGGTTGCCGGTAGCAAGAATGATGCCCTGATAGTAGCCCTTAAAAGAGTCGTTCAACGGGGGCAAAGCGCCTCCCGTTTTGGTCAGCACCACTAAGTCATACGGCACTCCCATTTGGCTCAGGATGGCCTGTATTGCCAGAAGACTTGGTTCCGTTCCATCGGCGGCCAGCACCAGCAGCTTCATCTCCCGGGCGTTTCCCAGAAGGGAAAGGATGCCACCCAAGGTATTGGTGACCGGCGTAAGCAGGGGTGGCAGAAGCTGGGACCCGAGCGAAGGGCTGATAACGGGAGGCAGGGGTGAGCCGAGATCGTCCGATTTCAGCAATGCCGGAACGGTAAGCGCAAATGCGCAGGCGACAACTACAGCGAACTGACCAATACGAGATTTCATGATTTTTCCTTTTTCCTCCAACTTCAAGCTCTAGTCCCAGGGCGTGGGCACAAACTGTTTACTGACAACTTGCTAGCGGCCAATACTTGCAAACCTCTCTGACAAAGGCAGCGCAGACGATCTCCGGTTGAGCGAATACGCGAGCACCCGCTGCGCAAAGAGAGGCGCAGCGTTTTGAAACAAACGAGACGAGCCACTCGCCGCAGGATTTCGAAAGCGCTTTCAGGGGAACTCGTTTCATGCCGGACCCGCGGCGCCGGCCGTGACGGCTTGACCAAGAGCTTGGTCCTCACCGATCGTTCCCAGCGCCTGGATTCGCTAATGCGGCGCCGGCCCCTCGCGTACAAACGATCCTCTGCGGCACATTCCGCGCACAGGTCCGACAGAAAGCGCGGGCCGCTATCCGAGCGCCAACCCTGAGTCTGGAACTGGACGCGCAGGGTTGGATTCATGACGATCCGCGTGCGTAACTCTGTCGAATCCTCAGCAACGAGAAGTTGCTCCTGGCCTTTACGAACGCTAGGCGAAACAACCCCGCCCGGTACCCATTCGCCGCTGAAGTACATGTCCCCGGCAGAGCCGGCTTGCAGCTCGTTCTGAAATACCTCGCGAATCCTCCGAACGTTTTGCGAATCGCCGAACGTCATCACCGTCACAGCCGTTACTCCAAAAGCTTTGTTTTTTGGTGTCATAAGGCGTCCTGCTCATTAAGTCCAGGCAGGACGTCATTCGTGAACAGGGATTACCATTTATTTTTGGTACTAATTTCACGAATTCCGCCCTATCACTGAAAATTGAACCTTGAAGTGCGGCCGGACGTCTGCTAGATTTGGGTGACACCGCGGGAGCTGTGACGCCTTTTCCGCGCGATTTCCATGACCAGACGTGCCCTTGGTACTACCCTTCTCGGTGCTGCAGTTGCCAATCATGAGATGACCGCAGCGTCAACCGAGCGATGGCTCGTCTACTACTCGAATAAGGCTCCCGCCCAGGCATTTGACCGCTATTCTTTTCTGATTCTAGACAGCCGCTACTACCCTCCTCTTGATTCCTTAAAAAGGAAGGGCCGGCGGCTGATCGGGTACGTCAGCATGGGAGAAGCGAGCGAAGACTATACATACTATGGAGACCTGCTCAACGAAGGTCTTCTCCTTCGCTCCAGCGCTACATGGAAGGGGAACCGGTATATCGACATCCGGGATCGCCGCTGGCACACGCGTGTCTGTGAAAAGATTGTTCCCGCAGTGCTTGCGAAGGGATTCGATGGATTGTTCCTCGACACCTTGGACAGCCCATTGCACATGGAACAGGTTGAGCCCGCGGCATTCCGGGGGATGGCCGCCGCCGCAGCGGAGCTGATTCACGAACTGCGCCGCCGCTTCCCACAAATCACTCTGGTCTTGAACCGCGCCTACAGCCTGCTCGATAAGGTAGATTCACACATTGATGTCGCCCTGGGTGAGTCCGTCTATTCCAGCTTCGATTTCGAGCGCAAAGACTATCGCCTCGTGGCCCCGGAGACGTATCGATTGCAGGTGCAATGGCTGCAGCAAGCCGCGCGGCGGCGGCCGCGGCTGCAGGTTTTTACGCTGGACTACTGGAACCCGGCGGATGCGGCCGGTATCGCGAAGATCTACAAGGAAGAGCGGTCAAACGGTTTCTTGCCCTACGTTACGTCATTTGATCTTGCGAACGTAGTGAATGAACCGTAGCAATTCAAGCGAAGCAGAGGACCGTGCGCTCTACTGCCGGCGGCGAATGCCTTTGCATCCACGCCGATCTCACAAGCGCTAATTATCATCCCGGCCCAGTGCCAAATTGCCCGCAAGCGGCGATTTGCTGTTCACCAGCATCAACATATTCTCACCGATTAGCTTGTCCGCTGTTACCGGCACTTGTTCTTCCAGACATTTGGCGAGCAGCCAGCCTTCCGTTGGCCGTCCGTAAAGCCCGAAGGTGAGGTTCTTCCGCAGGAACGGCTCGTATTCCGAGACATTCAGCGGCGCCCAATGGCGTAGAAGCAGAAGGCTGCGGTCATCATCGTCGAAATGCATCAGCCGCCGCGCTTCCTGCGGACTGGCGACGAAATACAACCGCGAACGCAATTCTTGCGGGGCATAATAGGCGAGTTGCAGATACTGATGGGCATCGGCAATCGCGACTGCCTGTGGTGACCCCTGCAGAACGCGCGTCAGTTGAGCCGCCTTGGAAGGCTCGTTGCTCCGGAAGTAATGACGCATGTGCCAGGTCTCAAGTCCCACGAAAGAAATACTGAATACAGCGAAATAGCCCAGACCCAGCGCAGCGGTCTGATGGCGTGTCCTCAGCGGAACGACGGCAATGGCAACGGCGCAGCCGATCACTGCAGGCAGGGCATACCGGTAAGCAAAGATTCCGTTGGTGACCCGTGAAACCACCAGCACCAGAAGCGGCAATGCGATCGTCGCGGCAATCGCGGTAGTTTCCCAGGAGGTGGTCGTGGTGAAGACTGGTAATCCCTTGGCACGACTGCTAATCATCATTCCCGCGGTCAGCGCAACTCCAGCAAATGCAACCGGCGCATAGCTTCCCAGAATGACGGAATAAGTAGCAGAGAGCGATCCCAAACCGCCCATCGACCATGCGCCACCGGAGTAGGTCATTGCGAGGCGTATCCACGATAAGTGACCCAATAAAGTGAGGGGAACGGCGCAAAAGGCGCTCCAAATCATCCAGTCGACCTTTCTTCGCTCCAGCGTCCGAACGAATTCGCCGGCGGCTAGAGGGAATAGGAAGAGCGCGCCGTAATAGTGGCATGACGTGGTGAAGGCCAGCGCCAAGGCAAGCCCTGGGATGGCAGCCCATCGACGGGATCCGTCCGCCGCGGCTTGCCAGCAGGCTAATGCCAGCCCGCAGCCTCCAAGCACCAGGCCATAAGGCCTGGCTTCCGAAGCATACACTCCGGCCTCGATACAAATAGGAATTAACAGAGCCGCAGCCGCGTAAAGGATGGACGCGCGTTTACGGACAAACACAAAAATACACAGTCCCATCAGCCAGAAGCCCGCAACTGCTGGCAGACGAAGGGCTAATTCAGTTGGACCGAACACCAGAACGGAGGTTCGTGTAATCAGATTGAACAGCGGGGGCGTGACATCTGTCGCTTCCGCCAGTGCCGACCACAGCTGCGTGGTGCTTCCGAGTCTTGCCAGATAAGCGGTAAAAATCTCGTCAAACCAGAGCGGCCGGCTGGACGCGACGGCAAGTGTTCCGGCAAAGTAGAGGACAGTAATCAGCGCAAGCAGCAACCACCGGCGGCGTTCTAAATAGAGATTGAGTCTCTCCGGGATCGAGAGCGAATATGACAACTCGGACTCCTGAGCCGAAACTGCGTCGGCTTTGACTGATAGGTTCCAATGAATCGACTGAAGTCCGTCGACAACTCTCTTGCAATGCTAAGGGGAATACCCTAGGAAGTCAATAGGGAGCGACATAGCGGGACATAAGGTCGTATTGCGGCGGGCTATTCCATCATTACAATATGTTAATAATCCGCTGCTTTGCTGTCAAAAACCCTGCTATTTCTGAAGAATGGGCCGGAAGCAGAGGATCCACCTCCAACGCCAACTACCGGCAACGAATGCCTTTGAGCCGTGAGCTCTTCATTGAGGCTTCCCCCTGCGATAGAATCGCGGCATGACGCGACGCGAGTTGATGGCGGTGACCACCCGTGTGATGACGGCTGCGGCCGGCCAGGAGTTTCTGGCGGAATGGCTGCACGCGGCCGAAGAACATCGTCACGGAAAGAGCGCGGCGCCGCCGGAGCCGGACCGTTGGACCACCTACACTCCGCAGTTTTTCCAGCCAAAAGAGTTCACAGTCCTGCAGGCCTTTTGCGGCATTCTGATTCCCACGGATTAGACACCTGGAGCGCGGGAGGCTCATGTCGCGCACTACATCGACTTCGTAGTGAATGCAGCAGCCGCAGAGGCGCCCGAGATGCAAAAGCAATGGCGCGCGGCCATGACCTATCTGGCCGGACAGAGGTTTGGGGAACTGGATGCGGCTGGGCAACTGGCTCTGGTAAAACGCATGGCTGCGCCTGAACGGGACCATGCGGTCAAGCATAATGGATATGCCACCTATCGTTTAGTCAAACAGATGACGGTGTTCGCGTTCTACACATCGCGCGCCGGTCTCATCGGGAATCTGGAATACCAGGGCAACGCATATCTTGCGGAATTTCCCGCCTGCAATCACCCTGAGCACCGGAGAGTTTGAATTCCATGGAAATGTTCGACGCGATTATCGTTGGCTCCGGCGCCTGCGGCGGGTGGGCCGCCATGCAGTTGACTCAGGCGGGAATGAAGGTGCTGCTGCTCGAGGCCGGATCGCCCATCGAGCCGGCTAAAGCCTTCCGGCACATCTGGCCCTATGAACTGCCGTTTCGCGGGCAGGGCAAGCCCGGCGTCATGCGGAAGTATTTCAGCGGCTCCACGGAATACAACTACAAGATCATGATTGACGACCGCGAGAATCCTTACACGACTCCCGCCGACAAACCGTTCCGCTGGTCGCGGTCGAGGGTCCTTGGCGGACGCACGCTGCATTGGTCACGGGCGTCCGGCCGCATGTCCGACCTGGAATTCAAGGCCGCTTCGCGGGATGGCTACGGCGAAGACTGGCCGATTTCCTACTCCGACATCGCTCCTTACTATGACCGTGTGGAAAGCTTCATCGGCGTCTCCGGTGAGAAAGCCGGTTTGCCGCAATTCCCGGACGGGAAGTTTCTGCCTCCCATGCGCTTGAATTGCGCCGAGACCATCTTTGAGGCGGGCTGCAGGAAGCTGGGCCTGCCATCGACACCGCGACGCGTGGCGCAGTTGACCCGCATGCTCAATAAACGTCCGCCGTGCCATTACTGCGGCAATTGTGGCAATGGCTGCGACGTCGGCGCGATGTTCAACACTGTGGCTGTGACGCTGCCGCCGGCACTCAGGACGAAGAACATCACAGTCCGCTGCGATTCCGTGGCCAGCCATGTATTGATGAATGCGGAAGGCAAAGCCCGCGGCGTTTCCTACATTGAGCGCTATACGAAAAAATCCGTGGAAGCCGAAGCAAGGGTAGTCGTGCTGGCCGGCTCCGCCCTCGAAAATACGCGCCTGATGCTCAACTCCACCAAAGGAGGCTTGGGAAACTCCAGCCAGGTGCTCGGCCACTATCTCATGGATCAGATTAGCGGCGCGCCTGTGTCCGGTTTTCTGCCCATCCTGAAGGGAACCGCCATCCGCAATGACGACGGGAAGGCCGGGGGGTTGTATGTTCCGAACTTCAACAACGTCAGCACGAAGAATCCGAAGTTTATCCGCGGGTACGCTATCAGCGCCTCGGGCGGGGCGGCCATGTTTCCGGATTATTCCCTCGATCATCCAGGCTTCGGATCGGAATTCAAGCGCGATATAAAGCGCTTGTATCCGGCGCGGTCGCGCGTCTGGCTGTCGGGTGGGGAAATGCTGGCACGGAAAGAGAATTTTGTCGAGATCGATCCCCAGGTGAAGGACGCCTGGGGCATTCCGGTGCTAAAGATTCACTGCACCCACTCGGACAACGACAGGAAAATGTACGCGGACTTCTTTGGACGGGCGCAGGAAATCTTCCGCGCCGCCGGCGGTGAGATCACCTCGTCCACGCCGCGAATGGGCGTCCCTGGCGGCCTCATTCATGAAGTCGGCACTTGCCGCATGGGTTCTGATTCAAAGACCAGCGTACTGAATTCCTTCTGCCAGTCGCATGACGTGGCGAACCTCTACGTGTTCGGCGGCGGGGCTTTTGTCACATCAGGTGACAAGCATCCAACGTTGACCATGATGGCGCTGACGGCGCGGGGATGTGATCATCTACTGGACCGCGCGCGGCGGGGTGATGTTTGAAAAAATTTCTAACGATGGTCTCGATCTCCTGGTCCGCCATCGCCCTGGTGGCTCCAAAGTCCGGAATCGTCAAAATGATAGAGTGATGGGATGAATCTTCCGAGGCTGTTACCCGTTCTTCAACAGTTTCCCAGCAGAAAGCTGGCAGACGTTTATGCTGCGGTTCGGGAGGAGCTTTCGTCAACCGGTACCGGCAGCGGCCTCGCTCCCGGCTCGCGCGTCGCCATCGGCGCAGGCAGCCGGGGAATCTCCAACATCTCCACCATCGTGCGAGCCACAGCCGCTCACTTCCTGGAGCTTGGCCTGAAGCCGTTCGTCGTTCCCGCGATGGGCAGCCACGGCGGCGCCACCGCGCAGGGACAGCTCGATGTGCTGGCGCACTATGGCATCACCGAAGACACCGTGGGTTGCCCCATCGTCAGTTCGCTCGACGTAGTTCCGTTGGGTACAACAGCCGAAGGTGTCGAGACCTACATCGATCGCCATGCGTTTGAAAGCGAGGGTGCGTTCCTGGTCAACCGCGTGAAATGGCACACCACGTTTGATGCGCCCGTGGAAAGCGGCCTGCTGAAGATGGCCTCCATCGGCTTGGGCAAGCTGCAGGGGGCTACCAACTATCATCGGCACGGCGTCCGAATCGGCCTTGGCGAGGCGATCCGTTCCGGCGGCAGGCATGTCCTCGCCTCCGGCAAGATCCTGGGTGGCTTGGCGTTACTCGAGGATGCGCACCACGACACGGCGAAGGTGGTGGCTTTGACTGCCGGCCGCCTGGAGCAGGAAGAAGAACGGTTGCTGGCGCTGACCCGTTCGTGGATGGCGCGCATCCTGTTTGAGGAAGTGGACATTCTCATTGTGGAAGAAATCGGCAAGCACATCAGCGGCGTCGGCATGGACAGCAAGGTCGTCAACCGGCATCCATGGGGCGGTGTGAACCCATGGCCCTGGGCGCCGCGGATTATCCGTATTTATGCCCGTGAGCTGAGCCCGCTGTCATACGGCAACGCCGTCGGAATCGGCCTCACGGATATGATTTCCGAGCGGCTGTTTGAGAAGATTGACTGGCAGGTAACCAAGGTGAACGCCATGGCCGCCTCCAACCTGTCCGCGGTAAAAACGCCGCTACGCGCCGCCACGGACCGCGAAGCGATGGAAGTGCTAACGAAGACGGTTGGACGAGCCGATTCCAGCAATGTGACTTTCGTCTGGATTCGCAACACCCTCGAGCTTTCGAACATTGTGGTGAGCGAAAATCTCCTGCCCTTCATGCAAAGCAGAAAAGATATGGAAGTAACTGGGCCAGCCGCCGAGTGGGAATTCGATAACGCCGGAAATCTCACCGGCGGATTTGACCGCGTCGCCTCTGCTGTCGCCAGCTCTCACTAAACAGCCCGCGCCGCATGACTCGTGCGACCCATGTTTTGCACTAGAACGGAACGTCGTCGTCGGAAATGCCGGGATCGAAGCTGGCTTCCTGCGGAGCAGCCTTCGGACGCTGCTGCTGTGCGCTTCTTGGCATAGACACCGGACCGGAGCTGTAGTCGTCGGACGAACCCGTACCACCGCCCTCCGCGCCGCCGCGGCCCCCCAGAAGAATCACTTCTTCGGCCACCACTTCGGTGATGTACTTCTTGACGCCGTCCTTGTCTTCATAACTCCGGTTGCTGAGCCGGCCTTCCACGTATACCTGCTTGCCTTTGGTTAAGTAGTTCGCCAGATTCTCCGCGCGCCAGAGCACCACGTTCGACCAGTCGGTTTCGTCTTTCCAGTCCCCTGTTTGCTGGTCTTTCCAGCGCCGGCTGGTAGCCACCGAGAACGTGGTCTTCGCCACGCCGGACGGCGTGAACTTCGTCTCGGCGTCTTTGCCCAGGTTGCCGACGAGAATTACTTTGTTAACACTGCGGGATGCCATGATCTATTGAAATGTATCATACCGCCTCGAGTCTACTCTACAGGCGCTTGCACTTCCTGCCGAATGTAAGATAATCGTGTTACGGCTTCGAGCAGAGTGCCAAGCGGAGCCGAAAAGTCTGTCAGCAATTTCCGGAGCGTTGAGCCGATGCAAGCACCAAGGTGCCACTGCCGATCTCTTCTGGTCTTATATCCGCTGTTCCTCTGCCCTTCCCTGCCCCTTCTCGCCCAGCTTGCCCTAACCGGTTCCGGACCTGGAACCGCGGTTCGTATTTTTAATACCGATATGGCCGTGCTGGAAGCGGGCGAACCGCGCAAGGACTTACCCTGCTCGGTAATTAATAACAAGCCGGTACTCGGTTTTGACCTTCGTCACCATGCGGGCTACGAAGTGAGCATCCCGTTAAAAGAGTTAGGCGGCTCGGAAAACCTGCTGACCATCCTCTTCCGCGTCAGCCCGGATGATCATCGCGACGAACCGCTCTACTTTACGCAGCGCATCCGCGTGCCGCTGATCGAAGAGGACGCCAAAGGGGATGCCTATCTGCAGGGAACCTTCGATGTGGGAGAAGGAAAATACCACGTCGACTGGCTCATGCGGGACCGCGCCGAGCGTGTCTGCTCCTCCTATTGGGATATGGAAGCGGCGCTTCCCCCAAAGGATAAGGAGATCGAATTGGTGATGGCGGCGGGCTCCATCCAGCCGTCGGATCGGGAGCAATTTAAGGAAGAGCCGCCCGTCATGCGCAAACAGGACGAGGCGCCGCTAAATATCAAGGTGCTGATCAACTTTGCGCCCCAAAATTCCCGTTCCGCCACCCTCCAGCCTCTCGATACCACCGCCCTGGTCTCCATCCTGCGCAGCATTGCCCGTGAGCCGCGCATCGGAAAGTTCACCGTCATCGCCTTCAATCTCCAGGAGCAGAAAGTCGTCTATCGCGCGGAGAACGCCGAGCGGATCGATTTCCCGGCCATCGGCGAATCCCTGTCGGCCCTGAATCTCGGCACCGTGGATTTAAAGCGCCTCAGCCAGAAGCACGGCGACACCGAGTTCCTGACTGACCTCATCCGGCGCGAGATCACTTCCTCTAGCGATACCACGGATGCCGTTGTCTTCGCCGGCCCCAAAGCCATGCTGGAAGAAAATGTGCCTCAGGATTCCCTGAAGGAGATCGGCAACCTGAACTATCCCGTCTTTTACATGAATTACAATCTCTATCCGCAGGCAGTTCCCTGGAACGATTCCATCGGCAGAGCCGTCAAATTTTTAAAGGGATACGAATACACCATTAGCCGGCCTCGTGATTTGTGGTTTGCCGTGTCTGAGATGGTAACGCGTATAGTAAAATCGAAGCACGTACGGCGCACAGGGGCGTCTCAATCAGAGTGAACAATGCTTAGGACCGTAGGATTTCTTGCTCTACTTACTTTCCCGTGCTTGGCGCAACAGCCATTTTCGCGGCATGTGCGGGATTATTCCAATAGCCTGGCTCCTTACGTGTCTTCGCCGCAGCAGATTGTGGATAAGATGCTGGAAGCGGCGCAAATCAGGCAGGGCGAGACAATCTACGATTTGGGCTGTGGGGACGGGCGCGTCCTGATTACCGCTGCGGAACGCTATAAAGCGAAAGCAGTGGGCGTGGAGATTTCCGAGAGCCTTGTAAAAACGGTGAATGAAGCCATTCGCCGCAAAAATCTGCAGGATCTGGTACAGGTGATCCACGGAAACCTGCTCGACGTCAATCTGACGTCGGCAGATGTCGTCATCATCTACCTGGAAACCGGATCGAACGACCTGTTGCGTCCGAACCTGGAGCGGGACCTGCACAAGGGTTCGCGCGTAGTGTCGCACGACTTCATGGTGCCCGGCTGGAAAGCGTCCCGCGTGGAGACGCTGGATGCATTCAAGCGGCCCCACACCATTTACGTTTACGACATGCCACAGAAATCACGGAAGTAGTTCAAAATTCCTTAAAATCATCGTCCATGGGAAAGCTGTCTCTCTCCGCGGACACAGCAGTCATCACAGGTTCAGTTGAAGGCGATAAGTTTTTGAAGATACGCGGCGGTGCGGTCTGATGAACATGCCTGTAGGCAGCCGGGCGGATCGACTTTTGGGCAGCCGCTCTGGACGAATTTGCGCTGCCGGCATCCACATGGCTGCCCTCTACCATCGCCCTCAGCCGGCCAACTACAGCTAGCATCGCCCGGGCCTGCGCCGCCATCTCTTCGCCGGCGGCAGCGCTCTCCTCAGCGCTTGCGGCGGCCTGCTGGGTTACGTGTTCCATCTGGGTGATCGCATTGGCAATCTGCTCCGAACCTCGAGCCTGTTCGGTACTGCTCAAATTGACATCGTCCACCAGCGCCTTCACCTTTTGGGAACTCTCGGTGATGGAACGGATCGCCTGCTCCACCTTTCCAAGCTTGGTCCTGCCTTCACTGGACCGTCCAATCGACTCCTCAATCAGAGCCGCAGTGTCTTTTGCCGCCTGTGCGCTGCGCTGAGCCAGATTGCGGACTTCCTCGGCAACTACCGCAAATCCCATTCCTGCTTCTCCGGCCCGGGCCGCCTCCACCGCGGCATTCAAGGCGAGAATGTTGGTCTGAAATGCAATCTCGTCGATCACCTTGATGATCTTGGAAATCCGGTCGCTGGAACTTGTGATCTCGCCCATCGAAACCACCATCTCAGCAAGGGTCTCATTCGCCGCCAGGACCCGCTGGTCCACAATAGACATTAGATTGGCGGCCTCTCTCGAACTATCCGCGTTCTTCTTCGTCATCGCCGCCATTTCCTGACTCGAAGACGAAGTTTCCTCAAGCGAAGCCGCCTGTTCCGACGTGCCTTGCGCCAAAGATTGGCTGCCGCTGGAAATCTGCGCCGCAGCCCCCGTTACTTCCTCCGCCCCCTGGCCAAGTTCGTCCACGGCCTTCTTCAAATCCGAGTTCGTACTACGCAGGATCAGGAAAGCGATCGCCGCACCCCCGAATACCGCAATAAACAGCACAATGATCAGCCATGTCCGGCCCGACGCGGCCGCTTTTGTAGCCAGGTCGCCATCCTCATCTCCCCCCGCCTTGCTCGAGTCCGCCATCTCTTGCAGTACTTTTGCTCTGACGGCCCCAGCCGGTATGGCCTCGCTCAGCCAAACGTTCAATGCCTGTTTAGTCTTGAGCGAGGCACTCAGTGGCTTGATCTTTTCCCACGCACGCAAAATCGTTTCATTCGCTTCCGTCAGCCGCGCTACGTATTCGCGGTCGCGTGGAGTCTTGTTGTTCTGATCAAATGTCTTCACGCCTTCCGACAGCTTCTTCGAATTGCTTTCGATCAGTGCATCGAAATTTTGCATCTCGCCCGCTGAGTCGGAGGCAATATGCGAAATCATGGCCATCCGCTCCTCTTTTGCAAAGCCGGATAACGTGCCCACAAAGTACACATCCGGCAGGGAAGTTTTGACAATTTTCTCGATCCCTTCCGACATGGTCCCAATCTTGACCAACGCAATCAGACCAAGCATGGCCGTCATTACTATCACAGATCCAAAGCCCCAAAGAAGCTTCTTTCCAATCGTCATAGATCCCACAGTGTGCCGCTCTCCTTAAACGCCGAATCGTCGGGCCTACCCTACTAATCGGACCAGACTCTCATCCTTTGAACCGAAATTACCGGCGCTGGAATAGAAGCTCTTGCTAATCTGGAAGTTATGTCAGAATTCGACCTGGTCGGCGTGGGACTCAACGCAACCGACACGCTACTCATCCTGCCGCACTTCCCTGCCTATGCCGGAAAGGTTCCGTTCACCAAGGAAATTCTAAGTCCCGGCGGACAGGTTGCCAGCGCCATGGTCGCCTGCGCCCATCTCGGGCTGCGCGTGAAATACATCGGTACGGTGGGCGACGACGAGAGGGGCCGCATCCAGTTGGAGAGCCTGCAGGCCTCCGGAATCAATCTGGACCACGTCCAGGTCCGCGCCGGCTGCGCCAACCAGACGGCATACATCCTCATCGACCAGACCACGGGAGAACGCACTGTTCTGTGGAGCCGCCCCGAGTGCCTGCGCCTGAATCCCGACGAGATTACCCCGGAACAGATCACCTGCGCCCGCATGCTGCACATCGACGGACACGACACCGCCGCCGTCGAACGCGCCGCCCGCATCGCACGCGGAGCCGGCATTCCCGTCACAGTGGACGTCGACACCATCTACCACGGTTTCGACAAGGTGCTGCCCTACGTCGATTACCTCGTCGCCAGTTCGGAGTTCCCCGTCCAGTGGACCAACGAACGCGACCCCTTCAAGGCCCTGCAGCGTTTGCAGGAGGAGTACGGAATGAAGGTGGCCGCAATGACCCTCGGGGCGCACGGATCCCTGGCCCGTGTGGATGGACGGTTCGTCTACTCCCCGGCTTTCGTTGTCAATTGCGTGGACACCACCGGCGCCGGCGACGTCTTTCATGGAGCCTTTTGTTATGCTGTCTTGCAGGGGCTGCCGATGAAAGATATCCTTGATCTCTCGAACGCCTTGGCCGCCCTGAACTGCACAGCCTTGGGCGCCCGTGGTGGCATCAGGAAGCTGGCCGACGCGCGCGCCTTGATGGCACGGGCCGAGCGCCGCGTGCAGCGCGAGTTCGAGGAGCACGCCGGCATCTGCTGAACCAATGATTCCGTTACGGCATTCCCAGCCAAGCTACTCGCCGCCGTTTGTAACAGTGATCATCATCTCGCTGAACATCCTGGTGTTTCTGTTTCAGATCTCGCTCGATCCCTACGAACGGAATTACTTCATTGCCTACTACGGCATCGTACCGGACCGCCTGCACTATTCCTCCATCCTGACTTCCATGTTCCTCCACGGCGGCTGGCTGCACCTCATCGGCAACATGTGGTTCCTCTGGATCTACGGCGACAACGTGGAAGACGTTTTAGGACACGCCAAATTCGCGCTGTTCTACCTGCTGTGCGGCATCGCCGCCGCGCTGGTCCACATCATGTTCAATCCGGATTCACGCCTGCCCACCATCGGCGCAAGCGGCGCAATCGCCGGCGTCATGGGAGCCTATCTGGTGAAGTTTCCCCATTCCAAGATCGTCGCCCTGGTGCCGATTTTCATTTTCTTTACCACCTTTGAGGTGCCGGCCGTCTTCATGCTCATCTACTGGTTCGTGATTCAGATTTTCAGCGGCGTCGGCTCCATCGGCTACTCCAACGTGGAGAAAGGCGGCGTAGCATGGTTCGCCCACATCGGCGGCTTCCTGGCCGGTATGCTGCTGGTGTACGCGTTGGGCTCGAAGGAGCGTTTCCGCGGCCGCAGGGACTATTCGTGGTAGACGTCCTGGCCATCGCCGCCCACCCGGATGACGTGGAGCAGACCTGCGGCGGCACATTGATGCGCATGCAGGAGATGGGCTACAAGACCGGTGTGCTGGATCTGACGGCGGGCGAAATGGGCAGCCGCGGCAGCCCGGAGATCCGTCTGCGCGAAGCGGACGCGGCCGCCAATCAGATGCGCCTGGCCTATCGCAAAAACCTCGGTTTACCGGACGCAAAACTGGAGAACACGCTGGCAGCCCGAATGGCCCTGGCAGCGGAGATCCGGCTCAGCAAGTCCCGAGTGGTGATTCTGCCGTATTGGGAGGCCCGTCATCCGGACCACTACCGCGCGGGAGAAATCGGCTTCGAGGCCTGTTTCCTGGCCGGACTCAAGAAATTGGACCCGGCCACGGAAGCCCACCGGCCATTCAAAGTCCTCTATTCCTCGCTGTACGCGAATGTCACGCCGTCGTTCGTAGTCGACATCACTCCCTATTTCGAAAGGAGAATGGCGGCGCTGCTGTGTTACGAATCGCAATACGGCGAAACAGCCGAAGCCTCAGGCCTCTTCCCGCAAGCACAGGAAATCCATGAACGCCACGCGGCGATTGCCAGGTTCTACGGCAACCTGATCGGTGCAAAATACGGCGAACCGTTCGTAGTCAAAGAAACGATGCGCGTAGACGACATAGTGTCGATGGGAGTCCGCAGCTTCTAGCAGTCTCCCGTAGGACGGCGGCCCCCAGGGCCGCAGCCGGCGCCCTCGCCGGCCCTCCCTAATCCTGATCAATCGGTGTAACCGGGTCAATAAACGGCCAGCAGAAAATCCCCAAAACATACATCCCCACCATCGAATACAGGAACATATCCCAATTCCCGCCGGTAGACTTCAGAATAATTCCGCCCACCGAAGGCGCGACAAACCCAGCCAGGTTGCCCATCATGTTCATGGACCCGGCCATCGTCCCCGCATACTTGCCGCCAATGTCCATGCAGGCGGCCCACGCACCCGGCATCACCAGGTCGTTACAGAAGCTCGCCATACCCATCATCAGCATGGCGTACGTCGGATTTTCCGTGTGAATCGCCAGGTACAACAGCACAGCCGCGCCCGCAAAGCCCGTGCTCGCCAAAAGCTGCCGTGCCGTCTTCACGCTGCCCACCATTCGCGCCACCCACGCCGAAATGAAGCCGCAGATCAGCGCGCCCAGGCCGCCGAAAAACAGCGGCAGAATCGCCAGCTTAGCGCTCTCGCCCGGAGAAAGATGCCGGTTCTCCTGTAAATAAGTCGGCAGCCAGGTGATGTAAAAATACCAGGGATACGAAAGAAAGAAGTATTGCGCCCACAAGAGCCAAACCGTGCGCGAAGTAGTCAGCTTACCCCAGGGCACATTGCCGTGCCCGCTCTCGGCCACATCGGCGTTCTCGGCGATCAGCGCCAGCTCGGCGGCATTCACGCTCTTGTTGTCTCGCGGATTGTCGCGGAACCAGGCGTAGAAGAAGACCGCCCACACCACGCCCAGCGCGCCAAACAGTACAAACGCCCCGCGCCACGACATGAAGGAGAAAACCAGAATTACCAGCGGCGGTGTGAATGCGCCCCCCCAGCGGGCAAACGTCCACATGATTCCCTGCGCGCGCACCCGCTCCACTTTCGGAAGCCACGTGCTGAAAGCCTTCGTCAGATTCGGGAAACAGCCCGCCTCTCCCGCACCGAACAGGAACCGCGCAACAGCCATCGAAGTGAAGCTCCACATGAACCCCGTGACAGCGGTAAAAATCGACCACCAGATCACGATACGCATCAGGACCTTCCGCGGCCCCATCCAGTCGCCCATCCATCCGCCGGGAATTTCGAACAGGGCGTAAGCCACCGCGAAGGCCGAGAAGATATAGCCCATCTGCTGTTTATCGAGCCCCAGGTCCCGCGAGATGACCGGAGCGGCCTGAGAAATGCACACGCGGTCGATATAGGAAAGCACGGCCAGCGTGACCGCAAACACCACGACCCAGTAACGGGTGCGCGTCGGCGTCTGCGCCGCAATCGGGGGGGTTCTGGTAAGTGGAGTGGCCATGCGAACGATCATCACATCACGGAACGGCCAAAGTTGCAAGCTCCCGCTGGTGCTATTTCCTGATCAGTTCCGGATAGTACTTCTTCAGTTTCGCCAGCTTCGGCCGGTAGTTCACCACCACATACGGATGGTTTGGATTGTTCTTGATGAAGTCCTGGTGATAGTCCTCAGCCGGATAAAATTTCACCAGGGGCGCCACTTCCGTCACGATCGGCTTGCCAAAAACCTTCGCGTCGTCGAGCTGCTTGATGTAAGCCTCGGCGATGCTCTTCTGCTCAGGTGTCTTATAAAAAATCACGGACCGGTATTGCCGTCCATGATCCGGACCCTGGTAGTCCTTCGTCGTCGGATCGTGCGCCACGGTGAAAAAGACCTTCAGAATCTCACCGTAGGAAATCTTAGACGGATCGAAAGTGATTTCGATGGATTCGGCATGGTTCGTCCGGCCCGACCCGACAATCTCGTAGTGCGCGCCGTTGGCGTCGCCTCCCGAATAGCCGGAGACCACCTGGTTGACGCCGATCAACTGCTCGAAAATCCCTTCCGTACACCAGAAGCAGCCGCCCGCCAGAACGGCAATCTGCTTCCCCTTGGTAGGCGAGTGTTCCATACCCGTCGAAGGACTTGGGAAACCGCCCTCCGCGGCAAAAGCGGTACCCAGGGCCGCCAGTGCAGCCAGGCCCGCCAGAAGAATACGCTGTCTCATAAATTATTTCCCTTTGCTTAACTTGCGGAAGTACTCCGCCACCGCGTCGCCGTACCCCGTCGGTACGCGTTCGCTGGCGCTGCTGCGAACCTGTCCGGACTGCTGATTCTCCAGCTTGCGGCGCAGTTGCAGTTCCACCTGCTCCAGGCCCGGCAGGATCTGCGTGCGTAACTGTTCAATCAGCGCCGGATTGCCGGGAGCTAGCACCGGGTCGATGCGCTGCATGTCGCGGATCAGCTCCATCACGTCGCGCTCGGCGTCGGGATTGTCCCGCATGGACTGCCGCAGCTGCGAGAGGTCCCGCATGCCGTCGCGATAAGCCCGCTCGATGTCCCCGCCGCTCTGCGTCGCGTCCTGCCCCGTGAATTCCCGCGTGCGGTAGATGCCTCCGCCGCCGTTATTGGCCCCGCCCCGGTTCTGGCCCTGGCTGAACTGTCCGCCCTGCCCGCCCTGTTGACCGGTCGAGGACTGCTGCTGACCCTGCCCTTGTCCCTGTCCTTGTTGATTGCCGGCCTGCTGTCCTTGGCCCTGCTGTCCTTGGCCCTGCTGTCCTTGGCCCTGCTGGCCATTTTGACCCTGCTGCTGTCCTTGACCCTGACCCTGCTGGCCGTTCTGCCCCTGCTGCTGGCCCTGACCCTGGCCCTGACCTTGCTGTTGCCCTTGCCCCTGGCCCTGCTGCTGTCCCTGACCTTGCTGCTGGCCCTGGCCCTGCTTGCCTTGCTGCTGGCCCTGTCCCTGACCTTGGCCCTGCTTGCCCTGCTGCTGGCCTTGGCCGTTCTGTTGACCGTTGCGGTTGCCCTTCGCCATCTGCTCCAGCTGGCTCCGTAGCTTCTCCACCCGAGCCAGCGCCTTTTCAGTCTCCGTATCCGGAGCCCCGCTGCCCGGCCCCAGAGCCGACTGCGCTTCCTTCACCTTGTCCCGCAGCTTGTTCAAGCCATCTGTGACAGGCGTCTCCCGCGGCCCCAGATAGGAGCCATAGCCGTTCCGAATCGCCTCGCCGCCGTATTTCAGCCGCAGACCCAGCTCGTTCTGCTGCGCCTCGCCCAGAGCGTCGCGGAGCTTGCTCGATGCCGGACGCTGCCCGCTAGCCAGGTTCCGTATGGCATTCTGCATCTCCTTCTCAAGCTGGCTCAACTCTTTCGCCATCGCTTCCTTCTCACCGGCGAGCGATTCATTCTGCTGCCGGCTTTGTCCCGGCTGGATGCCGCCGTTGCTGTTCGGAAACGCCTTCTTCAGCTTGTCCACGAATTCGTTCTGCTGCGCTGCCAGCTTTTCCGAGCGCCTCACAAGGTCGCTCATCTCCTGGCCCGCTTCCTGCTGCCGCATACCGGACAGTTGATCCCGCGCTTCCTGCAGCCGGTCCGCCGCCCGCCGGGCTTCGGCCGATCCCTGCTGCGGCTGATCACTCTGGCTTCCGGCGGCCTTGCGCATGTCATCGGTCGCGCGAGTCAACTGGTCGATGGCCCGCTGCAAGCGCTGATCGTTCTGGCCGTTGCCCCGCTGCTGCTGTTGCTGTTGCTGCTGCTGTTGTTGCTGCTGGGACGCGCTCTGCTGCCCGGATTGTCCCGCCTGGCCCTGCTGCCCCGATTGTCCCTGCTGCCCGGATTGGCCCGATTGTCCCTGCTGCCCCTGCTGCTGGGCCTTGGCCATTTCCTCCATCTTCTTCTTCAGCTCTTCCGCTTCCCGGCGCAGCATTTCCTGCTGCCACCGCTGCTGGCTCATCTGATTCTTCTGTTCTTTCTGCTGTGCCAGTTCCTGCTGCCGCCGCGCCAGTTGCTCCAGCTTCTGCAGCGCCTCATCGATTTCCTTGGCGCGCTCTTCCGCCGAAGCCGCCGATTGCTGACCGCTCTCATACTGATTCTTCTCGGTGTCCAGTTCCAGGTCGAACAGATTCTCCAGGTCCCGGCCCGCGCCGCCACCACCGCCTCCACCGCCCTTATTACCGAACGCTACCTGAATCTGACGGAACGTCGCCTCGGCGCGCAGCAGGTACTGCAGCGCCTTCTGCTCCGGTCCCAGCGCGTCGTTCCACGAAAGCCCCTTCAGCTTCTCGGTCGCCTTCCCCATCGCCTCCGCCGCCTGCGTCATGTCCTTCGAGAACGATTGGAATTCCTGTGACGTTCCGGAAAGCTCCCGGCGCTGCATCCGTTGCGCCAGCGAAGTGGTCTGCGCCTGCAGTTTCGTCTGCACATCAGCCAGGAACTTCGCATTCTCGGCAGCTTTGGCCTTATCGGTCTTCTTGTCGCGCACCTGGTTGAACGTAGCCGCGATAATCTCCTTCTGCCGCTGCGAGATCTTGTTGTCGTCCTGCTGCTCTCCACCGCCGCCACCGCCGCCACCCTCCTGCGATTGCGAGTATTCCTTCTCGAAAGGCTGCGCCTCAATAAACGCCATATCGGACTGCGTAGTGCTAAGCGCATCCTTCGCGGTCGCATAAACGCTCACCAGGTCGCCCGGAACCAGCTTGAAATCTTCCAGCGCAATCATCGTCTCGCCGTTGGCTTTCTTCACGCCCTTCTGTTTCAGCAGCGGGACCACTTTCTCCTCGCCGCCATTCACGGAGTAGTGCAGCTCCACGTTATTCAAGCCGAAATCGTCTTCCGCTTCCACGCCCAGCGTCACTTCTTCCAGCGGATTCACCTTCGCATCACGCCCCGGCCGCACAATCTTCACTACCGGCGGAGTTTCCTTCTGGGCTTCAATAAAGAAGTCCTCAGTCATGCGGATGTCCTCGCCCTTTTCCACGGCGGACACATGGTACATCCCGTCTTTCTTCACCGGAACCTTCGCATGGATCCAGTTCCCTTCCCCAGCCGTAAAGTCGATGCGCGTCTCATCGTCGATAATCAGCACGCCCTTGCTAAGCGGTTTATCGGTAAGGATAGCGACGTCGGCCTCACTGCCTTCCACGGCCCGTATGTCACCGCCCGATTCCTGCACGATGTCCTTAAGACCCGCCCATTTCGGATAGTGATAGGTAACACGAACTTTCTTGACACTCGGCAGATCGATGGCCGTCAGCGTAAACGTACCGGACCGCACCCCGCTCGACTCCACATAGTATTCAACCGTCTCAGGCAGGCCGGCAAACAGAAACTCGTGCTTCGAACCGCCCGGTTGCGGCTGCATGACAGCCTCTTCCCACTTCGACGCACCCTTGTACTTGGCGTAGAAGTTCACATGCATCGATTGGAACCCGACAAGCTGCGCCGAGATCAATTGGTCGGACTTGCGGCGGACCTTGCGGTTGCCCGGAGTGACCTGAATCTCGTAGAACGCCTTCATGCCCTCTTTCGGCGTTCCCGCCCAAAGCAGCGACGCCCCATGCCCCATAAAGCCGGGACCGGAGATCACCAGCCAAACCAGCGTGACCGCAGCCACGGCGGCTGCCGAAAGGGAACCAAAAATCCACCCGTCCGTCACAATGCTCTTGGGCGAGGCGTGCCCGGCCACCTCCATGGTGTCGGCGGCCAGCAATTCCAGAAACGGATCGCCAGTGGGATGCTTCTCAGCGAAGGTGAGCAAGCGCTCCTTAAACGCCGGAACAGACTCCTCCGCCCGCCGCGCGGCCCAGCGGCGATTCAGCCGCATGAACGGAATCACCAGCCCGAAACCGATGGCCAGCGCCAGCGCCAGAAACAAACACAGTCGGGCCGTGGTGAGGCTGGCCGGCGAGAAGGCGAACGCGTTGATGATCAGCACCAACACCACGGTGGCAATCAGCGCGGCAAGCGCGGTACAGGCGATTCCGCGGGAGATTGCACTCCAGCGAAGCCGCGCTTCCACTTCCCGCAGGTACACATTAACTTGATCGAGTGGATTCAAGCTGCCTCCTTCCGCACCATAGGTTGATTTTCCGCCACCAGGTAGCG
>JBDUEM010000076.1:0-27609 GCA_040002435.1 Bryobacteraceae bacterium
AGTGTGTCGGCTCAGAACACGCGCACCGGAGATACACGCAAGGTATCCACCGATTCCGACGGCAACTACTCCGCTCTCAATCTAGATGCCGGAATTTACGACGTCACGGTAGAGAACAGCGGGTTCCGTACCGCGTTGACGAAGAATGTCGCGGTCCGCGCGCGGGAAATCGCTCGTGTCGATACCAAACTCGAGTTGCAGGGTACGGCTACTGAAGTCATGGTGACTGCCGCCCGACAGGTGATCACCACCGACCAGGCAACCATCGTGGATTCCAAATCGATCGAACAGATTCAGCAGATCCCGGTGAATTTTCGCGCCGGGTCGACCAACTCCGTCTACAATGCCGTCTCCTTCACGCCTGGCGTACAGCCGAGCAATGGCAATCCGCCTACGCTGTCACTGGCCGGCGGAATGCCTTTCATGCTGACGACGTCAGTGGATGGAATCTCGACGATCGACGTGCGCAGCAACGGAGCGATGATCGACACCTTTCCGTCGGGCGATGCGATTGGCGAGATCAAGGTGAGTACGATCAGCAACAACGCGGAGTATTCGCAAGTAGGCGACATCACGACTACCTCCCGGAGCGGCACCAACGAATATCACGGCAGCGTTTACTGGTACCACCAGAACGGCGCCTTCGACGCCCGGGATTTCTTCTCGCCCAAGCAGGGAGCGCCATTTAAAGTTTCCAATGATTTCGGTGTTCGAGGCGGCGGGCGCATCATCAAGAACAAGACGTTCGTCTTTGCCGACTACGAAGGGCTGCGCTACCGCGCGCAGACGCTGATCAATACCACCGTACCGCCGGACAGTTACCGTAGCGGGAACCTTTCGAGTGTCACCACGGTGATTCGGGATCCGTTGACGGGTGTTGGCAACGCGGCAACGCCGTTCCCCGGCAACATTATTCCTGCGAACCGCATCAACCCGGTCTCGGCGAAAGTGCTGGAGAAGTTGTATCCGCGGCAGATTTCCGGAGGCAACGCGATCAACGTGCCGAACTATACGGTCTTGAAATCCGGCGGCAATACGAACAACCAGTACGATCTTCGGGGCGATCATCACTTTAATGACAAACAGACGATCTTTGCGCGGTATTCCTACAAGGACATTGTTCGCGCCACGCCCCTCACGCTGACTACGCTGGGAGACGACCGGGCGCCTGAAAGAGGCAAGACCATGGTGTTTTCGTACAACTACGTGGTGAAGGCGAACCTGTTGAACGAATTCCGGTCCGGATTTACCGACCGCGCACGCGGACGCGATTTCGGCGTCGGCGGCGCGGATTTCGATGGCCCAGCGCTCGTCAAAGATTTGGGAATCGTTGGCATCCGGAGCGATCCACCGAAAGTGTCGAGCGTCCCGGATTTCGGGTTCAGCGGACCATTTGCTGGGACGGGCAATGCGCGTGGTTTCCGGCAGACCAGCCGGACCATTCAGTTTACCGATAACCTGACTTGGGCGATCAACCGGCACACATTGAAATTCGGGGCCGACATCCGGCACTTGCGAACTTCGGACAACATCTCGTTTTTCTCGGGCGACGATCTGGGCGAGTACCGTTTCAACGGACAATATTCCGGAAACGACTTTGCCGATTTCCTTCTCGGATATCCCAACCGGACGCGGCTGGCTAATACCAGTCCCGACATCAACGGATCCACAAATCATCAGGGCTACTACGCACAGGACGACTTCAAGATGTCTTCCAAATTGACCTTGAATTTCGGCGTGCGGTATGAATTTCATCCGCCCTTCGTGGACGACACGCTGCAGTTGGCGAACTTCGACCGGAACTTCCCGGGCGGACGGGTGATTGTTCCCAACGCCGCTTCGCTGGCGCTGACGTCACCGCAGTTCAGGGCGTCCATTGGCAGCACGCCCATCGTGACTGCCAAGGACGCCGGTATTCCGGAAAACCTGCGCTACACCGACAAGAACAATTTCATGCCTCGCATTGGCTTTGCCTATCGCCCGTTTGGCGACCGGACGGTAATCCGCGGCGGTTACGGCGTGTTCTCGGTGACGATTCTGGGAGCCGTCTTCTACTCCTTGACCGGCATCCATACATCGGATACCCGGACCTATACGAACTCCCTAGTGAACGGGGCACCGCAACTCGCCTTTCCGACACCCTTCGGCGCGGGCGTGGGATCGGTCACTGCCGTGGGCAACGCGGACTTCCGCCGCGGCAACGACATCAATGCGCCCGACCCCTACGTACAACAGTGGAACTTCACCGTGGAGCGCGATCTTGGCTGGAATACCGGATTGCGGGTCACATACACGGGCTCGCATACCATCAAGCTCTACGCCAGTCCTGATTTGAATCAGGTCCGCGTGAACACGCAAGGTTATGCGGCGGCAAAACTTGCGAGGCCGTATCCGAACTGGGCGATTGTCTACAGCCGCGACCCGATCGCTTCAGCGAAATACAATGCCCTTACAACCGAGGTGAATAAGCGCTTCTCCAACAATCTCGCGTTTCAGAGTTCCTGGCTTTGGGCAAAGAATCTGAGCAACGCAAACGGATCGAACGGGACAAATTTCGCCGGGGAAGCGGGATCGGTTCCAACCGATCGCTTTAATCTCACTCTCGATTACGGCAACATCGCCGGGGCGCGGCGGCACCGCTGGCTCACCACCGGCACGTACTCGATTCCGTTTGCGAAAGAATGGACGCCTTCCAATCTCGGGGGACACATTGCCAAGAGCGCAATTGCCGGCTGGGATCTGGCCGGCATCTTTCTGTGGCAGACCGGCCAGTTCCTGACGCCCATCACCGGAGGTGTAACCGATCCTAGCGGGACCAACGTAGATGCCCGCGCCAATGACCGCCCGGATTACACAGGCACCAGCTATGGCAATCTGCCAGCCGACAAGAGAACACTGAACGCCTACTGGGATAGATCCGCCTTCAGTATTCCGGCAAATAATTCGGGCCGGTTTGGGAACGTCGGACCTGGACAACTGATTGGGCCCGGCACGGTGGTTACCTCCGCTAAGCTACAGAAGAAGTTTTATTTCGGCGAAAATCGCTACTTCCAAATGGAAGGCTCGGCTACCAATTTGCTGAATCATGCCAACTTCGGAAATCCGGCGGCGACTGTCAGTGCCTCCAGCTTCGGGCGGATTTCGTCCACGCAAGCAGCGGAAGGCGCAGGCGCACGGACTTTGCAAGTGGGGCTGCGTATCGCCTTCTAATCCGCAGGGGCGCCTGCTGCGCTTTCAATGGGGTAAAATAGTTTATTGGATGGAAAAACCTTGGTTGCACCGCTACGCGATCCTGTTAGCGGTTTGCACTTTACTCCTTGTAGCAGCAGGCGCATCGGTAACCAGTAATCAAGCCGGACTCTCTGTTCCGGACTGGCCTTTGTCTTATGGCAAAGTGATGCCGGAGATGAAGGGCGGTGTGTTCTATGAACACGGTCACCGCATGATCGCCACGCTGGTTGGTTTTCTAACCGTGATCATGGCCATCTGGCTCTGGCGAGTGGAAGAGCGCCGCTGGATGCGCAACCTGGGATTCGCCGCAGTTGCCGCCGTGATCGTGCAAGGCGTACTGGGTGGCATGACCGTCAAGTACATGCTGCCGAAGCCCGTCAGCATCAGCCATGCCTGTCTGGCGCAGTTGTTCTTTTCGACTACGGTAGCCATCGCTATCTTTACTTCTCCATCGTGGAAGCGCGGCCCAGTGATTGTGGAAGATTCCGGCTGGCCGTCGATGCGGGCGCTGGCGTTTGCAGCTCCGGTGCTGGTGTTGGTGCAATTGGCGCTGGGCGCGGGCTACAGGCACAGAGCGTTTACCGTGATGCCGCACATCGTCGGCGCCATTTTCGTGACCGGATTTCTGATCATGGTTGCCGTGTTTGTCCTGGCACAGTACGGGTCGCATCCCACACTGACGCGGACCGCGTGGGCGTTGATGGGAATTACGGTTGTCCAAGTGGTGCTCGGTATAGTCACGTACCTGGCGCGTCTTTCCGCCGGGGAGGCCGCCGTCCCGTCGCAATCCGCTGTAGCGCTTACCATTCTGCATGTTGCCACTGGCGCTCTGACCATGGCCTGCGCTGTGGCGCTGGCTATTCAGGTTCGCCGCAACGTCCGCCCGCATGCGAAACTGGCCGAAAGCAGTCTTCCGGCGGTTTCTTAATGCTGCTCGATTATATTCTTCTCACAAAGCCGCGCATCACTTGGTTGATCCTGATGAGCACCGGAGTGGGTTATTTCTTCGGCGCGCTGGATGGCTGGACCTGGAGCGTTCTGATTCATACCTTGCTGGGGACTGCCTTTATTGCGTCCGGCACGGCGGCGTTGAACCAGTGGTGGGAACGGGATGCCGACAAAAAAATGGTCCGGACCCAAGGCCGGCCGCTGCCGGCTGCGCGGCTGCATCCCACGCGGGCGTTAATTTTCGCCATAGTTCTTTCCGTCATCGGCTTTGTGGAACTCAGCCTGGGAGCGAATCTGCTGACCGGATTGCTGGGACTGTTTACGCTTGCCAGCTACCTGTTTGTCTATACCCCGTTAAAACGGAGAACGCCGCATTCCACCACTTTGGGTGCTATTCCGGGGGCAATGCCTCCGCTGATTGGCTTTGCGGCGGCGCATGGGACACTGACGGCGCAAGGCTGGGCCTTGTTCGCCATTCTGTTCCTGTGGCAGTTTCCCCACTTCTACGCCATCGCATGGATGTACAAAGACGACTATTCGAACGCCGGCATCAAAATGCTGCCGGTGGTGGATCCCAGCGGTGATTCCACGGTGCGTCAGATCTTGTACTATTCGTTCGCGTTGATTCCCGTCAGCTTATTGCCCCGCTATTTGGGAATGTCCGGCAACGTTTATGTGGTCGGCGCCCTGGTGCTGGGCTCAATTTATTTCTATTCGGGTGTGCTGGTATCCCGCGAACTCAACCGCGCTCACGCGCGGCGTGTCCTGCTCGCCTCCATTGTGTACCTGCCCGTGCTCTACGGTCTGATGATGGCCGACCACGTCAGCCTGTGAGCAACGCGCCAGTGATCATTGGGATAGCCGCCGTGCTGCTGACGGGGTGCGGTCACAAGCCTGCACTGCCCGCCTATGGCAAGGTGCCGGATTTTGTCCTGACGGATCAGACTGGTCAACCGTTTCGCAGCGCGCAAAAGCTGAACGGCCATGTCTGGCTGGCGAACTTCATCTTCACCAACTGCATGGGACCATGTCCGCGCATGACCAGCCAGATGAAGCAGGTAATCGCCCAGGCGAAGGATAGCGCCGGTCTTGAGGTTGTTACCTTCACTATCGATCCGGACAGGGACACGCCAGAGGTCTTGGCGGCTTACGCAAAGCGTTTCCAGGCCGATCCGATGAGGTGGCACTTTCTAACCGGCTCACGCGGGGATTTGCGAAGGTTGAGTTGGGATACGTTTCACCTCAGCGACATTGGCGGCGCGCTGGAACATAGCACCCGATTCGTCCTGATCGACCGCACAGGCCAGATCCGCGGGTACTACGAAACATCCGATACGGAGAGCATCGCTAAACTGCTGGAAGATATCCGGACCGTCACGAAGGAAGCCGCATGATCGCCGTTCATGACTTGCCCGCGATAAATGCGACATTGAACGCCGTCGCCGCGGTGCTGCTGGTCTGGGGATATACGCTAATCCGGCGGAAGCTTGTGCAACAGCACCGGCGCGTGATGATCAGCGCGTTCGCCGTATCCATCCTGTTCCTGATCTGCTACCTGATCTATCACGCGCAGGTCGGCTCCGTGCCGTATCCGAAGGCGAAGCCGTTCCGGACCGTGTATCTGACAATTCTGTTTACACATGTTGTGCTGGCGGCCACGGTTCCGGTACTCGCATCCATTACACTGTATCGCGGCTGGAAGGGGAACTACGCCAGGCACCGGCGCATCGCGCGATGGACCTTTCCGATCTGGCTCTACGTGAGTGTAACCGGTGTGGTGGTGTACCTGATGCTGTATCAGTTCTAGCCGCTCAGCGATGCTCCTAACGGCGGACGCGAACTGCTGCCAGGTCGAATGTTGCCAAATCGATCCAGTTGTTTCCGCCTTTGTTCTGCACGAACGTCAGCGTTTCCACGTGGAACGACCGGGCAGGCACCGATTCCTCCCAGCGCCTGCGCGCCAGTTCAAAAACTTCGGGTACCGTGACCGGGTCCAGTTGCTGCGCCAGTGTTACATGCGGATGAAACGGAAATCTCTCGTCAAACCGAAGACCTTCGACATCCATGGCTTGATGCATCGCCACCAACTCCGGCCAACCATTGCTCAACGCGGCGTAGATGACATCCGATCCCTTGAAAATTCGAACGTCAATCAATTCGACATCGAAGGGGCCGAATCCGTCAAGGCGGTCATCAATCGTTCTGCAGTTGGTTTGTAGATCGGCCGTGGTCAGCCTGGGAGGAAGGATCGTAACATGGGC
Source organism: Bryobacteraceae bacterium (assembly GCA_040002435.1). GTDB lineage: Bacteria > Acidobacteriota > Terriglobia > Bryobacterales > Bryobacteraceae > JANXXV01. The sequence goes on from JBDUEM010000076.1 coordinate 6,441, forward strand.
GTGGGGCTTGCATCCGGCCACCAGTTCTTCCCTCAGCCGATCAAGAAAAGTACCCAGTTCACCCGAGATGTAGCTTACAACGGCAACCTGATTGTACCGATCAGAATCGACCGGATCGAGAATCATACCGCCGACCCCGATGAATCTATTGAGATGAAGGCGGACCTGATGCTAGCGGCGCCGCTTCTAAACCACTCTTCACTTCCGGCATTATCCATTGTGCTTCTTCAAATCCAACGTACTTATAGATGCGGAGTTCACCGCCCTCTACCTCTAATATATCGCCAACTTGAAGTGCCGTGCCGGTATCCTTCAAAAGCATCCAGACGGCGTACACACCCTGAGCCTCCACCGAATGCACCAGTTCGTAGTCCTTCGGCTTTACCGAAGTAACTCCGATGGTGTGCGGCGCCCAGCGAAATTGTTGGCGGACGTTCTCTTTCATGCGGTAAACGCGATAAGCCGCCATCAGAGGTTCCCCTTCGTGGAAATGGATTGACTGCGCTCAAAACATTCTACAACTAAATGTTTCGCCTTGGTAGCATGAGTCTTCCCCATGGCAATCCAGCGTTCGGCGTTCTGGCGAGTCCAGTAGACGGATTCCTTCCCCGTGCCGAGCGGCGCAGCCGGGCTGATGTCCACAATCTCGACGTGTTCCTGTGTACTCTTGCGGTGCCTTCCGTAGAGCCGGGCAGCCGCCGCGGCGGCGCGGACCACCATTGGTCTGTGCTTCAGAACGTTCACGGCAACGATTCGGGTGGCGCCCATTTCGATCGCGTCGAACAAGGGGAGTGGATCAGCCAGTCCACCGTCTCCGTACATCACGCCGCCGATGGTCTGCTGCCGGAGGAACAGCGGAACCGCGCAAGAAGCCGCCAGGTGCTGCCAGGATAGTCCCGGCCATTCAAAGCGCACCCGCTTCATTGTGCGCATTTCCGTGGCGACCAGGGCATAACGGATCCGGGGCGAGCAGCTTTCATAGATTTTCCGTATCCAACCCTCGGCCAGCGACGGGTCGATGATGCCTTCAGCCAGGTTCCTGGGTACGCGCCACGAAACCTGGAAGCCTTCTCCAAGATTGAGCCAGCTTTGTTCCAGCGCCTCGCCGGAGTAACCCCCGGCAATGAGCCAACCGTTCAATGAACCTATAGATGCGCCGACAATGATATCCGGTTGAATCACACTGTGAAGGGCTGACCACACTCCGGCCTGATAGGAACCGAACATCCCACCGCCCGACAGCACTAGTGCGGTTACTTTGCTCATTCTCCAGTTTAGATGGCCACTTGCGTGAAAGGGAAAAGCGGCTGGCGGCATACCTCAGGTGAACTCGCTTTGAGCGGGAACATTTGGACGGATCGTCCAGTCCAATGGTCTAGCCGCGCGGGTCGCAATCGAATTGCGGAGGGAACGATGAAGGCGCAAAACGGACTAAAGAACATCGGGAAGTACTGGCTTTACTTTCTCGCGGCGTTTTTGCTGATAGGCTGCGCGGCGATGATTGAGCTTTTCGAGCAGGCACGTGCTGCCAGCGGGGATTCATTGTCCGCCACCTATTCGCACGGAACATTGCGGCTAACGATTCCCTACAAGGCGCCTCACAAGGGCAGCGGGCGTCTGACGGTGGATGTGCTCAATCCCGAAGATGAGATTCTGGACCATTCGGAGCAGACTGTGTCCGCAGGAGACGGAAGCGGAGCGTGGCATATCGACCTGAAAATCGCCAAGGCGATCAAGGTTGAGGATCTGGTGTGGCATCGCCTGCGCTATCGATTTGAGTTTCGCAATCAGAAGCAGCCAGCGATCGAGAGCACGGAATCCTTGTCGACGATTCTGCGGACGCCAGTGTTACGGGTGATTGGGCAGCAGTCCTATCTTACGGGCGGACCGGCCGCTATCCGCGTGATTGCTACCGACACGCGGAACGAGATGATCCCGGGGCCGGGATCCGTGCTCATCGAACTGTTGGCGCCGAACCGGAAGCCGCGAATGCTTTTCACGGGCGCGTTGAACGATAGGGGAACGGCACAGGCCGATTTTCATTTTCCGGCGGGTTTGGCTGGCGCCTACTCCCTGCGGTACGTGGTGGAGACGGCGATCGGCGCAGCGGAATATACGCAAGCAGTCCGGCTGGAAGAAAAGGTGTCAATCCTGTTGACCACGGAGAAGCCTCAGTATCAACCGGGGCAGACGATTCATGTGCGCGCATTGACGCTCGACCGTTCCAATCACCAGGCTGTGGCCGGACGCAAGCTGACCTTCGAACTTGAGGATTCGCGGGGGAACAAAGTCTTCAAGAAAGTAACGCAGACCAGTAAGTTTGGAATTGCCTCGGCGGAATTCGGTTTGGCGGATGAGGTAAACCTTGGTGCGTATCATCTGCGCGCAGTGATGGGGGAAGCCGATGCTGGACCGCAAAGCACCGCGCAGGCGGTGCTGAATGTGGAGAGGTACGTCCTGCCGAAATTTAAAGTTGCTGTTGAATTTTCGGGCCAGACCAAGCACGGCTATCGCCCGGGAGACCGCGTGACCGGAATTGTGCGCGCCAGCTATTTTTTTGGGAAACCGGTGGAAGGTGCGGAGATTTCCGTCAAGGCGTCCGCGATGGACGTGGAGCAATTTGAGGCGGGCGCCATGAAGGGCAAGACCGACAGCGAAGGGAGCTACCATTTCGACCTGAAACTGGCCGGGTACTTCGCCGGCCGCGCACTCAACCATGGCGCCGCTCAAGTGTTGATTGAGGCCACCGTAAAGGACTCGGCGGGCCATGCGGAAACGCGCGGGCAGCCCATTACGGTGAGTCCGTCTCCGTTGATTGTGACGGCGGTTCCGGAGGGAGGCACACTGATTCCGAATCTGGAGAACCAGCTGTTCATCCTGACTTCCTACGCCGACGGGCAGCCGGCGCCGGCCACAGTGACGGTGCGCACCCCGGGAAATGCCGACCAGAACATCCGAACCGATGCCGGCGGCGTAGGCGTAATACGCGTGAAAGTGAGCGAGGGAACCACGACGCTAGCAATCGAAGCGAAGGACCAGGACGGCAATCACACATCTGTTTCGGTGCCATTGTCCGCTCGCTCAGGAGAAGATCAGATTCTGCTCCGTACAGAACATGCCGTGTATCACGCCGGAGACCGCATTGCGTTGAAAGTACTTTCGACGAAGCAGCAAGGAACCGCCTATGTTGACGTGGTACGCGAAGGGCAGACCGTACTGACAAGGGATGTGGACATTGTGAACGGAACGGCGGAGTTGGCCTTGACAGCCACGCCGGAAATGGCAGGAACCCTGGACTTCAGCGCCTATCTGTTTGGCCGGGATGCCCGTCCGGTCGGCGATCACAGGTTGATTTTTGTGCAACCTGCCGGGGAACTGAAGATCGAAGCAACCGCCGATGGCAAGGTTTACAAGCCCGGCGATGATGCGCGCATCCGGCTCCATGTGACCAACAGCCGCGGCGAAGGGGTGCAGGCGGCGTTGGGATTGCAAGTAGTGGACGAAGCCGTATTCGCCCTCGCCGAGAAGCAGCCGGGCTTTGCCAAGGTGTTCTTCTATCTGCAACAGGAAGCGATGAAGCCGAGGTACGAGATTCACTCCATAGGCATGTCCGACATCGTGGAGCCGGTGGAAGCCGCGCAGGCGGACCACCGTGACCGCGCGGCGCGGGCGCTATTTGCATCCACTGAAATGGTGAGATCGAACAAATTTGAGACGGAGGCCGGCCGCGTAACGACGCAGGCGAAATGGGGGGAATACTATTCGCGTTACCAGGTAAGATTCCAGTCGCAGGTGGTCCAACTGGCGCGCGAACTCAGCCGTGCGTACGCGGCGAATCCGTCGGGCGGCGACCTTACGAAGGTGATAGCGCAGATGACACCGCAGGTGCGCGACTCCTGGAGCACTCCTCTGCGAATTCAATCGGTACCCTGGGACGCTCAAAAGAAACACTACATCGTGACGAACGCCGGACCAGACCAACGGTTCGATAGCGGCGATGAGATGACTGCCTACGTGGAATTGCGGACGGCGAAGAAGGCCGGCACCACTGCATCGGGTGCGATTGCGGTTGCCATGGAACATGATCGAGGTCCGATGAATGCCCAGGCGGAGATCACCGGATTTATTTTCGATCACACCCGGGCGTCGATCCCCGGAGCAACGGTGACGGCGCGGGAGATCCGCACCGGGAAACTGCGCAGGGCCGCCGCGAATGCGACTGGGGAATTCCGCCTCTCCGCGGTGCCTCCTGGCAGTTACGATTTACAGGTGCAATCCGCCGGATTCAGGTCCGCGTCGACGCGAGTTTCCGTAGAGGTCCGGGACCGCGCGATCGTAACGGCAACTCTGGCTGGGAACGACGTTAGTGAGTCGGTGGTGGTGTTGTTGTTGCCTGAAAAGAATAAGGACTTTGGCCGTTTAGAGGCTCGGGATGCAGTCGCGTTTCGGGCCGGCATGGGCGGAGGATTCGCCGGCGGTGTGATCGGAGGCATAGCCGGCGGAGTTCCCGCTGGGGCGCGCCTACTGGCTCCCTTACGGATGGCAAATGCCATGGTATCGGCCGGAGCGATAAAAAAAGAGTACGACGCCGCGCCCGCCGCGCGTGTGCGCTCTTATTTTCCGGAAGCGCTCTACATCAATCCGGAGATCATCACGGACCAGAACGGCGATGCGAGCATTGCTATTCCCATGGCGGACTCCATCACTACGTGGCGCATGGCGATGGTTGCGTCCACGACCCACGGAGCCCTGGGAAGCGGCACTTCCAGCATCAAGGTCTTCCAGGATTTCTTTGTGGACCTGGACCTGCCGGTCACGTTGACGCAAGGGGACCGTGTTTCCATTCCGGTGGCGGTATACAACTACTCGCCGGCACGCGGCGACGTCAGCTTGAAACTGAAACAAGACGCCTGGTATTCGCTGGTGCAGGATTCACCCGAGAAAACTCTTGCCGTGGAACCCGGCCGCGTTGGCGGATCCCAGTTCACGTTGGAGGCAAAACGCATCGGCAAGTTCAAACTCACGCTGACGGCCGGCATGCGAGGCGCCGGGAACAGAGCCGACATCATCGTGCGCGAAATTGAGGTTATACCCAACGGCCGCGAGCAGAACACCGTGTTCAATGGGCGGCTGGAGAGTTCGGTGGAGCATCGTGTGGATTTCCCTCAAACGGCGATTCCTGATGCCAGCAAGATCTTTGTGCGGCTGTATCCAGGTCCGCTGAGCCAGGTGATCGAAGGCATGGACAGCATTCTTCGTATGCCTGGCGGATGTTTTGAGCAGACTTCATCGAGCACCTATCCCAACGTGCTGGCACTTGACTACATGAAAACCACCAAGAAGTCGACGCCGGAAGTCCGGGCGAAAGCGGAAGGCCACATTGCAAACGGATATCAGCGGCTGTTGACCTTTGAAGTTCCGGGCGGTGGGTTTTCGTGGTTCGGAAGTGCGCCCGCGAATAAGATTCTCACCTCGTATGGCCTGATGGAGTTCTATGACATGGCGAAGGTCTACGAAGTGGACCGCAACGTGATTCTGCGAACGCAGCAATGGCTGGCAGGGCAGCAGCAGGCCGACGGAAGCTGGAAGCCCGACACTGCTTTCATTAATGAAGGCGCCACAAACCGTTACAACTCGGACGTGCTGCGGATTACCGCGTATATCGCGTGGTCTCTTCGCAACACCGGCTATCAGGGTATCGCGGTAGAAAGGGCGCGGCAGTTCATCGGCGCACACATGGACAAGAAACTGGATACCTATACGCTTGCGGTCTTGGCCAACTTTGCAGTGGACTACGGCAAAGATCGCGGCTTCACGGCACAGACCATGAAGTTGTTGCTGGATGCGAGTACCGCCAAAGACGAGCAGGTCTGGTGGAACGCTGAAGAGACGGCCGTCTACGCTACGGGTACCAGCGCGGCGGTGGAAACAACCGGCCTGGCGGTGCAGGCGCTATTGAAATGGGGCGAGGCGCCGGGTGTTGCGGGCAAGGCGATGACGTACATTGCGGCGAAGAAGGACGCATCGGGCACCTGGGGTACCACGCAAGCCACTATCATGGCGCTGCGTTCTCTGCTGTTGGCTAGCGGGAAGGGCGCCTCGGATGTCCACGGTGAACTGGAGATTACTCTCAACGGCAAGCCGGTAGAGAAACTGACGCTGACGCCGCAGAACAACGATCTTCTCTATCAGTTCGTGCTGAAGGGCATCGACGCGAAGACAGCCAATCTTGTGGCCATACACTTCAATGGCAAAGGCGGTCTGGCGTATCAGGTAGTGGCCCGCCACTTTCTGCCATGGGGCGAGAAGCCTGCAAACGAAGCGCTGGGCATTCAGGTAACTTACGACCGCGCCCAGCTTGCGCAGGATGACGTCGTGACAGCCACGGCAGCGATTCGCAATAACATGAACAAGCCCGCCAACATGGTGATGGTGGACCTGGGCATCCCGCCAGGGTTCGATCTGTTAAGCGAAGACCTGCAATCCTTCGTCGAGAAAACCGCCGGACAAACAGGCGGAAAATTGGAGAAGTTCAGTATGACCGCTACTCAGGCGATGCTCTACTTCGACTCCGTTGGCAGCGGGAAGACAATCAACATCCGCTATCGCCTGCGAGCAAAATATCCCATTCGCGCCAAGACGTTTCAGTCGCGGGTCTACAAATATTACGACCCCGAAGTCAGTTCAGTCGCGCGGCCCGTGCAGTTGGAGATTCGCAAGCGATAGCGGCTCACTTCGCCACTGGGGCTTCCTCGCGGTCGCCGTGGCTGGGCGGTTCGGACGTGACCAGAATCTCCAGATTACGTTTGGACATGTTCTGCATGCGATGCGCGGAACCGGGCTTCACCAGCGCTCCCTCGCGCTCGTGAAGCACCACCACGCGGCCGTCGATTTCGAGGGCTGCCTCACCCGACAGCACGTAGAAGAACTGTTGTGCTTTGTGATGCAGATGGCGCGTCTCACCGCTGCCTGGCGGCATCTTCTCCTGGATGACATTGATGCGGTCATTCTTCACCAGGTACCAACCATCGCAGCAGTCGCCCCAGCGGTAGTGCTCCGCGGTATGAATGCTGGTGACAACGTCGGCGCCGCTGAGCGCGGCCCCGGCGAGCAAGATAACGGGAAGCTTTCGAATCATACAAAAGTGTAGTATGGGGAGATAATCTTTCGCCATGCCAAACGCCCTCATTACCGGTACAAGCACCGGCATCGGCCTTGAAACGGCCATCGCCTTTGCCCGCAAAGGATATCGCGTTTTCGCTGGCCTGCGGACTCCGGCCAGGGCTGCTCTTCTGCAGAAAGCCATTGGCGAGGGTCTACCCATCGTCATGGTTCAACTGGATGTGGATAACGACGGCTCGGTGACTGATGCTGTGTCTGAAGTGCTGGCGCATGCCGGTTCCATTGACGTCCTGGTGAACAATGCGGGAATCGGTGTGGCAGGTCCCATTGAGCAAGTGTCCATCGCGGACAGCAAAGCCTTGTTTGAAACCAACTATTTCGGCGCCATACGCACGATTCGAGCCGTGGTTCCCGGAATGCGCAGCCGCCGCTCGGGTGCAATTGTGAACGTGACTTCGGTGGCCGGCCGGATCGCAATTCCCATTCACGGGCATTACGCGGCAACGAAATTTGCTTTGGAGGCAGTCAGTGAGTCACTTGCCGGCGAGATGCAGCCTTTCGGTGTGCGCGTCGCTATCATTGAGCCCGGGGTGATTCTGACGCCCATTTTTACCAAGGCTGAATCCGTGATTGATCCCTCGACGCCCTACCTCACCGCCATTCACCGGCTGTGGCGTTTCTTTGCGGCGCAGTTAGTAGATCCCACCATGCCTGCCGCAGTGGCGGACACCATCGTCGAAGCCGTAGAAACGGACACACCGCGGCTGCGCTATGTGGTGGGAGAGGACGGAGCCGTTCTGGTGGCCGGCCGCTCAAAAATGGCGGATGAAGCGTGGATTGAACTGAATGCGGAACCGGATGAAGACCGTTTCGTTGCCAAGGCACTGGAGGCGTTCGGGGCGGATTTATACAATCCGCCTTCGATGTTCAGCCGGATGCGTTCCAAACGAACCCAGGCTTCCGCCGTTTGAGTTTGGCAGCTTAAGAACGCTAGCGTGTTTCCGAGGCGCGAATCACCTCGCGCATTTTCGCCATGAGCTGCGGCACCATGGTTTGGGGATGTTCCGTCAACTCATACTCCAGAGCGAGATACCCACGATAGCCGCTCTTGCTAAGAATCCCTAAGATTCGCGGCCAATCCGCGGGCACGTTTTTATGATCGATGTGGACTTCCGACTTGAAGTGGACATTGGTGGCGAAGGGCGCGCACAACGCGATCTGGTTGTATCCGTCGTTGGGGAAATTGCCGACGTCGAGGTTGATTCCAACCCATGGCGAGTCTGTCTTCTTAAAGATCTCCACGGTTCGTTCGGCGGTAGTAGTGATTCCGCCATCGTCTTCCACGCCAAGGATGATTCCTTTCTTCGCGGCTTCGTCCGCACACGGCTTTAATGTCTCCACGGCCCAGGCAACTGCCTGATCCTCGGTAGCGCCTTTCGGGACCGCCCCTCCGAACACCCGAATGTGGCCTGCGCCCAATCGCTGTGCCACGTCAAGCCATTTGCGAACCGTCGCTACTTCGGCGGCCCGCAGTTCCGCTGTTGGCTGCGCCATTCGCGCACGAACGCCAAGGTTGTAGATGGAAATGGCCGACTGATAAGCCACCTTCTTCAGAGCGAAGAGTGTGTCGTCGTTCGTGTCTGCGAACCAGTAGGTGGTCAGGTCCACTCCATCGGCGCCAACATCGGCGGCCACGTGGATCACGTCCGCGTAGTTCATCGACTTGTCTTTCAATTGGTCGCGGAAGGAGTAGGCACAAATCGCCGGGCGGAAGCGCGGCTTGTGATCCGCGGCGGCAACCGCTGTGCGCGGCATAGCCACCGCGGCGGCACAAATCGAAGGGAGAAAGTCACGGCGTCGCATGGGAATGTTCTCTTAAGATAACAGCTATGAATTCCCCGGTTAGCTTTTACGGCGCTGTGATCTTGCCCGATCGAATCCTCGAAGCTGGATACGTGGTGATCGAGGACGGGCGGATTTCCTCCGTTGGGGCCAGGAAGCCGAGGGGACTGCCGGAAATTCGCGGCGCCTATATCTCTCCCGGGTATATCGACATTCACATTCACGGAGGCGCGGGCGCCGATTATATGGATGGCACAGCGGACGCCGTGCGCACCGCCAATCGCGCGCACTTGGGGCGGGGAACCACGACGGTGTTCCCAACAACAACCACGGGTTCGACTCTTGAGTTGGAGCGTATGCTGACCGCCTGCGCCCAGGTGCGAATCCAGTGGGCGGTAGAAGACGGTGCGCAGATCGCGGGCGTGCACTACTACGGTCCTTACTTCGCTCCTGATAAAGTGGGCTGCCATTCTGCGACTGGCCGACGTGATCCGGATGCCGCAGAGTACGAACGCTTCCTTGCGATGGGGTTGATCCGAATTGCAACCTGCGCGGCGGAATTGCCTGGCGCCGCTGCATTCTATCGGGCTGCGCGCCGCAGGCGCTGCCTGGTAACCTGCGGCCATTCCGATGCCACCTGGACGGAGATGCAAGCCGCCTTTCGTGCCGGCGTACGGCATGTAGATCACTTTTGGTGCGCGATGAGTTCCGTCGCCTCACTGCGCGCAAGGTATGGAACGCCTATGCAGGGGAGTATGGAGGAGTTTGTCCTGGCCAATGGCGAGATGAGCACAGAGGTGATTGCGGATGGCTGCCATCTGTCACCGGAGCTTTTGAATTTTGCCTATCGGATGAAAGGCGCCGAGCGACTGTGCCTGGTCACCGATGCAAACCGCGCGTTGGGAATGCCGCCCGGTGAATATCGCTTCGGGCCGAACGACACGGGTTCGTTGTTTGAGAGTGATGGCAAAGTCGGATTCGTACGCGGCAAAGGATTGGCAAGTTCCGTAGTGGCGCTGGATACGATGGTGCGCAACATGAAGTCGGCGACGAAGGCGGGCGTGCATGAAGTGGTCCGGATGGCGAGCCTGACCCCTGCTGAACGCTCTGGTATTGCGAAAGAGACCGGCAGCCTGGAGGCGGGCAAGCGCGCGGATGTGCTGGTCCTGAACCGCCAGTTGCAGGTGAAGCGGGTATTTGCCGGCGGCAGTGAATACAAAGCCCCTTCGGCGGATCGCGGAAGCGCCTGAAAATTTCGTCCAAAGGGCGGGATACGAGGCGGGTTTGCCGCCAGTCTGCGGGCATGGCTAAGCTACGATAGCCTCATGATCGTCGACATACATAGCCACTTTTGGGAGTATCCGAGGCACTTCACCGAAGATTTTAAGAACCAGGCCATTCGTGCGCGCGGAGACGTTGAGGTGGATATGACCGTGCGCTGGGAAGAGTACGCGGCTACCTCTGCCGAGTGCGGCAAGTCCGTTGTCTTCGGCGGCAAAGCAAAGCTGTCTGGGCTTTGGGTGCCAGACCAGGAAGTCGCGGCGTATGTGGCCAGACAGCCCGACCGGCTGCTTGGATTTCTCTCCATCGACCCGACACAGCCGGGCTGGCAAGACGAGATGATCGAAGGCCATCAGGATTTAAAGCTGAAAGGCATTAAGCTGCTTTCCATGTACGCGGGCTTCATGCCAAACGATCGCCGCTTCGATTACATCTGGGAATACGCGACGAAGCACGGCCTTCCCGTGCTGCTGCATACGGGGACTACGTTTGTCGCGCAGGCGCCACTGGAGTGTACGATTCCGCGGCTGCTGGATGACGTAGCGACTCGCTTTCCGAAGGTGAAGATCATTCTCGCGCATTTAAGCCATCCGTACGAAGGCGAATGCGTCGTCACCATTCGCAAGCATCCGAACGTGTATGCCGATTGCTCGGCCCTTTACTACCGTCCTTTCCAGCTTTATCACTCTCTGATGCTGGTGCAGGAGTACGGCGTGTGGAACAAAGTCCTGTTCGGCACGGACTACCCGTTCACCACGGTGCAAAGTACTCTCGACGGAATGCGCGGACTGAACAATATGCTGGAAGGAACGAAGCTGCCGCGGTTGAACATGGAAAAGATGGAGCAGATGTTCCATCGCGATACGTTGGGCATCCTTGGGATTAGTGCTTAGCGCATGACTACCCTTGTCCACAATTTCAACGACATCGATTTTGGCCGGCCCGGGAAGCATCACTACCAGGTTGCGTTTCACCTGGATGGAAGCTGGGGCTACTCTGTTGTTCCGCTCACCGTCATCAATGGGAATCGCGGACCAAACTCGAACGGAGTGATCTGCTTCGGCGGTACGCACGGCAATGAATACGAGGGGCAAGTTGGAGTGAAGCGCCTCTGTACGGACCTTGACCCGGAGCAGATGGCCGGCCGCGTGGTGTTGATGCCGCAGTTGAGTGAGAGCGCCTGCGTGGCGAATTCCCGTACGTCGCCCCTGGACGGCGTGAACATGAACCGCGCTTTCCCCGGAAATCCGCGCGGGACAATTTCATCGCGCATCGCGCACTTCGTCAAGACGCGCGTGTTCCCACAGGGCCGCGTTGTCATCGATATTCATTCGGGCGGAATGGAGGGAGCGTTTCCACACTGTACGTCGTTTCATCCCATTCCCGATCCGAAGCAGCTTGCCGAAATTGCTACCGTCTCGCGGTTATTCGACACCGGCATCGTGATGATCTATTCCAGCGCGATGGCGTCCGGGCTGCTGACCGATGAGGCAGAAGCCGAAGGCAAGATCACAATCGGAAGCGAGTTCGGCGCCGGAGCGTCGACGGACCGCTTGGGTGTCCGGCACGCCTACGACGGCACGAAGAATGTCCTCCGCCACTATGGACTTCTCGATGGCGAAATCATCAAGATTCGTCCGGCAGAGTCGGCGCCCACAAGGCTGATTCGGGCTGACAAGCTGGATTCTTATATTCCCGCGCCGCGCAATGGCGTTTGGGAGCCGGTGATTCAACCGGGGCAGGCCGTGGAACAGGGGGAGGTGCTGGGACGGCTGCATGATTTCTCAGATCACTCTTCACCGCCACTGGAAATCCTTGCTCCGCGCGCCGGATATATTGCGATGCTGCATCTGGGCGCCCGTCCGGTAAAAGGACAGACGCTCTTTGTTATTGCCGAGAATGTCGATTGGAGTGAGGTGATTTAGTCCCATATGCGAATCAAGAGTATCGAAACTATTCCGGTGAAGGTGCCTATCCGCCCGGAGTTGACCATCCGCGGCAGCATTGGACTACACGCCGAGTCCCCTTTCGTCATGCTGAAGGTCCACACGGATGAAGGGATCATCGGTCTGGGAGAAGTCTCCTGTACCCCGCTTTGGAGCGGCGAAGACAACGTCACGGCGGTCTACATCATCCGGAGTTTCCTGGAGCCTGCCATCGTGGGAGAAGATCCGCGGGACATTGAGCGCCTCACAGCCAAGATGCGCCGCGCGGTGTTCGGGCATCCGTTCACCAAGTCCGGCGTCGAGATTGCGCTATGGGACATTCTGGGGAAGGCTGCGGGCCTTCCGGTATACCGGCTCCTGGGCGGCGCGGTGCGTCAGTCGGTGCCGATCAAGATGTCGGTGTCGGGGGCGGAACCCGAGCGTGCCGCCGAACTGGCGCGATGGGCAATGGGCCGCGGCTTGAAAGCATTGAAGGTGAAGGTGGGCATCGAGCCGCAGGGCGACATCGCGCGCGTGAAGGCCGTCCGGGACGCGATTGGACCGTCGGTGCGGCTGGGTATCGACGCGAACGGCGGCTGGAGTCCCCGTGTTGCTATCGAGACCGTGAAGCGGATTGCCGGCGAATGCAACATTTTCTTTGCCGAACAACCTGTCCCGGCGCTGGACATTCAGTGGATGGTGGACGTGCGGCGCAATGTGCCCGTGCCGGTGATGGCCGATGAAAGCTGCTGCACGCTGCAGGATGCGATGGCGATTGCGAGGGCGGGCGCGGCCGATATCCTTTCCATCTACGTCGGCAAGGGCGGCGGCATCGGTCCGGCGCGAAAGATGGCAGCCGTGGCGGAGGCTGCGGGTCTCACCTGCACAGTCGGAAGCAATTTGGAACTCGGCGTTGCCAGCGCCGCTATGGCCCATCTGGCGGCGGCGACCACCGGCGTAGGCGCGGAAGAATTTCCCTGTGACATCCTGGGGCCCATTGGCTATGAACACGACTTGCTGGCCCAGCCATTAGAGTTTCGCGATGGCTCGATTCAGTTGCCATTGGGCCCAGGACTAGGGGTCGAACTGGACGAAGAGATGCTCGCACGATTCCGTGTATAGCTCTCCGGTCGCGACCGGCTTTCCGCTCAGGAGTTGTAGTATTTTACCCACGCCTCGGCAACCGCCTTGGCGATCGCGTCCCGGTACAGGGTTCCGCGCGCCGCGTCGGCCTGCGCCGGGCTGTCAGTATAGCCGCCGATACCCTTCCACCAACCGTAGCGTTCGTCGCGGAATGGCGCTTGCGCGCCGCTGGGATCCGTGTCGCCTTGCGGATCGCGATGAGGACGTTCGGCTGCAACCAGCTCAGGACGGAGCGAAAGCATGATGGAGGTTTCGAAGTCCCCGGCGTGGCCCGGCAGGTTGCGCCCTTTGTGCGCGTCCGTACCGACCAAGGCCTTCCAGGCAACATTCCAGTACGATCCCGCAGCCGCTCGAACCGGATACTTCAGGGCGATGTCGCGCGCCGCCAACTGCGCGAGCTCATGATTACCGCCGTGCCCATTCAGCAGAAAGATGCGCGTGAACCCGTCCGTTACCAGGGACTCGACCAATTCAAAAAGCACCTTGAAATAGGTCTCTGTGGTCAGCGACATGGTTCCACCAAAAACGAAATGGTGGTGCGACGAGCCGAAGGGGAGGGTAGGCGTCACAACAATTGGAATCTCTTTCGACGCCAGCAGCGCGGCGTTCCGGGCGAGCGACTCCACGGTAAAAAAGTCCATCCCGGTGGCCAGATGCGGCCCGTGTTGCTCGGTGGCGCCGATGGGCAGCACAACCAGCGATTCCTGCGCCGCGGCGCGAATCTGTTCCCTGTTCAATTCAGCAAAAAGTTTCATCATTTCAATTATGCCTTCCATCCCCCGTGCCATAATGCGAAACGAACCCCACATGCCAACCATTGCTTATGTCAGTGACGAGATGTATGTCGCCTTGCCGGACGTTATCGCGGAGTTCGAACCGCTTGCAGGAGGCGCAGTAACCATACTTCGCTCTTCCCCTCGCGGGGCGCTGCGCGGCGACTTGGCCGCTGGAGCCTATCGCGTGACTTTCGCCAAGGCTGGTTACGGATCGAAGGCATCCACGGTTGAAATCGGCGGGAGCGAGCCGTTTCAGTTCCGGTTGCTTTCCGACGGACTTATTGGATACATGCTGCCTAAGTGGGTGCGATCCGGCGAACTGTCAGAGTTCCGCGTCAGTGCTGTGGAACCGTATCAGTTGACGCTGTGGCGCTACGGCGTCGAAAAAGAATTTATCCGCATGATCGGCTGGTTTGACGAACATGGCCCGCAGGCGAACCGTCAGATTCTGCCCGACAGCGACTTCACGCAGGATGGGCTGCAATGGAATTGCGACGGGTACCCGGCAAAGCCGACCATCGTTGCGCCGGAACGTAGCGGCCTGTATTACCTCTGGGCGATCGCTCCCTCCGGCCGGGCATTTTCGTTCCCGTGGGTTGTCGCTCCGGCTGAGCCGCGCGCCAAGATCGCAGTACTTGCCTCCACTAACACGTGGAACGCCTATAACAACTTTGGCGGGCGCAGCAACTACATCAACGCCGATCGTCTGCCTGAGACGCCCGTGGTCAACGCGCGTCAGGATTTGGACCGCTATCAGAAAGCGCTTCCTTTTGGAACATGGCGGCCGAAGGACGAAGAGTACCGTCCGTTGTCATTCGACCGGCCCGAGCCACACAATCACCTGTTCGACGATCCGCAGGTAACCGATCCGGTCCAGGGCCGTGTGCAATGCGGGCAGGCGCCCGGGGAGTGGCGTCTGTATGGCTGGCTGGAACGCGAAGGCTTCGAGTATGACCTTTATGGCGAGGGCCATCTGCACGATGGCCAGCTTCCGCTGGATTCCTACAGCGTACTGATCATTGCGGTTCATCCGGAATACTGGAGCCGCGAGATGTACCTGGCGGTTAAGGCCTGGGTGTTCGAGCGCGGCGGGCGCCTGATGTATCTGGGCGGCAATGGGCTGAACTGCGAAGTGATTTTTTCCGAAGATGGTTCGGCAATGCGATGCCTCTCTCACCTCCACAGCCTGCACGGCGAGATGGGCGGCAAATCGGAAGACGGGTCCGTGGAATATGAGAGCCGCATGCATCGGACGCTGGAGTCAGAGGCGAATCTTTTGGGAGTGGTGTGTACGGAGACCGGCATTATGACGGCGGCTCCGTATCGTGTCATCGATGCGTCGCATTGGATTTTTGCGGGAACGGGATTAGCGAACGGGGATCTGTTTGGCCTCGAGACCCTGCACGAGCGTATCCCCGGCGGCGCCTCGGGGCACGAGACTGACAAGATGAGTGCGTCGTCTCCGCCGAACACCGTTCTGCTGGCCAAGGGGACGAATCCGGACGAAGGCGGGTCGGAAATCGTGATGCATGAACGCGATCAGGGCGGCGCGGTATTTTCGGTGGGATCCATCACGTGGGTTGCGTCGTTATTCGTCGATGAAGCGGTCTCAACCATCACACGTAACGTATTGAGGGACTTCGTGAACCGCGTTTGACCGAACTTTCGCCGCTGCGGATGCGTATTTCTTATTGGTCAGGTACGCTAGTTAGGGTTGAATTTGATTTTAAAGTCCTCGGGAGAACAAAGTGATTCTCGGCAAATTTTGGGGCGCAATTAGCGCTCAGTTGAACAAGATCGCCAATGTGTTCTGGGAGGCCGATCCGATTGCCCAAATGCAACTGGAGCACGACCGGGCCCTGGAACAGATGAAGGAAGGACGCGTCGGGCTTGAGACCTATCGCGGCCTGGTGGAAAGGGTAACCCGGCAGGTGAGCAACAGCCGGGCACACGTGCAGAAGCTGGAAGCCGAAACAAAGGCTTATCTCAAAGCAGGCAACCGGGATACGGCTGCGAAGTTCGCCCTGGAACTGCAAAAGGCCAAGAAAGAGCTGGATGAAAATCTCGGTCAATTGCAGATGCACGAAAAGGCCTATGAGAACAACCTCAAAAAGATTCAGCATGCCAGCCACCAGCTTGCCGATGTAAGAACGAAGATCCAGAAATACGACGCCGAACTGAAGATGAGTGCGGCCGAGGCCGAGATCGCCGCGCTCTCGCAATCCTTCAACATGAGCGTCACCACCGACTTTGGCCAAATCGAGCGCGTGATTCAGGATAAGATCGACCGGAACCGCGGGAAAGCGCGTGTGGCTTCCGATCTCTCCCGCGAGGGCATCGCCGATATTGAGGCAGAAGAGCAAATGCAGGCTTCGATGGCGGAAGATGCGCTGCTGCAATTCGAAAGTGAATTGGGATTGCGCTCGCCGGAAACCACCAAGCTGCCGGATACGCAGAAAGATCTGGGCCCGGCGGTGGCTGAAACGAAGGCCACTACCACGGAGAACGGCTAAGCCATGGCACAACCCAAACCCGCATTTTACGGTGCAGTCTTCCTGGTGGTAGCAGGCCTGGTGGGATTCGGCCTCTGGCGTTTTAATGCCTTACCGAAGAAGCTGACGGATGTAATTTCCAAGGGCGATATCAGTCTGGGCGCGGAAGCGCCGGATACGAAGGGCATCACCACAGCTAAGGACTATAGCTACGTCCCTGCTCAAAAGCTGCCTGCCGTGCAGGGTATCTCCAGCTACAAGCCGATGACGGACCGTACGGTGCGATTCGCATTGAACGTATGGGCCGGATGGGCTCCGATCATTTTCGCGAACAACGGATTGAAGGCAGGGAAAGTTTGGAAGGTCCCAGGTGGCCAGGATTTCAAGGTTGATCTGGTTCTGATTGACGATCCTGTGGCGATGCGTGATGCGTACGCCGCAGGCAATGTTCACATCGGATGGGGCACGCTTGATATGGTGCCACTGCTGCTGGACAGCCTGCGGAAGGATTCGCGCGTGATGCCGCGCATCTATCAGCAGGTGGACTTTTCCAATGGCGGTGACGGTATTGTGGTCCGCGACAATATCAAAACAATTGCGGATCTGCGCGGCAAGACGATTGTGCTGGCGCAGAATTCGCCGTCTCACTTTTTTGTTCTGAACGCGCTGATCAATGGCGGGGTGCAACCCGCCGAGGTGAAATTCAAATTCACTCAGGATGCGTTCCAGGCCGCGGCTGCTTTCAACGCCGATAAGTCCCTGGCGGGAGCCGTTTCGTGGGCGCCGGATATTTATAATCTCTCCAAGATCAAGGGCAATCGCATGCTGGTCACCACAGCGACGGCGAATAAGCTGATTGCCGATGTATGGTTCGCGCGTGCCGATTTTGCCAAGGATCATCCGGATGTTCTGGAAGGCCTGGTCCGGGGCATCTTCGACGGCATGGAGGCATTGAAGGATCAGCCCAACAAACAAGCTGTGGCAAAGCTGATGGCCGCGGCTTACTCCATTCCGGAGAGCGATGCGCTGGGAATGCTGGGCGATGCGCACAGCACCAATCACGCCGAGAATCGGGAGTTTTTCCTGAACCAAAACAACCCCACGAATTTTGAGCGCACGTGGAATACCGCCTACTACCTTTACAAGCGGATTGGAGTGGTCTCGGACAAGACGGACTTCGACCAGGTGATGGATTTCTCGATCATTGAGAAACTGGGCAAGGAGCCAAAGTACGCCAAGCAGACGGATGAATATGCCACACAGTTCGTGCCGGCCGCCGCGTCAACGATTCAAAGTGAGAGCGAAGAGATTCTCACCAAGACCGTTGTCATCCACTTCTATCCGAATTCTTTCGATCTGAAGAAAGTAATTGTGAAGAACGACAAAGGAAAGACCATTGAGGAACTCTACGATCCGAACGTAAGCTTTGTGGTGGAGGAGGTAGGCAAACTTGCCGGTCAGTTTGGCGCGGCTCGGATCGTGATTGAAGGCCACACCGATTCCTCGATGAAGGGGCAAGTCCCCGATAGTGCGGTGAAGGAACTGGCGGCGAACCGGGCGAACGCCGTGAAAGAAGCCCTGGTGCGCAAGTTCCCGACGCTGCAGCCGAATCAATTCTCGGCCGTCGGCGTTGGTTGGGATAGGCCCGCCGATCCCGCCGATCCCCTGAACCAGGCGAAAAACCGGCGCGTGGAAATCAAGGTGTATCCACTGGAGTCGCCCAAGTAAAGATGTCTGTCGTGAAGCCGGCCCCCAACGGATTGTGGGAACTCCGTCTCCCGCCGTCGCCGTGGACGGCGAAGCTGTTGGGCGGCGCTACGTTAACGGTATTGCTGTTGGTATGGTGGCTGGCGACGCGCGGCGCATCGGCGGAGGTGCGCTGGGTTTCACCCGTGATCCTGCCTTCGCCGCTGGAGGTGCTCAAGAGCTTCCCGGCGCTTTGGAATGACCGGGGACTGCCGGCGTCTATCGTGGCAACGCTGCAGCGCGTGATTATCGGGTTCGGATTGGCGGCGCTGGTGGGAGTTCCGTTGGGTATTCTGGCGGGCTCGTGGCGAGTCTTCGACGCCGCGAGCGCGCCCGTGGCTTTGTTCGGCCGCAACATCCCCGTTGCGGCGTTGATCCCGCTCACCATCTTGTGGTTCGGCATTGAAGAAACGCAGAAGGTGATGTTCCTCTTCATCGCCTGTGTGCCCTTTGTCTTCACCGACTCCGTGCGTGCCATCATTTCCGTTCCGGACCGCTATGTAGAAACGGCTCAGACCCTGGGCGCTTCCGCCTGGCAGATTGTGGCCAAGGTGCTGGTGCCGCTGGCGCTGCCCGACATATACAAGAGCCTGCGCAGCCTGTTCGGCCTGGCCTTCGGATACATTATGCTGGCGGAGTTGATCAATGCCGAGCATGGCCTGGGGTACCTGCTTTCCACCAGCCAGCGGCGCGGCATGTCTGACCACATCATTCTCATTCTTTTCCTCATCGGGTTGATCGCATTCCTGATCGACCGGTTTCTCGGTTGGCTGCAGCGCGGGCTGTTTCCCTACCGCCGGGAGGCGGATTGAGCGCGCCTCCGGTTGTCGAGTTCACCGGCGTTTCCAAGACCTTTGCGGAAGGAACGGGTGCGGCCTATACGGCGATTCGCGACGTTACCTTCACAGTAGAAGATTGCCCCGGGCACGGTGAATTCATCGGCATTCTAGGCCCCTCCGGCTGCGGAAAATCCACCGTATTACGGCTGATCGCAGGCCTTCGGCCGCATTTCCCCGCGACCACTGGCGCCGTAAAGGTGATGGGAGCACCGGTGCTGGGGCCCGGGTCGTCGCGCGGAATGGTTTTTCAGGATTACACCTCCTTCGACAACCGGACAGTTCTGGAAAATGTTGCGTTTGGGCTGGAGTGTTCCGGTGTGGGGAAGGCGGAGCGCGAGGACCGTGCCCGCGAATGGATTGGCAAGGTCGGGCTGCAGGTGAAGCGGGATTCCGACAAATATCCGCATCAGCTTTCCGGCGGTATGCGTCAGCGAGTCGCAATCGCGCGAACGCTGATCTTACATCCGAAAATCATTTTGATGGACGAACCGTTCGGAGCTCTGGACCCGGCCACCAGACTGAACATGCAGGATCTGCTCGTCGGGTTATGGCGAGAGCTCGAAGCCACAGTGTTCTTTGTGACGCACGATGTGGACGAAGCGGTATACCTGGGCGACCGCGTCTACATTTTTTCTCCCGCGCCCGGGACGATTCTGCACCAGCTGGAAGTTCCCCCGCCGGACCGGCCCGCACGTCTGATGCAGCGCGAGCCGGAGTTCCAACGCGTCTCGCGCGAAATCAGCGACATAATTGAGAAGCTGGAGGCTTCCGCGGAACGCGCCGAAGTCTGATTGAGAATGGAGAAACCTTCGACACCGGGAATCGGCGACTATGTCAAACGCGCTTTCATGCAGCGCTGGAATCTGCTGCTTTTCGTAGGTGGCGTTGCGGCAGCAGCCATTAGTCCTGTCCCCGACGCGGTGTTCTCCCTGGTAGCGGCGGGCGAAATTATATACCTGACGGGCCTGGTTTCGAACATCCGATTTCGCCAGGCCATCGATGCCGAATGGCACAAGGCCTCAAAGCAGGAAGCGGCCGTGGCGGGCCAGCGTTCCTTGCAGGACATCGTGGCGACCTTCCCGTTCGAAGCTCGCAGCCGCTTTGAGCAGTTGCGAAACCGGTGCCTGGAAATGCGCACCATCGCCCAGGGCGTCCGCGGCCGGCAGGGAATTGGCGGCGAAGATCTCAACACGCAGGCACTGGACCGAATGCTGTGGGTTTTCCTGCGGCTGCTCACTTCTCAACAGTACTTGCAGCGATTTCTGGAACGCGCCAATGAAGTGGAGATCAGCAATCGTCTGGCAGACGCGCAAAGTAAGCTGGTAGGCCACACGGGCGGCGACGAACGGATCGTGCGATCTCTGCAGGACTCGGTCGCCGTGCAGCAACAACGCCTGGACAACTACAACAAGGCGAAACAGAACGCCGAGTTTGTTCACGCGGAACTCGACCGTATTGAGGCGAAGATCCAGGCAATCACGGAAGCGGCTGTGAATCGCCAGGATCCTGATTTCCTCACCAGCCAGATTGATTCGGTAAGCGAAAGTATGCAATCCACGGAGAAGGCGATCAATGAACTGCAGCAGATTACCGGATTCGTGGATGAAATGCAGGAGCCGCCTGTGATTCTGGGCGCGGACATGGGCCAGGTGAAGCAGGGATGAGCAGTCTGCCCGCATGGGCCGCGCGGTTGTCTGAACTGTACTTTTCCGGCACCACGTCCCTTTTTGCTTTGCATGGAAATGTACAGGATGTAGTGCCGAATGGCGAGAAGTTTAGCCCGCTGGTGGACTTCCTGGCGGAACAGATTTTTGGCCGTTGGGATTTGATTCTGCATTACGATCTGGCCCGCGGGCTGCGCGCGTTCGCCGGGTCTGACGGGGCGCGGTTGAAGGCGATGGTGGTCCTGGCGAACCGTAAGGTGGGGGATCTCGCGACGGCCAGACGCGATCCGGCGATGGCCTTCGCGCTGCTGGACCGCTTCGTGCAGAACAACGTGATGG
>JBDUEM010000077.1:0-27487 GCA_040002435.1 Bryobacteraceae bacterium
CATCCACACATTCGGCCACACGCGGAAATAGACTACTGACCCACATGCCGCTCTGGCCATGCTGCTTGAACGTCCAAGGTGAACGCAGCAGATTTCCGGTCTCGCTGGAAACTACGCGTGGCTTGGCGAACGGCAAGGGCTTGCCGCTGTCACGATTGAGCATCGGCTTATAGTCGAAGGTATCCACCTGTGAGGGGCCGCCGTGCATGAACAGAAACACCACTCGCTTCGCCTTCGGTGCAAAGTGCGGCTGGTGCGGCGCCAGTGGGTTGTCTGAGGCCCGCGCTTCCTGACCGAGTAAGGCTGAGAGCGCGAGGCTGCCGAAGCCCGCGCTGGAGGTGCGCAACATCTCGCGGCGGGAGGGGCGCTTTCCGAAACTATTCCAATGGCTGTTCATGTCTCTTAGTCCACTCTTTTAGTCCACGTAAATGAATTCGTTCGCTGACATCAGCGCCTTACAAAAACTTTGCCACACTTTTACTTCCCTGGCTTTCGGGTCGGCCTCATGCGGAGCGTATGTCTGGGCTGCCTTTGCCAGAAATGCCATGCTTCGCGCGCGGTCATCCGCGGTTGGCAGACGTCCGAAGGCGCGCTCGAATGCTACTGCGATCCGCTCCCCGGGGTCCACTGTCTGGGCTATTAACAGTTCCGCCAGTTTGCGGCTCGTCTTCAGCACCGGCGATCCATTCATCAGGAACAGCGCCTGCGGAGCAACAACGGTGGTGGGACGGTCGCCGTTGATCACGCTGGGGTCGCCGAAGTCAAACGCCTGAAACACATCGTACAGGGAACTGCGCACCACCGGCATGTAAACGGCACGGCGCGGAGAGTCGTAATCGGTGGTGTCCCGGTTCGCGGTGCTGGTGACGTACTCGCGTTCCTTGAATTTCAACATGGTGCCACCCATGGTCTCGTCCAGTTGATCGCTCACCGCATAGAGAGAGTCGCGGATCTCTTCGGCTTCCAGCCGCCGGCGATTCATGCGCCATAGCAGCCGGTCTTCTGTGTCGGCCTCCAAGGCTTTCTCGTCGGACTGAGCGCTTCTCTGGTAAGCGTTCGAAAGCATGATCGTCCGGTGCATCTGCTTGATCGACCAGCCGGTGGCGATGAAGCGGCGCGCCAGCCAGTCGAGAAGATCCTGATTGGACGGCATCTCGCCAAGGCGTCCGAAATTGTCCACGCTGGCCACAATGCCAGTCCCGAAATGCCAGCGCCAGATTCGATTCACCATGACGCGGCTGGTGAGCGGATGATTCGGATCCGCCAGCCAGTTGGCGAATTCCAGCCTGCCGCTGTGCTCCGGCGGCACGACGGCCTGAGTGCCGGTTGTTATGGCGCGGAGGAACTGCCGGGGCACTTCCTCACCCAGGGTCAAGTGGCTGCCTCGGAGGTGGATGCGGCAATTGGCGATGGTGCCCTCGCTGACGCCCATCGCCAGCGGGTACACGGGCTTGTCCTTTTCCAATTGCTTCAAATCGGCCTCGAGTTTCTTGACTTGAGCGCCGATCGCGGCGGGATAATACGGCGTGGCATTTGGCGGCCCCGCGAACGGGCCAAACTTATCGTAGAGAACTTCCTTCAGTAACTTCTGCCGTTCGTCAGGCTTTTCGGCGCGATCAGTTTCCTGAAATGCTTTCTCATAAGTGGACGCAACCTTCGGGTACTCGGCCGTCGCGGAGGCGTGCCATTCTCTCATCACCGAGTTTGGGTCTTCCTTCGTGCGCCGCAGGAAGCCGGACCATTGCGAGAGAAACTCTGGATTCAGTTGGAGCTTGCGCGCCAGTTGATGCGCTGTTTGCGGCGGGTCGGCGCCGCTGTAGGGCTTGAGCAGAAATTTGTCCGTTTGCGGGAAAAAGTTAGATGGCCGCTCCAGCCGGATGGTATTGCGGCCCGAGGCGAACGCGAATACACCTTCCACGGACCAGGTATCCGGAGTAGCCGTTCCCGTCGCCGCAGCCAGGGCCTGTGACTTCATCAATTCGCCATTGATGTAAACGGAAACGGATCGCGCTTCGGCCGAGGCATAGTGGAATTCGAGTTGATAGAGCCCCTGATGGGGAACATCGAAAGCAAATTCTTTCTCGTGGACGAACGTGTGGTTGAGCTCGATGGAATCCGGGCCAGGTGAATGTTCCAGCTTTACATCTTCGCTGCGCATCAGTTCTGCGCCGCCCATCAGATACGCTGCTACTTTTCCCCGCGCTTCGGTCTGCAAATCTTTGTTGGCGGGTTTTGTGATCGCCTCAATCTCTTTCCGCTTGTCTTCCATGCGCTTTTCATGCGCGCGCACCTTCTCGCGGTCCGCCTCCGGCGCCAGAACATGTTCCTGCCAACGCGCCACCACCTTGAAATTTTCCATTGTTTTGGTGCTGCGGAAAATGCCCGCCAGCGAATAGTAGTCCGCCGTTGGGATCGGGTCGAACTTA
This sequence comes from Bryobacteraceae bacterium, assembly GCA_040002435.1. GTDB lineage: Bacteria > Acidobacteriota > Terriglobia > Bryobacterales > Bryobacteraceae > JANXXV01. Next base: position 2,427 of record JBDUEM010000077.1, read on the forward strand.
TGATCGTGGCAGCGGGCGCAACCAGTGGTCAGGCCCATGAACGCGCGGGACGTCGTGTCCACCTGCTCGTCCACGATATCCATTTCCATCTTCACTGGATCGTCTTCGGCCAGCATTTTTGCGCCGAGGGAAAGGAAGCCAGTTGCGGTCAGGCGGTCGTATTTCGCGGCGGGATCGCCGCTTTGGGGCAGCAGGTCGCCGGCGAGCTGCTCGCGGATGAACTGATCGTAAGGTTTGTCCTGGTTGAACGACCGGATGACGTAGTCGCGATAGCGCCACGCGTTGACGAAGACCAGGTTTTCATCAAGCCCATTGGAATCGCTATAACGGGCCACATCCAGCCAGTGCCTTCCCCAGCGCTCGCCGTAGTGGGGCGAGGCCAGCAGCCGGTCAATCACTGTGGCGAACGCGCCGGGTGAATCATCCTTCAAGAAACGATGGATCTCGTCAGGCGTAGGAGGCAGTCCGGTCAGGTCATATGTAGCGCGGCGAATCAGCGTTCGCTTATCAGCGGGAGGAGCGGGCTTGAGCCCTTTGGCCTCGAGCGCGGCGAGTATCAAACCATCGATCTCACTACCCGCACGGACGGCGGGATCGCGAAGGGCCGAAAGGGACCAGAACTTCGCGGCAGGCACGGCAGTCGTGGCCGGCGCTGCGACGCCCCACGGGGCGCCCATTTTTACCCACTCCGCGAGGACCGCGATCTCCGCGTCGCGCAGCTTTGCGCCAGGCGGCATCTTCAAAGCGCCTTCCTGGCGAATGGACTTGATCAGCAAGCTCTCCGTCGCGCCGGGAACTACGGCCGGGCCGCGTGATCCGCCTTTGAGAATGCCTTCCCGGCTATCGAGCCGCAGTTGTCCCATGACGGGCTGGCTGGCGGCGGAATGGCAGGCAAAACAACGGCTGACGAGGATGGGCCGGACCTGTTTTTCGAAGAATTCCGAAGGCGCAAGAGTTTGGGCTTGCGCGCATACGGCGAAGGCCAGAACCACCGTTAACCGCTTAGTCATGTACTGGTTATCCTATCGCGAAACTTTTCAACCGGACGAACCTCAAATCTATCGATGCATCGATTTGCTGGACTATTGTTGGTTGTTGCTGCGCTGCCAGCGGCCCCTGTGACTCCCGGCAGAGTGCTGCAACAGCAGATACTCCTGACCCGGGCGCATTTCTCGGTGGGAGAGATTGACGGAGTTGCAGGGACTAGTTTTGCCCACGCAGTCTCTGGATTTCAGGCAGCTCACGGTTTAAAGGCTACCGGCCGCGTGGATGCGGCTACCGCGAAGCTGTTGCTAAGCGATTCCGAGCCGCTGCTTGAGACATACACGCTTACTGCCGAAGACATTGCCGGTCCGTTTGAAAAGATCCCTGTGGAGATGATGGACAAGGCAAAGTTGAAGAAGCTCGATTACGAATCCGTTCCCGAAGCGCTGGCAGAAAAATTCCATGTAAGTCCCGCGTTGTTGCGAAAACTGAATTCACGCAAGAAGCTCGATGAGGCCGGCGTCGAAATCACAGTGCCCAATTTACCGAAAGAACACCTTCCGAAGGCGGGGTCCGTCACTGTGAGTAAATCGGATGGCGTCGTGACCGCCTTGGATGCGGCCGGTAAGGTGATTGCCCAATATCCAGCGACGATGGGAAGCGAGAAGGATCCTCTGCCGATCGGAGATTGGGCTGTGACTTCGGTTCTTCACAACCCCCCGTTTTTTTACGACCCGAGTCTCTTCTGGAACTCGGAGGCTGGCGATGAAAAAGCCAAGATCGCACCGGGACCAAATAATCCCGTCGGCACCGTTTGGATCGGTTTGTCGAAACCGCATTACGGCATTCACGGCACGCCCGAACCGGGTACCATCGGCCATTCACAGTCGCACGGCTGCATCCGGCTGACAAACTGGGACGCTGCCGAACTGGCGGGCATCGTGTCTCCGAAGACCCCGGTACATTTAAAGGAATAGTGCATGCGGTTAGTCGCGTTACTCTTGTGGCTGAGTGCTGTCGTAGCCTGTGGAGAGGATATAGGCTTACCGATTGCGGGCCTTCGCAAAGCAGATATCCAGGACACCTACGCGCAGACAAGGGGCAGTGACCGGCAGCACGAAGCGGTAGATATTCTCGCGCCGCGCGGCACTCCGGTTCAGGCAGTGACAGATGGCGTGGTGAAGAAGCTTTTTCTAAGCAAACCGGGCGGCATCACGGTGTATCAGTTTGACCTTCGCGAGGAATACAGCTATTACTACGCGCACCTCGATCGCTACGCAGACGGCCTCAAAGAAGGACAATTCCTCAAACGAGGCGAGGTGCTGGGTTACGTCGGGTCTACAGGCAACGCAAGTCCCCATACTCCACATCTTCATTTTGCGATCTTTGAGTTGAGGCCCGATAAGAAGTGGTGGCAAGGCACACCGCTGAATCCCTATCCGCTCTTGCTGAAAGCGCTTTGAGCAGATTGCTTATGATGGGATCGTGAGACTTTTCGCGCTCCTAGTCCTTCTGCTCGCAGCCTCCTGTACCACCAAACAGACCAACAACATGGAAAAAGCCCAGCCCGCGCCGGATGAGCGCAAAGACCTGCATTCCTACTCGAACCCGGAACAAATTCGAGTGACCGATGTCGCGCTCGACTTGGATGTGTTGTTTCCGGAGAAGGTAATCAAGGGTACAGTGACGCTGAGCGTGGAGCGAGCCGCCGCCTATAAAGACGGACCCATTATTTTGGATACGCGAAGCCTGGATATCGAAAAGGCGGAAAGCTCCGCGGACGGCAAGAGCTTTACGGATGCAAAATTCACTCTCGGCAAGAACGATCCGATTCTGGGCGCGCCGCTCACCATTGAACTCCCGCCGGCAGTGAGCTCGATTCGCATTAAATACGCGAGCCGTCCAGAGGCTTCGGGACTACAATGGCTGACCCCGGCGCAGACAGCGGGCAAGAAGTATCCCTTCCTCTTTTCCCAGGGCGAGGCCATCCACACCCGGAGTTGGATTCCGCTGCAGGATACGCCCGGCGTGCGGCAGACCTATTCGGCGAAGATCCGTACCCCGAAGGAACTGCTGGCGGTGATGAGCGCGGAAAACGATCCGAACCCCAAGCAGCGCGGCGACTACTCCTTCAGGATGCCGCAGCGGATCCCTTCCTACCTGATTGCAATCGCAGTGGGGGACATTGTGTTCGCGCCGATGAGCGAGCGGACCGGCGTCTACGCCGAGCGGCCAGTGGTGGCGAAGGCGGCGAAAGAATTCGACGATACCGAAGCGATGATCAAGGCCGCGGAAAGCCTGTATGGTCCCTATCGCTGGGGCCGCTACGACTTGCTTGTCCTCCCACCGAGCTTCCCATTCGGCGGGATGGAGAACCCGCGGCTGACGTTCGCCACGCCGACGGTACTGGCGGGCGACAAGAGTCTGGTGTCTCTGGTGGCGCATGAGCTGGCGCATTCCTGGTCCGGCAACCTGGTGACGAACGCGACGTGGCGGGACTTCTGGTTGAACGAAGGCTTCACCGTCTATATCGAGCGACGAATTCAGGAGAAGGTCTTCGGCGAGGCGAGGGCCTCTATGGAGGCCGTGCTGGAGCGCGAGGAACTGGACCGCGAGATGGGCACATTGAAGCCGAATGACCAGATTCTGCATGTCGACTTGAGGGGCCGCGATCCGGATGATGGATTTACTCAGGTGCCTTACATCAAGGGGATGCTGTTCCTTCGTAATGTGGAGGACGTGTTTGGCCGCGAGAAGTTCGATGCGTTTCTAAAGGGCTACTTCGATCACTTCGCATTTCAAAGCGTGACGACGGCGGACTTCCTCGACTACCTGCAGAAGAACCTGCTGGCGCCAAGCCCGGAGCTTGCAGCGAAGATTCCTCTGGACGAGTGGATCAATAAGCCGGGCATTCCGGCCACAGCGCCCCGGGCGACATCCGATGCTTTCGTCAAGGTGGCGGCGTACGCGAAGGATTGGGAGCAGGGGAAAGTCAAGCTGTCTGCGATTCCTACAAAGGGCTGGACGACACAGGAGTGGCTCCACTTTCTGACAGCCTTGCCGGAGACCCTCGATGCGAAAAAGATGGCGGACCTGGACGCCGCGTTCCATCTCACCAAGACCGGCAACAGCGAGATTTTGGATCAATGGCTCCTGATGGCCATTCGCAACCACTATGCGCCGGCAGACGCGCGGCTGAAGAGCTTCCTGCTGGAAGTGGGGCGGCGGAAGTATATCAAGCCGCTGTATCAGGAGCTGGCGAAGACGCCGGAAGGCAAAGAGCGCGCGCGGGAGATCTATAAGGCGGCACGGCCCGGATATCATCCGATTGCGGTTACTACGATCGACGATTTGCTGAAGTAGGACGTTCGAGTAGGCTGGAGATATGACGGCGGAACAAAAGAGTACATTGGGCGAGGTGATTTGGGTCGACCAACAGCGCCTCAGTGGAACTCCGTGCTTTAAAGGTACTCGTGTGCCTGTGCAAAACCTTCTCGATTACATCGAGGGCGGCTCCACTATAGACGAATTCTTCGAAGATTACCCGTCAGTCACCCGCGGTCAGATTGGCATGTTTCTTAAACTTGCCAAGGAACAGTTAGTCGAGTGCGTATCCTCCCAGACGAATGCCTTCCGGCTCGTCTGAAAAACGCCTTTCCAGGCCACTCCGTACAGTGTGTATCCCAGACTGGTTGGCGCACTAGCAAAGATGGGCCCCTGCTTAGATTTGCCCAGGACCGGTTTGACGATTCGTAACTGTGGATCGCAGATTGGAAACCCAAAACGATCTAAAAGGATTCCGGCTCGGATTCATCATCGCCCGTGTTCCCAATAATCGGCTGGATGGCTTTGAAGACCTATTTTTGAGTCCCTGAACGCTGCCGCCGGCAAAGTTGGACGAGGGGAGGTCATTCACGTTGGCAGCCCCAAATCAAAGTCGTAGCCGGACTACTCTCCTTCTTGGATACTCTGCCTACTTCTGCAAAAAGAAGTTGCCCACAATCAATCCGTCAATCCCCGACGAATAAAAGCTCCGCGCCGCATCGCGCGGGGAACAGACCAGCGGATCGTTGAACAAATTGAACGAGGTGTTATACAGCACCGGCAATCCAGTCACCCTTCCCGCTTCTTTTAATAGCCTGTAGTACAGCGGATTATCCGCCTCGGCCACGGTGTGAACGCGGACATAATCTTCGCCCAGCGTGGCGCTGGCAAACGTCTCCCGGTGTGCGGGCTTCACGCGCCCAACGGTTGCCAAAAACCGTGCATTCGGCCCCGTTTCGAAATATTCCGAAGCCAGTTCCGCCGGGACGGACGCCGCGAACTTGCGGAACGGCTCACGATGCTTGATGAACGTGTTTAGGTTTTCCGTCGAGTATGGGTTCAGCGGCGACGCCAATATGCTGCGGTTTCCCAGCGCGCGAGGACCGAATTCCATGTGTCCCTGCATCCACGCGACGATCTTGTTGTCGTTCAGCTCCTCAACCGCCGTGGCTACTATCTCACCCTCCGTCAGAATGTAGCGGAACCGGAGCTTGCAATTCTCCAGCACCTGCTTGATCTGTTCGGCAGTGTAGCTCGGGCCGAGGCATAAATCGTGCAGCTGCGTGCGCCTGGTTTCGTGGTAAACCTCATGCCAGGCATGGAGCGCCGCCCCGATTGCCGTCCCCGCGTTGCCCGCGGCCGGCTGCACGAATACATTTTTCTTGGCTTCCAACGCGGCGACGAGCAGGGCGTTCATGCCTAATCCGCCCGCGAGACAGACGGACTCCGCATCGCCCGCCATACGCAGCGCGGTGTTCTCGATGGCGTGCTGAATTCCGGCGGCGACGTGAGGTTGGAGTGCTGCGGGAATTGCCGCTCCCTCCTCAAGTCCCAGTAGTTCATAAAACTTCGCGCCAAATTCGCCCCGGCCCAGGCGGTCGCTATCAAAATAAGACCGGTCGATGCGTGGCAATTGGGCTCCGGCACCACCCAGAATGTCCTCGAACAGGCTGACGAACCGGTTGTCACCCCCCGTCGACAGCCACTGGACTTTGTGCTCGTCGGCATTGGCGGTATATCCAAGAAGAGCGGTGACCCGTCCGTACAGATCGCCCAACGAATCCGGATAGTTTAATTCCTGTTCGAGATGAAGACTCGTCTTCTCGCCCCGCCAAACGCCTCCGCACCGAAAATCTCCCAGGCGGTCCAGAGTCAGAACGGTGGCGGTATCAAACGGAGATGGGTAAAAGGCCGAAGCTGCGTGGGCCTCGTGATGCTCCACCACGACCAGCCGGCCATGAGGAAGGCGCGCGCGAATCTGCAAGTGGAGCGCGGCGGCCGGGCCCTCGCCAAACGGACGCGCGAGCGCCACACAATCCACTTCTTCCGCCTTTAGATTTGCGAGATCGAGGCAGGCGGCGATCGACTGTTCGGGCAGCTCGCCGGGTATACTGCGGCGGGCCAGTTTCTTTTCTTCCACGGCAGCGGCCAGTTTGCCGTCTTTCAAGATGGCGCACGCGGCGTCACTGAGGATGCCGCCAATTCCTAGGATTGTCATGGGTTTGTCAGGTGTTGCGAAGGCAGTTCAAAATCCCGCCACGGCGGTGCGCGTACAGCCAGTTACAAATGATCGTCCTTGCACTGCCGATGTGGATGTATCCAGTAGGGGAGGGGGCGAATCGAACTCTCATCAACCCTTCAGTATACGCTGGTGCAATTCGATGAACTGCTCGAGCGAAAGCTGTTCGGCCCGCTTTCCCACGTCCGGCAGGCTGTCAATCAAGTCTTTGTCGAAGCTCTCAATCAAGTTGTTTCGAAGCGTTTTGCGCTTGTGGCGGAAGCAGATCCCGACGAATTCGAGGAAGGCCTGGCGATCCGCCACAGGCGAATCGCTCCGCGGAGTCAGTTGCACTACCGCCGAATCCACTTTGGGCGGCGGATGAAAGGCAGAGGGTGGCACCTCAAATAGAAAGCGAGGCTCGCCCATCAGCCGGGTCTGCACGGTCAGATATCCGTAATCCCGGCTGCCCGGCGAGGCTGCCACACGGGCGGCTACCTCTTTTTGGACCAGGAAGACCGCATTTTGCAGCAGCGGGCCAATCGAGAGCACGCGTTCGAAGATGGGGGAAGTGATGTAGTAAGGCAGATTTCCCGCAATAGTCACCGGCCCCCATTGCGCCAGATCCACCTTCAGAACGTCCGCCGCGACAATCGTCAGCTTTTCCTGGCCGCGGAATTTCTGTTGCAGATAGTGGACCAGTACCTGGTCCACTTCGATGGCGATTACCCGGGACGCCCTCGACAGCAGGTGTTCGGTAAGCGCTCCCTTACCCGGGCCGATTTCGACAACGGTTGCGTCAGGTTCCGGACACGCCGCCGCGGCGATGCGCTCAAGGACCGACTTACGCTGCAGGAAGTGCTGCCCTAGTCTTCGTCCGGCCATTTGGTCCGGAGATTAACCCTTCACGATAATGCTGCTGTTGCGGAAGGAGAGGCGGATCTTTCCCGACATCGGCTGCCCGAAGGTGGTAGCCGGAGTGAATTGCGTAAACAGCAGGCTGCTTTCGATATTCCGGCGAAGTCCCGGCGATTTCGAAATGTGCGGGCAATCCGGAATGGTGTAGCTCAGGATACGGCCTTGATCGTCGATGGTGAGCTCCACCACTACATCCTGGTCATTGAATCCCACCGGGCTGATGCTTTTGATGGTCGCATCGGTGTACAGCGCGGTCGGAACATCGGTCAAAGTGACAACGGAAAGGGCCAAAGAGGGCGAAGCCATGCCAACCGGCAGCAGACAGAACAGCACAACTGCTGAAAGAAAGCCGCCCGCTGTGGGAATCGCCAGCGGCCGCATCAGGTTCTGCGACCATAAACGGAAGGTGGCGCGAAAATCGGACCACATGGCGGGAACACTGGCCCGGGATTTCTGCCGTACCAGTTCGCGAGACGCCACCACGCGCAGCTGCGTCTTCAAAGACGCAGGCGGGATCCGAACCGGCATCCGGCGGAGCGTGGACCGCAATTGCCGCATCTGTTGAATCTGTTCCGTACATCGGATACAACCATCAATATGAGCATCCATTTGCCGCTGCTCCACCGGGGAAAGATTTCCATCCAATAAACCGGAGAAATAGTTCGCGGCGGCGCTGCAGGATATGGCTACGATATTCATAGGTTCACCATTCATCACTTCACCTGCGCCGCTTGGGGCGCCCATCTTACGTTCAATTCAGGATTCAGTCGATCGGCGAGCACTTTTCGCAGCGCCTCCCGCCCACGCAGTATCCGGGACTTCACAGTTCCCAGGGAGACCTGCAATATCTCCGCGATCTCGTCGTAGCTGAGATCCTCCATATCCCTCAATACGACGGCAGCCCGGAATGCCGGGTTCAGCTGGCCCAGGGCTTCTTCGATCATGGCGTGCGTCTGGTGATCCGATGTAATGTCAAAGGCGGATCTGCCGGGATCGGCTAGCACGTCCTGATAATTCAGGTTTCCTTCTTCTTCGCATTCCAGGCCAATTTCCTGTTTCTTATGACGGCTGAACCATCGCCGATGGTTGTAAGCCTCATTGAACGAGATGCGGTAAATCCAGGTTTTCAGGCTGCTGTTGCCGCGGAAACTTCGAATGTTCCGGAACACCTTCAAAAATACTTCCTGGACTACGTCGCAGGCGTCCGCGGGATCATTCATGAGTCGGAAAACCAGGTTGTAAACCGGCTGTTCGTACAGCGAAATCAGCGTCTCGTAGGCTTCGTTGGTGCCTGCGCGCAACGCCTCAACCAGGCATTCCTCTTCGCGATGTGCCTGCGTGGACCCGGCGCACACCTTGCAAATCCCGGAGTAAGTATCGAAATCAAAACCAATCGTTGAATCGGCCACGGAAAGCGCCTCACTTGCGATTCTAACCGAAACTAATGACTTAGACACAGGGAGGGCGAGAAAAGTTCCCCTGCGCCACGCACTTGCTTCAGATTCGCTGTTGCGCGCCCGATGAGTAGGTAGTGAGCGCAGGTTTCAAAGTTGAGACACATGCCGTCAGTCTTTTAAGCGTGCTTCTTGCCGTCAGCACAGAGGTGGATGGACCGGACTTCCGTTTGGAAAGTTCGTTTGAAGGACAAACCTGCCTCGTGGCCGGTAATGAAGCAGCCATAACGGACACGCTACGGGGGTTGCTGGAGATCGCCCAGCGGATCTCCGGACCGAGCCACAAGCTGACAGCGAATCTGGCTTCAGCCGGAGGCCTGGTCACGCTAACGCTTTCGGAAGAGAGCGGCCCAGCCCATTGGTCACTTCAGTTTCCGGAACTCTATCCCCAGGAAGGAGCCAACCAGATGGTTGCCGCCGAACAGACTATAAAAGAGCCTGACACTTCGAATTTCGAGTATGTCTCGTTTGAGGAAGAGGATGAAATGAGAGCCTCCGGACAGGATGGTCTGCTACAACCGGGATCCGGTCATGCGGAGCAGACCTCCTCGTAGTATTGCTCGTACCTGGGAATGATCAAAGATGTGCAGAATCGCCGTAGCGCGGTTTCCCGGGCGGCGCCAGCCATTTTGGCATGGAGTGCGTCATCTGTCAGCAGTTCAATGACCCTGCCGGCTTGAGCCGCCGTGTCGCCGACTGCCTCGAGAAATCCGTCTATTCCGTCTGTCACCAGTTCCGGTACTCCGCCTGCATTCGTCGCAACCGGTGGCACTCCGCACGCCATTGCCTCCAGGGCGGCGAGCCCGAACGCCTCCAGTTCAGTTGGGAGCAGTAGTACGTGCGCTTTGGGAATCAGTCTTTCCACGTGATCCTGCTTGCCGAGGAAATTGACATAGTCTTCGAGGCCCAGGTCGCGGGATAGGCTCTCGGCTGCTCCCCGATCCGGACCGTCGCCCACCATCCACAGCGTCGCCGGTGTGGTTTGCCGCACCTTCGCCAGAATATGGATGCAGTCCAGCACCCGCTTCACCGGGCGGAAGTTCGAGATATGTAGCAGGATCTTATCGCTCCCCCTGGTTTCCGGTGGATGGTACATGCTGCAATTCACGAAATTATGGATCACGCGAATGGGTTCGGTGATGCCGAAGACGTCTACCGTCTGTTTTCGCATGTACTCGCTGATGGTGGTGACGCCATTCGATTTCTCAATGGAGAACTTCGTAATCGGGAAATACGAGCGGTCCAGGCCGACCAGGGTGACATCCGTGCCATGGAGAGTCGTCACAAACGGAAGGCGCCGCCGAACGGCCACCATCTGTTGGGCCAGTAGCGCAGAAATGGAGTGAGGAATGGCGTAGTGCACGTGCAGCAGGTCCAGGTGCTGGCGCTCCGCCACTTCCGCCATACGCGAGGCAAGCGCGAGCGAATACGGCGGATACTGAAATAACGGATAGTTTGAAACCTCTACCTCGTGGTAATGGATCCGCGGAGTGTCCGGATCGAGCCGGATGGGGTTCGCGTAGGTGATGAAGTGAACTTCGTGCCCCCTGTTGGCCAGCTCCAGTCCAAGCTCGGTAGCCACAATCCCGCTGCCGCCGTAAGTCGGGTAACAAGTAATTCCAACCTTCATTTAGGAAGAGTAGCAGCAACGTTCAACTTCAGGATCGCGAAGCCGATCTGGCCATGGACATTCTCGACGGGATGTGCAATATCGCCGCCGCCGAACCAGACCTGGGCATCACCGTCTACCAGGCGCACGGTGGGATCGCAGAGAGTCTTTGAGTTCCAGGACTCCGCACCGGCCAGCGCAGCGGTTTCCGTCACACGACTCCACTGCACGCCGTCCTGCGACCGGGCGAGACCAAGCCGGCGGATCTCCCCCCGGTCGCGGCCCGTATACAACATCCAATAGGAATTTTCAGACTTCCAAACCGCCGGTTCTCCCAAGCCAATCTCATCGAAGGCACCGGCCTTGCCAAGTTCCAGAATCGGATTCGCTCGCGACTTCTGCCATTTCACGCCGTCGGTGGAACGGGAAACGCCCAGCCGCTGCCGCCGCGCACGGTCCTCTCCGAGATAGTACATGTAGAACGTGTCGCCGATCCGCACCACGTAGGGGTCGGCCACGGCCCGCTCGTCCCAGCTGCCGCGAGGACCGGTGCCGAGCACGGGTTGCGGCATCTTCGTCCAGGTTGTGCCGTCTTTTGACCTCGCCAGCCCGATTCGCGGCGACCGGCTGGCCTGGTACCAATAGAAGAACTGGGATCCCAGGCGGAACGCCGTGCCGTTTGCCGCGATGTAGCCGCCTTCCCAGGTGGCTGCGTCCGGCGCAAGAACGCGGCCCTTTTTAGTCCAGTGCACGCCGTCGGATGATGTCGCCAACCCGGTGCTCCAAACCCTGCCGTCGAAGCCGGAATAGAAGTTGTAGAGGATTCCTCCTGCTTCCACTACAGATGGATTCAGCGCATCCGTGGAATCCCACCCGGCAGCGTCGCGCCCCAGCACCGGTTCCGGGTACACGTTCCATTCATAGGAAACAGAATGGGCGGCGGGAACTAATACAGGGAGAGTAAAATCGGCGTAGCTGCCGCAGCCGGCAATGCATCCCGCTGCAGCCAGCACGCCGAACCAGCGCCAGGTCATGTAGGGATGCGAATCTTCAAGCCGGCGCCATGCGTGGGTCTCGATTCCAGGGTAAGATCGCCGCCAAGCGTGCGGATGCGCCGCTTGATGCTCCGTGGACCCAAACGTAGCAGCTCCAGTTCGTCCAGGCTATAGGAACCGCTGAACGGAAAGCCGCTGCCGTCGTCCTCCACGTTGATCTCAATGGTTTTACCCGACACTTCCAGCGTTACGCTCACCCGCGACGCCTTGGAGTGCTTGCGCACATTGTTCAACGCCTCGCGGACAATCTGCAGCACTTCCATGGCAAAGTCAGTGCCGGTCAGTTCCGGCAAATCCCGGCAAACCAGAGTGGTGGAAATACCAGATTCCCGCTCAAACGTATTCACTACATCCCGCACCGAGGCGTGCAATCCTGCGTCGTCTACCTCGATCGGCTGCATGTTGCGCACAAACGAACGGAGTTCGGTTACCTGCGATTTCCCCAGCTCCTGTAACTGATGCAATTCCGAAAGGGCGGCGTCGCGGTCACGTCCGAGCAGCTTGCGGATAATCTCGAGCCGCATCTGGAAGCTGATAAAACTCTGCAGCGGACCATCATGAAAATCGGCCGCAATCCGCTCCCGTTCCGATTCGCGGGCGCGCTCAGCCTCCAGTCTGGACAGGACGGACCGGCGCAGCGCCGCGGACAGCCGGAACTGGAAGGCCTCTTTCTGGATGGTGAAGACCACCGCGAACACCCCGGTCATCAGGACCGTGGGCCACAGGAGCACTGTTGGAACCGGCCGCACGGCGGCGAAGAAGAGCACGCTAAGAAGAACCACGCCGGCCACCGCCCGCCACTCATACATCAGCGACGCGATACACAGCAGATAGAAGTAACAGACGGTGCTTAGCCAGAGACCCTCCTGGGTGGGATGAAGGGCGCAGGCAAAGAAGAAGACCAGATCCAATGCCAGTATTGGGAGCTGATAGACGCGATTCTCGATGTTGTCCCGTACCAGGATGAAGATGCTGTAGATGGCGAATACGCCGATTACGGCAGCAACCAGCGGACCGGCCGGGACCGGGTAGAGCAGGTACAGCAAAACGCACACGACCGCGAGCAACGAGCGAAGTATTCCGAGATGCCGGCGCCATAGGTACGGCACCATCGCGGGCTGTATGGCCAAGCGGTTACCTTCCCCTTTTTAAAAGCAGAACTGTGAGTCTATCGCACGTACAGAAATAATGTGTGGCTTCTTCCTTCTCCGTCGTCCTCCACGAGTTCCACTTTCATCGGTTTCCAGTCGGAAAATTCAAAATCGTGTGAGACAATTCGTGTTCCTTTCTTCAATTGCTTCTCCAGCATCGGACGCACTTTATCGTTGGAATGCGGCAAAAGATATACCGTAATCAAATCGGCGGACGAATAGTCCTGTTCAAAAAGATCGCCGAAGAGAATTCTTGCGGTTTTATCGAGCTTCTGCCGCTTGATCTCTTCAGAACTTTTGCGAAACAGGACATCGTCGAACTCAACGCCGGTGGCGTCGGCCTTGAACCTCTTGGCCGCCATAATTACGAGCCGTCCATCGCCGCTGCCCAGATCGAACATCTTCTCGCCCGGCTTCAATTCGCCGAGTTTCAGCATTTTTTCCACTATCACCATCGGCGTGGGATAGTAAGGGGCCAACTTTTCAGCTTCTTTTTTTTCTCCCGCTTGTTGCGCCGGAAGAGAAAGACATACTGCCAATAGCGCGCCTGTCAGCAGTCGCATCATGGCTCGAGATAAATCCGCACACGATTGCTCTGCTGCCCGTTTACTTCGACATATAACTCGGCGGGCCCGCGGTTGAGGATGCCCGGCAGCTGCACTTCAATGAGGTAAAATCCCACGTACCCTGGAGCTAAAATCGCGCGGGTCACCTCCACGGCTTCCCGGTCGAGGTAGACCTTCGTCACCGCCGCCACGCGAGGAGAGTTCTCAAGCGGCGCGGGAATGCCGGTCGGCCAGTCCGGCGTCACTTTGCCTAAACCAGTGGTAAAGATCTGCAGCCGCGAATTCGACCGCGCGGGCGTGGCCGCGTCCAGCAGGAGGCCGGTGTCCGCATTGAGGACGATGGGACCACCTTCACGGTCGACGAAGATCGAGGGGGACACGCTCTTCAGCGGCAAGCCGACGTTGATTCGCCCGGCGTCGGATTCCATGGAAAGATTCAGAGTGGATCCCGTAACCTCAAACGGAACTTGAATTTGCGATTGCTCGAAAACCGGCGCGGGCCGGTTGCCCGCCTGCGCCGACTGAATTTGCCGTCCGACCACGCTCAGCAGCGAACCTGGAGAGGCCGCGCGCTCCACCATGTCTCCCGCGCTAACCACCCGCGGGTCGCGTGCTCGATGCGGTGCTATCGCGGCGAAAAGCCCATCGCCCTGGAATGCGGCATAAAGCTGATTCCCTGCGCTATCGAGGCGCACATCCATGGCCGGCGCGTCATCGGCACCTGCTTTTACCAGGGTCCAGGGCGTGGCCGGCGCCAATGCCCGCGTATCCGTATACGTCATGAAAACGCCGCGGTCGGCGGCGACGTAGAGAGCCCCGGACTGCCGGTCAGCCGAGATTCCATGTGCCGAACCGGCCGGCAAATTGTCGGAGATGTCATCCCAAAGCCGGCCTGCGTTCAACGTTCGCTCCACGCGAACCTTGGCATTCCCGGAAACGGCGGCCAGCGCGAATTGCGGATCCTTTGGATCGAGGAAAATATTCTCAGCCACGCCGCCGCCTGGGAGGTCAAAACTCTGCCAGGTCGCGCCGCGGTCGGAAGAACTGCGAAGCTTGCCGTCGGCGGTCGCGGCATAGAAGAAGTCGCCGCTGGACGCGATGGCGGTCACCGCATTTCCAAATACTCCGCCGAGTGCCTCTCTGGTGAGCGCGGCTTGAGTGGATGCCGGATCGTCCAACACCGGCTTCCAGCCCGACTTCTCGCCGATGGCCCACTCCAGCTCTGTGTCCCGGCTATTGGTGGAGATGCCGTCGGCGGAGATACGCAGCGGGCCATTCCCATCGGGGAGTGCCAGAATACGCCGCACTGGTAAATTTGGCAGGGACTGGTTTAGCCCTGTCCAGGAAAGTCCCCCATCGAGCGACCGCCAGACGCCTTGCGCCCCAGCAATCACTACCTGGTCCGGATCCGTCGGCGACACTGCCACATCGGCCAAGCCCTCTCCGATGATCGACCGGTTCTGGAAAGCGGTGAGATTGGTCCAGGTAAAGCCGCCATCGTCCGACCGGTAACCGTTTCTGCCAACCGCGTAGAAGCGGGTCGGCACGGTGGCAGAGGCCCGCGATTTCGCCATCCGCTCGGGCAAAATCTTTGCCGCTGCGGCAGGCGACTCCGGAATCACCGCATCCGGCACCCACTGCCAGCGTTCAAAATCGGAAGTAGAATAGATTCGCTTCAGTCCCGTACGAACGAACAGCGTGGCGCCGTCTTCCGAGAACCACGCCCGGTCAACCGGGCCGGTGGCCGCCGAAGCAAGATCCAAGTCAACTGTTGTGGAGCCCACCCTGCGCCAATCCGCGCGGATCTGCGCCGTCGCGGAACTGACCAGAAGCTCCATCGCCATGCCCAACCAGACTATTTTTCGGATTGTGGCCTTATGACACACAGTGTGAGTCCATTCTACCCTGTTTTAAGTTTGTATATTAGAGAAAGCGCTGAATCGAAAAGCCTTCTACGTAACCCGGAATAAGGCAGTGCATTTGCATTTCTTTTTGATGTTAGACTAAGGGACTAACGGGAGATGATTCTGAACCGGCACTCCTACGCGGGCTTGCTGCTTATGGCAGTAGTGTCGGTAGTGTGCTCGGCGCAGAGTCTCTCCCTGAATTCTTCCGAAAGTGCCGCGAAAGTAATCAGTCTTACCGGTGAAGTTTCCGTCCTGAAAGATTCCTCTCCCTGGGCCCTCGAAATTGGCAGTTCCGTTCAGCTCAAACAGATGATCGTCACTGGACCTGACGGTTATGCAAAGCTCCAGGTTTCCGATGGAAGCACCTTCGAAGTGTATCCAAATTCGAAGGTGACGTTTCGCAACAATCCGTCGGACTGGAAGGACATGCTCGACCTCTGGATCGGCAGGGTAAAGATCCACGTGCAGAAGCTGAGCGGCGGTGCTCCGAATCATCAAAGAGTAACGTCTCCCACGGCGGTAATTTCTGTACGCGGCACCACATTTGATGTGGTGGCCGAGGACGAAGATACGACGCTGGTTTCCGTGGAAGAAGGATTGGTGTCGGTCCAGCATCGCTATCTTCCAGTCAATAACGGAAAGCTGGTCAGCCCCGGTGAATACATTCGCGTTTACAAGAATCAGCCGCTCGCCGATAAATCGATCGACAAAGGACAGGCACTCAAGCATGTATTGAATGCCGGCGCCGAAGCCGTGTATCGTGTCATCCTGCGCAGTCCGCAGGCCCCGGGCGGCGGTGGAAAGGTTCCCGCCGGGGGTGGATCAACCGGTGGCGGCGTGCCCGGTGACACGCAGAATACTCCACCTCCTCCGCCGCCTCCTCCTGCCGCGCCGCCTCCTCCCCCCCCTGGTCTTTAGGACTCGTGCGAAACTAGCGGTTAGAGACCGCCGTGCTTAAATCCATCTCAACCCTACTTGTATTTTCTGCAGTTCTGCTGGCACAGAAGCCGGATGCCGGTGTCAGCCCTGAGTGGGACATCCGGAAGGACATGACAGCCCTGGCTGCGCAGATCCGTCAAATGCAGCCGATGATAAATAACGTCAAACCGGAGACTTGGATTGCCCAGGGAGCTCCCTCCACCTGGGTCCAGCAGATGGCGAAGCTGCAAGCGGGCATTCAGTATCTCTTGGAGTCCACCGAGAAGCTGGCCAAGACTCCCGAGAGGCTTACGACCGCGTTGGACACTTACTTCCGCCTGCAGGATGTGGAGACGCGGCTGGATTCCATTCGCGAGGGACTGAAGAAATACCAGAGCCCCGATCTGGCCGAGATTCTAAATGGATTGATGATCGCAACTTTCGACAATCGGGAGAAGCTGCGCGGTCACATTTCAGATTTGGCTTCTCTGCGGGAACAGGAAATGAGCGTGATGGACCAGGAAGCACAGCGCTGCCGCGGGGTGCTTTCCAGAATCCCGCCGGTTATCCCAGCAAGTGAGAAACGTAGAAGCTCAAAATCGGAGATCAAGTGAGCGAGACCCAAACCCTGACATGCAGTATTTGCGGAGAACCTTCGCTCGAAATCTGCGTGTATTGCACCAAAGACGCCTGCGAGAATCATCGTTGCCTGCGATGTCACCGCTGCAGCGATTGTTGTGAATGCGAGCAGCGTCCGCAGGCGCAGTAGCCGGCGCTACTCCCATTCAATGGTGCCAGGCGGTTTGTGAGTCAGGTCGTAAAATACGGCCGCTACCCCCGGAACCTGGAGGATCTCGGCAGTAAGCCGGGTCAGTACGGATGGGTCCATCGCAACCGATTCCGCGGTCATTCCATCCACTGAATCGATGGGGCGCAGCACGACGGAATCCGGAGCACCAGGGGTTCCGACGGGAATGAGCACAACCGGGAATTGCCAAACCTTTTTTTCAAACCCGCTCTCCACGGAAATCCGGCGAACGATCGCGTCGGCCGTCCGCAGTCGGTCCAGCCGTTCGGGCGTGATGGCACTGGGCTGCACGGACAGCAGCTCCATCGGGAAATTGGCGCCGGTTTCCGAGACCACGCGGTTCACCTGCTCCATGGCGTTGGTTAAATCGATCGCCCGCTGGTGCAGGTTGTCCCCGGTGATGGCGAGAATCGGCTTGTAGGTGCGGCAATCGCCCTGCACGCCCACCGACTTCACAGGGATGAGCCACCCCTCTTCCAGGTGCTGCAGGGGCACGGCATCTGCCGAGCATAGGCAGCGGATGGCCAAGCCCGGACCCGGAAACGGGTGCCGGTCCAGGAACTCCTGCGGAAGTCCTAGTTCCCGCCCGATCTCCCGGACTTCGTCCTTGTAGAAGAACGCCAGCGGTTCCACGATGCGCTTTTCATCAATCAGCTTCTGGATGCCGGCGACCCGGTTGTGATGCGTCTTGATCAGGTCCGCTTTGGCCGAGCCGCCCGATTCGATCGTGTCCGGATAAATCGTGCCTTGGCCCAGAATCCACTGCCCATCGAGATGTTTCAGGATGCGGTCCTGGACATGAACGAACTGCTCGCCGATAATGTGGCGTTTCTTCTCCGGGTCGCGCGCTTCCCGCAGCGGCGCCAGGAACTCCGCCGCCGCGTCTTCCACGTGAAAGCCTTCGCTGCCTAGCGATTCAAAAAGCCCCCGGACGAAGGCGGTCTCACCTTCGCGCATGAGTCCGGTATCCACGTACGTTCCCCGGACCCGGTCTTTGCCAAGCGCCTTCAGGCAGAGCGTGTAGGCAACAGTGGAATCCACGCCGCCGCTGACAAAGAAGAAAATATTTCTGTCGCCCACCACCTCGCGGATTTGCTGCTCGACGAGGGGAATTCGATGTTTGGGATCCCAGTCCGGAGTGCAGCCGCAGATATCGAACAAAAAGTTCGAGAGAATCTGCCGGCCATAGTGAGTGTGTACCACTTCCGGATGAAACTGGACTCCGTACAACCGTTTCGCTGCATCTGCAATGGCTGCGATGGAGCAGGTGCTGGTTTTTCCGCTAACCTGGAAGCCGCTGGGAACCACGCTCACCGTATCGCGATGGCTCATCCAGATCTGCTGGGTCCCCGTCGCGTCGCGAAACAACGGTCCAGGCTCGGCTGCCGTCTCGAAAACCGCCAGACCATACTCGCCCTTAAGACCCTTGCTCACGGTTCCGCCTAACGCCCGGGCCATCAGCTGCTGTCCGTAGCAAATGCCAAGCACCGCCTGACCCGACGAAAAGATCTGCGGGTCCACGCTGGGACTGCCCGCTTCGTAGACGCTGGCAGGACCGCCGGAAATGATGAGGCCTTTGCGGCCGGCAAGGAGATTGGCCGACGTGTCGCTGGGGAATACCTCGGCATATACTCCCAATTCGCGCACCTTTCGCGCGATCAAGTGGCAGTATTGCCCGCCGGTATCTAGGATTGCAATTTGGGGATTAGGAACGTAGTTGGTCATCTGCGGGGAAATGCCGCGCAGATGACCAAGCTGAGGTGGCTGTCTGACGGTCTTATTTCGTTTGTACCCTCTGAACGATCATTTTCTTAGCCGTGTCCTGCAGGGATTTCGCCTTGCTGAGCGATTCGATGCCCTTCAGTACAACGGGGTCATTCTCGATACCCAGTTTTCGCGCATCTTCCACGCTGAAAGCAGTAATGTACATTTCACGGCGCAACTGCTGTTTCGTCCAGTCGTTATTCTCAGCGTACTCCGCCTCGGTGAACTGCTCGTTATCTTTCAGCAGGAACGCGTGGAAGTCGTTCATCAAAGCACTGTCCGGAGCCCAATCTTTCGGCAGCTTCGTGTCATGCGTGCCGAAATATTTGGCGGTGAAGTTGAAGAAAGAATACTTCCGGAGCAATTCGATCTGGAATTTATTAGCCTTGGGCGGCAGGTACTTCTCGTCTGGCGTGATTCCACCGCCGCCGTAAACCGTACGGCCGCTGTCCGTCATTTTGACGTCCTGCAAGTTTTTGGTGCCGCCTTCCTGGCGGTTGTAGTAGTAGTTGTAAAACGACGTGTTGCTGTAATCGCGCTGGATCAAACGGCCGCTTGGCGTATAGAAGTGCGCCGTCGTGAGAGCAAGGCCGGTGTTCTCAGACAACGGATACACCGTCTGCACTAAGCCCTTGCCGAACGTATTGTCGCCCAAAATCCACCCACGGTCGTGATCCTGCAAGGCGCCGGCAACAATCTCGGCCGCCGAAGCGGAGTAGCGGTTCACCAGGACGACGATCGGATAATCCCGGCCCTGATTTCCATGCCGCGCGTAGTACGGTTTGTCCGGCGAGGAACGGCCACGGTGTGAAACGATCATCTGTCCCTTCTGCAGGAAGTGATCCGCAACCGCGACGCCTTCATTCAGAAGTCCGCCCGGATTTTCGCGCAGATCGAGAATCAGGCCCTTGATCTTGCTTTCGTCCAGACGCTTGAAGTTATCTTCCATCTCGCGGCTGGTGTTCTCATTGAACTGCTGAATGTCCATGTAGGCGATGCCCGGCTTCACGAAGAAGGCATCTTCCACGCTCTTGCGGGGAATCTCACCGCGCGTGATATTGAACGGAATCGGCTTCTCGACGCCCTCCCGAGCGATGACCACCTGAACCTGTGTTCCCAGCGGTCCCTTCAAGAGATCGGCCACTTCGGTGGTCGTCAGTCCGTCGGTGCGCTTGTCGTTCACTTCCAAAATGGCGTCGCCCGGACGAATTCCGGCCTTGTACGCGGGAGAGCCCTCAAATGGAGCAATGACGATGGTCTTGCCGCCGCGAGGCGCAACCGTCATGCCGACGCCGTAGTAATGGCCTTTTTGGTCTTCTCTCAACAACTGGAAATCTTTGGGGTCAAAGAAGCTGGTGTGGGGGTCGAGGGTCCGGGCCATCCCAGGGATGGCGCCCTTGTAAATCGCTTTATCCGGTGTGACTTTGTCGGCAAAATTCTCTTCCACCAGGTTCAGGACCTTGGTGAAGCTCCTCAAGCTCGACTTAATGTCATCTTCCGAACTGGCAGCCGAAGCGCCAGCAATGGTCGGCCCATACATGCCGCCCAACATCGAGCACAATAGAACAATCAGCGGTGCAACTAAAAAAGAGCGCCGTTTATTTACCAAGGGAATCCTCCCGACACAACCAGTATATCGCTATTATGCGGACGTTACTTCAGCAGCCTCCGTTACTGGAAATCCGCTACGTTTTCAGCCTGTAGGTTTTGTGGGCGTTCTCCCAGGTCAACTTGCGGAACATCGCGGGGGAAACCGTCGATTTCAGCAGCGTGAGGGTCTCTCTTGCTACGCATTTGCCGGCCAGCCTGCTGGCCCCGGGATTCCCTCCTTGTGATATCCCGCCGCCCTTTCCGTCGTTACAGGCGCAGTCGCTGCCGAAGATCAGTTTGTCCTGATGCCGCTTCAAGAAATCCTTAGTGAACTCTGGATCCCGCGAGAGTGCGTTATTTCCCGAATTAGCCGCCAGGTCCCCGTAGAGGTTGGCGTAATCGCTCAGAAGTTTGTCCGTGATGCCGCCGCGCTTGATTTTTCCGATCGGGTAGGCATCCTGGTTCGCGTAGTCCGCGCTCACGTTTGCCCAGAACGCGTCGGCGTGGCCGATGAAGCGTGTTTTCGGAAAAGCTTTCAACACAGCTTCGTAATTCTTGAAGCCGGTGCTAAAAACGCCCTCGGTGGGCGTGTGAGGCACTTCCTGGAAATGGATGAGGATGGGAACATCAAGGTCGGCCGCCAGCGCGTACAGCCGCCGCAACTCAGGGCCGTTCGCCTCCACATGCGACTTCAGTTCGCCAAACCCGATGGCCCCGTTCTTTACCGCGGCGGTGAGCAGGTCCGCCGCATCCGGCTTAGTAACGTCGGTTCCGGCGAACCAACCCAGGAACCGCCCGGGATACCTGGTCCGCAATTCCGCCATCGCGGCAGCGGAGTTGTCCCGGGCCAGAACCATCGCGTTCGATTCGCCGCAGCCGTCCATATGTACGATGTTGGCTTCGGCCGTGCGCCGCAGGTGATGGTGGCAATCCACTACAGGACCACCCCACAAGTCAGTCTGGGCCGTGAGGGACAACGATGGCAGGGCGGCTGCCGCCGCTTGCACAAATTGGCGTCGATTGAGTGTCATCGGGCACCATTCTATACCCGAATGCCCCGATACGAATGTCGAAAGCTAGACCGCGCGCGCCTTACGGCCTTGCGCCGAGGTCTCCGCGCGCGCCGGCTTCTTAGGCGCCGTGGTCAGCCGCCGTGCCTGATCCGTCACGCAAACCAGGAACATCGGTTGTTTGGCGTTCTTCAGGATATCGATGATGCGTTCTGAGCTGTCTTCGAGGTAAATCGACTTGCCATCCGTCACCAGATGCAGATCCGCCTCGCCGTTCAGCACGTCTCCCAGCCGCTTGCCCATCTCGCGCTGCAGGAATCGCAGAACCCGGCGGATCTTCTGTAGAGAAAATCCCTTGCGCCGGAGCTCCGCAATAACTGTAATCTCCACTACTTCTTCTGAGAGGTAAATTCGCTTATGCGCCGAGTGTCGGGGGGACACAACTTTGCGCTCATCCCACCACTGCAGCTGGCGCAGGCTCACTTGCGCGATTCGAGCCACATCGCTGCTGGCAAATGTTCGGTCAGTCGGTGCTGGATCAGGACGGGTCTTTTTTGTTTTGAACATTGGAGACGGCTTTCGTTTTCGATTTGAGCGCCTTAGAAATTGTACTCGACCTGTTCCGATAGTCAATAGCCCGTTTCGCCTTAAGACCCACTTAGGTTAGAAGCAGATGCCTTAGCCCCCGCCGACAAACTGCACAATTTCTACCGTCGCCGCGCTTTCCACTTTTCGTTCCGTCCAATCCGGCTGACGAACAATCGTGCGATTCAGCTCCACCGCCACCCTTTCGGGGTCCACCCCCAGATTCACTAGCAGTTCCATCACGTTAAGGCCTTCTGGAACCAGCCTGGACTCTCCATTTAGAACAATTTGGATCATTTTTGCTTCGGGTAATTGGGTGGATGCGGGGGGCACGGGTTTGACACTCCCTGTTGCCTCTCATTATAGTCAAATTTACACTTCCTTCTCTTAAGTTCATGCCGACCAACTACACTGAGCTGTACTTCCCTGTCCTGGTTCAGGTGATCATCGCAGCCGCGGTGGCCGCCGGACTCGTGGGCGGATCGTTTGCGCTGGGTAAGAAAATCCGCGGGCGGGTGAAGGACATGCCTTACGAATGCGGCATCACGCCCACCGGTAGCGCCCGGGAGCGATTCAGCGTAAAGTTCTACCTTGTCGCCATGGTTTTCATCCTGTTCGACATTGAAGCGATATTTCTGTATCCGTGGGTCGTCGTATACCGCGAACTGAAAATTTTTGGCTTTTTCGAAATGCTGATCTTCATAGTTTTGGTCCTGGCCGGCTTCTTCTACATCTGGAAGAAGGGTGTACTTGACTGGTCTGCCGACGAAATCGCGAAAGAGAAGCCCTAACCTAAACCAATGCTTCCTGAACAAGTGAAAGAACGTCCAGTAGCAGCCGCCCTGGAGGCTCATGATCCCGCGGCTATCACAGGAGGGATCTACGAATTCGGGGAACTGACGCTCTACATCGATCCCGCCAGGATCGTGTCCGTCTGCGCCTATCTCAAGCACGCCGAATCGTTTGTCCGCGCTAGCAGCGTTACTGCCCTCGACTGGTATCCCTTGGAACCGAGGTTCGAGATCGTTTACCTTCTTCATTCGTTGGAACGTAACGAACGTGTGCGCCTGAAATGCAAACTCAGCGGCGAAAATCCGGAGATCGATTCGGTCTGCAGCGTCTGGCGTGGGGCTGATTGGTATGAGCGGGAAGTATTCGATCTGTTCGGCGTCAAATTCCGCAATCATCCCGACCTGCGGCGCATCCTGATGCCGGAAAACTGGGAAGGCCACCCGCTGCGGAAAGACTACCCCATACACGGCTCTAAGTACAGCTACCAGGATGAATAGGGGAACTATATGAGCGAATCCAAAGTTCTCGGCGCAGGCGCCACGCTGGAAGCGGAAATCGAAGCAGGAATAGACCAGACACCCCCGCACCACAAGTTGATGACCCTCAACATGGGTCCGCAGCATCCGTCCACGCACGGTGTGTTGCGCATTTTGCTGGAGCTCGACGGCGAAACCATCATCAGGGCGATTCCCGATATCGGTTATCTTCACACCGGAATTGAAAAGCAGTGTGAAGTAAAGACCTATCAGCAAGTGGTTCCGCTCACGGATCGTGTCGATTACCTGGCCAACCTATCCAACAATCTCTGCTATGTGCTGGCGGTGGAAAAGCTGCTCGGGATGGAGATTCCCGCGCAGGCGCAGTGGATGCGTGTGATGCTCACCGAACTCGCCCGTATCAGCAGCCATGTGGTGTGGCTTGGTACGCACGCGCTCGACATCGGAGCGATGACCGTCTTCTTTTATTGCTTCCGCGAGCGCGAAAACATTCTCCGCATTTTTGAGATGTTCTCCGGCCAGCGCCTGATGACCAGTTATTTCCGCATCGGCGGACTCGCCCTGGAACCGCCGCGCGGCTGGCAGAAGGTGGTTGGGAAGTTCATCAACGGCTTCGACGAAAATGTGGACCAGTACGAGAGCCTGCTGAACAGCAACCCAATCTGGATTCGCCGGACGAAAGGCGTGGGGTTTGTGCCGCTCGAAACAATGATCGAACTGGGCGTAACCGGACCGATGATTCGTGGAGCCGGAATGGCCTGGGACGTCCGTAAGAGCGAGCCCTACTCCAGCTACGAAAAATTCGACTTCCGTATTCCCACCATGCCCGACAACGATGTCTGGGCGCGGTACCGGGTTCGTATGGAGGAGTTGCGCGAAAGCTGCAAGATCGTGAAGCAAGCGCTGGCGGGAATGCCCAGCGGCCCCTGGCAGGCTGAGTCGCCCAAGGTGGTTCTGCCGGAGCGCGAAAAAATGAAGACGCAGATGGAAGCACTGATTTATCACTTCAAGATTGTGACGGAAGGCTTCCGCGTCCCGGCCGGCGAAGTCTACCAGGTCATCGAATCGCCCCGCGGCGAGATTGGTTACTACGTGGTGAGCGACGGCACCGCCAAACCGTATCGCGTTCATATGCGAACGCCGAGTTTTGGCAACCTGCAGGTGCTCCCGGCGATGGTGGAAGGCCAACTGATCGCAGACACGATCGCAGGCTTGGGCAGCATGGATTTTGTGTTAGGAGACACGGACCGGTAATGACATTCTCTCCGGAGCTGGAAGCGAAGTTCGCGAAAATGTTGACCATCTACCCGGCTGGCCGCGAACGTTCGGCGCTCATCCCGATGCTGATGTTCGCGCAGGACGAAATAGGGGCGGTTACGCCTGAATTAATCAATGAACTGGCATTGCGGCTGAACATCACGCCGCTGCAGGTGGACGAAGTAATCGGCTACTACTCCATGCTGCACAAGAAGCCGCAGGGGAAGTTTCACGTCCAGGTCTGTACCAACATCAGTTGCCTGCTGGTGGGAGCCGAAGAGCTTTATCATCACGCATCTAAAAAGCTGGGCATTGGGCACAAGCAGACGGCCGCCGATGGCGTCTTCTCGCTGGAAGAAGTAGAGTGCATGGGGGCTTGTTCCTGGGCTCCGGCCATCCAGATCAATTACGATTTCCACCATCACGTGACGCCGGAAAAGCTCGACCAGTTGCTCGCCAGCCTGGGGAAGGTTCAATAACCATGGTTTACAACGAACCGAATCCATTGGAAATAAGAGTTCTGACGAAGCGTTTTCTCATGGAGAATTCGGCTTCCATCGACACCTACCTTGCCACCGACGGCTACAAAGCGTTTATGAAAGCGCGGGAGATGACGCCCGAAGCCATCATCAATGAAGTGAAGGTTTCCAGCCT
>JBDUEM010000078.1:0-27431 GCA_040002435.1 Bryobacteraceae bacterium
GCTAGACAAGCTAACCTTCGAATCATACAATTCTCCCTGAACAGGCAAAGAATAGCATCAAAGGCCTTGAAAAAAGGTTCCGTTCGGAAGTGCAGATCCAGGATGCTGGATGGCGCGGAGTGCCATAAGTCCAGGGTGTTGGACTTGCCGGCTGAGGGGATGCCGCGATGTTTGCGGCACCGTCTATCCTGGTTGAATATTATGACTCCTAGCAGAGTGCTCGCAAAACTGCGCTCCGGTGATTTCGTGAAAGTTGCGGGCATCGGCCGCGTGGCTGAACCATGGCTTACTGAAGTGGTCGGCCGCATTGGTTATGACGTGATCTGGTTTGACATGGAGCACCGCTCCTATAGTGTCGACAAGATCGATCCGCTTTCCCTGGCCTGCCGCGCCACCGGCATGGACCTGATGGTGCGGATCTGCAAGACGGGATATCAGAGTCCGATGCAGGCTCTTGAGTTTGGCGCAAACGGTCTGATGATTCCACACTGCCGTAGTGCGGAGGAAGCCAGGCAGTGGGTGGAATGGACCCGCTTTCCGCCGCTTGGGAAGAGAGGACTGGACGGTGTGGGCGCCGATGCGGACTTCGGCTTGGCTGATACGAAGCTCCATCTGGAGCACGCGAATCGAGAAGTTTTTATTGCGCTGCAAATTGAGGACAAGGAAGCTGTGGAGTCCATTGATGAGATCGCCGCGGTGAAAGGCTACGATATGCTGTTCATCGGACCGGGGGATCTCAGTTTGAGCTACGGAGTGCCGCTGCAATTCGACCATCCTGTGATGCAGGCAGCCATTGACCGCATTGCCGCTGCTGCCGCGAAGCACGGCAAGTGGTGGGGTACAACGTCTGGAACTCCGGAGGCCGCGCAGAAGGCTCTGGATCGCGGCGCGCGAATGATTACGGCCGGTGTGGACCACGTGTTTCTGGTGAACGGCTTCAAGAATTCGTTTGCGGAGTTCGGCAAGATAGGCATCCGGTAACATGCCGGCGGTGCAGAGCAGCAGGCGCTGGTATGTGGTGGCGGTGCTGTTCGTCATCGCCTGCCTGAACTACGCCGACCGCACTGCCATCTCCGCAGTGTTCCCGCTGCTGCGCGATGAATTGGGAGTCTCCGATGTGGGACTCGCCGCCATCGGATCGTTTTTCCTTTGGACTTATGGCCTGGCTTCCCCGTTCGCTGGACGGCTGGCGGATCGCGTCTCGCGGAGCAACATGGTTATTGTTAGCCTGGTCGCCTGGAGCCTGATCACGATTGTTACGGGCTTGGTTGCGAATCTTAATCAATTACTGTTGACGCGTGTGCTGTTGGGACTGGCCGAGTGTGCGTACCTGCCGGCGGCCGTTGCGTTGATTGCGGACCACCACTCCGCTGAGACGCGCGCTACCGCCATGGGAGTGCATCTGGCGGGTCTCAACTTCGGCCTGGTTGCGGGTGGTGCACTGGCGGGGTATCTGGGAGAGAACTACGGATGGCGGGCCGGCTTTCTGTTGTTGGGGTCCGCGGGGCTGGTTCTTGCCGTGATCGCGCGCTTTGTGCTTTGCGATGTCAGTTCTCCGGCGCAGCGGCGGGCGGCTGAGAACGGACTCTCCATCGGCCAAACTATCAAGCAGGTTTTGAGGGTCAGAAGCTATCTGGTGGTTCTGATTGAATCCACCGTGATCGCCGTGGGCATCTGGATGTTCTTCAACTGGCTGCCGCTTTACTTCCGCGAGACGTTTCAAATGAGTCTCACCGGCGCGGGTTTCTCGGGGACATTCATGCTGCAGATGGCCGCCACCATCGGCGTGATGCTGGGCGGGTACCTTTCTGACAGGATTGCCGGAAAGCATCTGAAGCGGCGGATGCTGTTTCAAGCGCTCTGCTATTTCGCGGCGACTCCTTTTCTGCTGGCTTTTCTGGGGTCGCCGACCTACAGCTTTATCAGCACGTGCATATTTTCCTTTGCTTTCCTGCGCTCGGTGGGCGCCTCGAATGAGCACGCCATTGTGTGCGACCTGTTGCCCGCCCATCTTCGCTCTACCGCAGTGGGCCTGCAGAACTCGGCCAACTGCATGGCCGGTGGAATCGGCATTCTTATTGCAGGTTATTTGAAGGCCACGGCGGGGCTGGCCGGTGTGTTCGCCGGCGTCTCGGTTCTGATTCTGATTGCGGCGGGCGTCGTCATGTGGGGTTATCTATTTTTCATCGGCAAGGATCTCGCCGCCGCGCGGGCGATGCCAGCAGTTCAGGAGGTTTTGTGAGCACCAGTAGTTCGACGCTTGACGCGGTCAGCACTTTTCACCAGGACGGCTACGTGATCCTGGACAGGCTTTTCTCCGAGGAGGAGATCGCGCCGATCTCCGATGAGGTGGAAGGCGTGATTGAAGGCCGTGTCTCTTATATGCCGGAGAAGGATTTGATCTGGGAGCCGGATACGAATCCTCCGCGATTGCGGAATGCCTTGCGGCTGCATTTGTATCATCCTTACTTTTTGGACGTGGCGAAGCATCCGAAACTGATCTCCGTGCTTGGGGAGATTCTTGGGAATCCGCTGCGGCTCTATGGCAGCCAGGTGTTCGCGAAGCCTGCGCGTGTGGGTACGGTTGTGCCCAGCCATCAGGACATGCCTTACTGGCCGTTCGCGCCGTATGAACTGATCAGTGCGTGGATTGCGCTGGATGATTCTACGGTTGAGAATGGCTGCGTGCGCATGATTGCGGGATCGCATAAGGCGGGGATCCTGCCGCACGATCCGACGCAGGTGGTCGGGAATTCGCTGGGGCTGCGAGAATCGCCGCTGTTGGCGGGAATGCCGGAGCGGCTTGTTGAGGTGAAGCGGGGGTCGGTTGTGCTGCACCATTGTCTGACTGTGCATCGCAGTGAGCCGAATCAGAGTGACCGGCCGCGGCGGGGGTTGATCTATGTTTATATGTCTCCGAATGTGGAACTGGTGGATCCTGGCCGGATGAAAGGCCCGGCGATTTTTCCGCGGGTGAGTTGAGATGGGGGTGGTGGGAATGCAGCTACGTTTGGGCGGCGCGACCAGGGGTCGCGCGCGGACGAGGGCGTCCGCCGTTCTTCTCCTTCTCTTGGTATCCAGTGCTTCTGTGGGGAGAGGGGAGGACGGTTTGGCCTTGTTTTGGAAGACTACTCTTTCGCGGCTGGCCGCCGAGCCGATGGAGGCCACCGTTGAGGATACGAAGGAAGCCCTTTCGTACAAGAAGTATCGCGTGGATTACCGGTCGCTGGACGGCGTTAGGGTGCGCGCGTACCTGGCGATGCCTGTTCGAGGCGGAGAACGGCCGCGCCCTGTGCCCGCCATCGTCGCAGTGCCCGGCTACGGGGAACTGCAGCAGGGGCTGATGCTGGACGAATGCCAGCGTGGATATGCCATCCTGCAGGTGTTTCCCCGATCGCAGGGGCCATCGCGCGAACTATGGAAGATCGATGGACCTGACAAGCTGACGTGGCATCTGGATAAACCGGAGGGCGCTTACTATCAGGGCGCGTATGCGGACGTCATCCGCGGTGTGGACTATCTGGTTTCGCGCGGCGATATCGATGCGAACCGCATTGCGATCGCGGGAAGCAGCCAGGGAGGCGGACTTGCACTTGCGGCCGCTTCGCTCGATCCGCGGTTGAAGGCGGTTGCCGCGCACGTTCCGTTCCTGTGCGATATGCGGCTGGCGGCGCGTACGCCCGGCGCGCTGGTGAAAAAGCTGCTGGACGACGCGCATGTGAACGATGAGGCGCATCTCCGGACACTGGAATATTTTGATCCGCTTTTGCTGGTTGCTAATTTGAAAGTACCCGTCCTGGTGAGTTCCGGCGGACGCGATACAATCTGTCCCGCTGCCACTATCCGGAATGTCTTCGATCGGATTCCCGGCGTGAAAGTGCTGTTGCACGATCCGGAACTGCCGCACACGACATCGGAGGCTTTTTACTCGATGGCGTGGTTGTGGCTCGACCGCTATTTGCGGCCTTAGCTCTTGGGCCAGACTACGCCCTGATCTTTCTTCGTCACCGGGGCCAGTCCCTTGAAGTGGAACTTCTGTACGCGCTGCCCGCGGTAGGTTTCGGTGGTGAAGACGTTTCCCTTGGAATCCGTCGCGATGCTGTGTACCGCGTAGAACTGTCCAGGCTGGCGTCCGCCGTCACCGAAGCTGGTGAGTATCTCCAGCGTGTCGCGGAGCAGCACGTGAACTTTCATGTTCGAGCCGTCGGCGACATACAGGTATTTCTGCTGCGGATCCTTTGAGAATGCGACGTCGAATGTAGCCCCGTCGCCCAACGTATTCTTGGCGATGAACGCTTCCTTCACATAGGTACCGTCGGTCTTGAAAACCTGGATGCGGTCATTGGTGCGGTCGCAGACGTAGAGCAGGCCGTCATTCGCCAGGGCTACAGCGTGAACCGGCGTGCGGAATTGCTGCGCCGGCGGATCGGCCGGATTGTACGGAGGCATCTGCGTGTCGTCAGGCTTGTGGCCGTAGGCACCCCAATGCCGCTTGTACTTGCCTGTGTCCGCATCGAATACAATCACGCGCCGGTTTGCATAGCCGTCGGCCACGTATAGCTCGTTCGTCTTCGGATCCACCAGCGTTTTGGCGGGTAAGCGGAGATTCTCCAGATCGTTACTGCCTTTGCCTTTGTTAGGCTTTCCAATCTGCATCAGCAGTTTACCGGTCTGGGTAAACTTCAACACCATGCTGTCATGCACGGTACCGCCGCCCATCTTGCTCTCATCGCCGGGCAATGCGGCAGGTTGTTCTCCACGTCCGTTACCGCCAATCCAGACGTTGCCTTTGTAATCGACATCGATTCCATGGTTTGAGGAAGGCCAGTCATAGCCTTGCCCGGGACCGCCCCAATGGCCGATCAGATCGCCCGCCTCATTGAATTCGAGAATGGGCGGCGCTGGATTGCAGCACTCAGACGCGGCGGGTTTCCAAGTCGCGTACTTTTCCTTGGCTTCGAGTGCGCCCTCGCGGTGAATGATCCAGATATGATCACTGGAATCCACCGAGACGCCGATGACGGAACCGATTACCCAGTGATTCGGCAAAGGCTTCGGCCACATGGGATCAACCTCGAACCTGGGGGCTTGCACGGCCGCCGCTTCCACTACCGCTTTCTTCTGCAGCAGAGACGATCCGATTGCGAGTACGCCAACTACTCCCAGAAAGATCCCGCTGATTGAATAGATTCGCTTCATGCTTCTTCCCCCGGCTGTACGCCGTTCGATATCATACACGATTCATGCGAGGCTTTCGTTGTTTTGCGCTCTTTGCGTTCTCTTTGACACAGCTTGTTGCGCACGATATTCCTTCGGACGTCACTGTTCAAGCATTCGTAAAGCCGGCCGGCGCGCGGTTGCAGCTGCTGGTTCGCGTGCCGCTGCGTGCGATGCGGGACATGTTGGTTCCGGAACTGCCCGGGGGCTATCTGGATCTGGAGAAGACGGCGCCTCTGCTGCCGGATGCGGCCACTCTTTGGATCTCCGATTTCATTGAGCTATACGAAGGCGGACGCCGTTTGCCGAAGCCGCGCATCGTGGCGACACAGGTGTCTCTTGAATCGGACCGATCCTTCGAATCTTTTGAGGGCGCTCTGGCTCACGTTACGGGTCCAAAGCTTCCCAACAGCGCAAACCTGGTCTGGTCCCAAGTATTATTTGAAGTTCTGTTTGAATATCCGATTGAATCCGACCAATCACAATTTTCGATTCATTCGGGACTTGCGCGTCTGGGCGCACGGGTAGTGACGGTTCTGCGATTTCTGCCTCCGGGCGGTGCGGTCCGGGCGTTTGAATTTTCCGGTGATCCGGGTCTGATTCCTCTCGATCCAAGCTGGCGGCAGGCTGCCCTGCGCTTCGTGGAGATGGGCTTTCTGCATATTCTGGATGGGACGGACCACCTGCTGTTCCTGCTGTGCCTGGTGATTCCTTTCCGGCGGCTGCGGCCGCTGATTCTGGTAATCACCGCGTTCACCGTGGCGCATTCGGTTACGCTGATCGCGTCCGCTTATAATCTGGCTCCGGATGCACTGTGGTTCCCGCCCCTGATTGAGACATTAATCGCGGCATCGATTGTCTACATGGCGCTGGAAAATATCGTAGGGGGCGGCAACGTCCAACGGCGTTGGATTATGGCGTTTGCATTTGGCCTGGTGCACGGATTCGGTTTCTCCTTCGCACTGCGGGATACGCTGCAGTTTGCGGGTTCGCACCTGTTGACGTCGCTGCTCTGTTTCAATATCGGCGTGGAACTGGGCCAAATGCTGGTGCTTCTGCTATTGATTCCGGCTCTGGACCTGCTATTCCGCTTCGTGGTTGCCGAGCGGATGGGCACCATCATCCTCTCAGCCCTGGTGGCGCATACGGGCTGGCATTGGATGCTGGAGCGCTGGCAAATCCTGCGCCAATACCGCTTATGATGAAGGGCATGACAACCACACGCCGCCGGCTGATGCAGATGAGCGCCCTTGCTCCCGTCGCTGCGTCAGCGGCTACTTCCACTACGTCTCTTACTGCGTCCACTCCGTCGTCACTGTATGCAAGCCTTGGGGTGAAGCCCGTGATCAATGGAGTCGGAGTGGTCACGGTGTTAGGCGGTTCCATCATGCCTCCGGAAGTGCTCCGGGCAATGGAAGACGCCTCGAAGTACTTCGTCTCCGTGCCGGAACTGGAAAAGAAAGTCGGAGCGCGCATCGCGGAGCTTCTGAAAGCTCCCGCGGCGATGGTGACGTGTGGGGCGGCTTCGGCCATAACAGTTGGAACGGCGGCCTGCTTCTCGCGCAACGATCCCGCGAAGCTGCGGCAACTGCCCAAGCGGGAAGGAATCCGCTACGAAGTGATTCAGCAGAAGTCGCACCGCTCCGGCTACGAACACCAAATGGAGCTATGCGGCGCGAAGATCGTGAGCGTGGAGACGCGGCAGGAACTGGAAGCCGCCATCAATGAACGAACTGGAATGATGTTCTTCCTGAATAAAGGCGAACCGGATGGGCAGATCAAAGCGGACGAATTCATCAAGATCGGAAAGGAGCGCGGCATTCCCACCATGAACGATGCTGCCTCCGACGCGACTCCACGGGAGAATCTCTGGAAGTATACGCAGCAGGGCTTCGACCTTGTGATCTTCTCCGGCGGCAAGGCGCTGCGCGGACCCCAGAGCACCGGGCTGTTGCTCGGCCAGAAGAGCCTCATCGAAGCAGCATTGCCCGCGATGTCACCCTTCGGCGGGATCGGACGTGGCATGAAGGTGGGCAAGGAAGAGCTGTGCGGCATTCTGGCGGCTGTGGAACGCTATCTGAAGGTGGATCAACAGGCGGAGTGGAAGGAACTGGAGGCGCGCGTTTCTTTCATTCGCGGAGCGTTGAAAGGCATACCCGGCGTGCAGACGGAACGTTTCATTCCGGCTATCGCGAACGAGGTGCCGCATGTGACTGTGCAGTGGGATGAAGCCGCGCGCGGACTCACGGCTCAGCAGATCGGCGCGAAGTTGGAGGAAGGGGATCCTCCCATTCATGTGCAGCGTCCGGGAAAGGGGCAGTTGCTGATTTCCGTCTGGATGATGCGGGGCGACGAGCATACCATAGTCGGCAAGCGGCTGCGGGAGATTTTCTCGGCGCAAGCCTAGCCGGCAATCCGGTATTCGCTTTGCACCAGGCCGCTCGGGAACGAGCGCGTGTTCACGTGCTCCAGCCGAATGTCGGCCGGGAGTGAACCGAACAGGGGAATGCCGCTTCCCAGCAGGACCGGGATCCGCGTCAGGATGAGGCGCTGGATCAGTCCGGTGCGGAGAAACCCCTGAATCGTTTCTCCGCCGTCGATATAAAGATGATTCAAGCCGCGCTGCTCCAGGCGCTCGACGATTTCGCGCGGACTACCGGCCATTAAATCGCACACGGCGCCGGCGGGGACGTCGATTTTCGATAGCGATCTGCTCAGCACAACAACGGGCTTTTTGCCGTAAGGCCACGTCCCAAAGCTCAATACTGTCTCAAACGTCTTGCGCCCGAACACCAGCGCATCCACGGTGGCCATAAACTCGTCGTACCCGTGGGGCTCGGGGGTGTCCGGCAGCCAATCCAGGGCGCCGTCCTGCCGGGCAATGAAACCGTCGAGGCTGGTTGCAATAAAAACAGATGATTTCATACTGCTCCGGGCAAAAGTGGCACGCGGCGGTTTTGCCCCCGCCGCCAAAATTTCAGAAACAAAATGAGTTTGACACCGGCCGGCCGCTATTTCAAGTATCTCAAGGGCTGGAAAATGGTAGGCATCCGCTTATGACATTAAGAAATATTTGCCGGAGGATAAATCCTAAATTTATTAACTGCATGAAACTACAATGATTCCTTAGCGGCATGTGAATTGCACACCAGTACGGCATGGGTGTTGCGACGCTAACAAATCATCCCCGATCCATCGATATGGAAGTTTACGTCACCGGGAAGACGTATTCCAAGCTGGACGAAGAGATTCGGGACCATGTGCAAGAGTGCGAAGTCTGTTTGAGAAAGGCCGCCGAGCTGGTGCGCAAGCGACGGAGTGCCGAAGGGGCGTCCGCGAGCGAGCACTCGGGGAGGACGCATTAGCAAATGAAATCAGTGAGTTGCGCTATCTCCAGTCTGCTGTGAAGATGTTGAACTCGTAGCGCTGCTTGGCGTCTTTGTCGGAACAGAAAACCAGCTTCTTTCCGTCCGGGGAGAATTCCGGGAACGACGTGAAGCCACCGAAGTCGGTAACCTGTTCTAATTCAGACCCATCCACGTTCATCATAAACAGCTCAAATTTCCGTCCGTCGCAGTTGTGCTTGTTGGAAGCAAACAGGATCTTCTTGCTGTCCGGGGTGAAGAGCGGCGCAAAGCTGGCGCAGCCCAAGTTGGTTAACTGCTTCACATTCTTGCCGTCGGCATCGCCGACCATGATTTCCATCTTCATCGGAGTGGTCAGGTTTTCGGCGAGAAGGTCTCGATACTTTTTCATTAGTTCCGGAGTGCCGGGGTGATTGGCCCGCCACACCAACTTCTTTCCGTTCGGAGAGAAGAACGACCCACCGTCGTAGCCTTCACTTTTGGTAACCTGCTTTTTGTCGGAGCCATCGGCTTTCATAGTCCACAGGTCCAAATCGCCTGACGCCATGGATGTATAGGCAATCCGCCCGGTTTTCCAGTTCACGGTTGCTTCCGCGTCATAACCAGGGGCATCTGTCAGCTTCTTCTCAATCTTTCCGGCGTCGGTTGCCAGGAAAATGTCGTAGCCCGGATAAACAGCCCAAACATAGCCTTTGCTGCGGTCGGCCGAGGGAGGGCAGGCGGGATCCGCTTCATGGGTTGAGCCGTAAACAATATGCTTCCCGTCGCCCAGGAAGTACCCGCAGGTTGTCCGGCCCTTTCCGGTGGAGACCATGTGCTGATCGGTGCCGTCCGCGTTCATCACGAAAATCTGATCGCACTGCAGATCTCCGCGCGTCGATTGAAAGATCAGCCGCTTCCCGTCAGGGGCCCAATACGCCTCGGCATTCTGGCCGCCGGACGTCAGTTGTTTGATGTTCGAAAGGTGCGGTTCGGCAAAAGCCACGCACGCGGCCAAAATCGTGAGAAAGAAAAATCTTGCCATTGTTGAGCCTCTTTTACATGATTGTAGTCTGTGCGACTCTCACTGGCTCTACTCATCCTCGCCGCCTGCCATGCCGCAGCGGCCGACTCCGCGTTCGTCGAGCACACGCTGGCCACTGACCTGAAGGGTGGTTACCAAGTGGTGATCGCGGACATGAACCACGACGGGAAGCCAGACATCATCGCGCTGGCCAGCGGGATGAAGGAACTGTTCTGGTTCGAGAACCCCACCTGGGAAAGGCACGTCGTCGCCGGCAATCTGTCGCGGATGATCAACGTTGCCGCCTGGGACACCGATGGCGACGGGATTCCGGAACTCGTACTGGCCAGCGAATTTGCCAACGAAGCCAAGAACAGCATCGGGGTCATGTCAGTGTTGACGCATAACGGCGATCCGCGGCAGCCGTGGACGGTGAAGGAAATCGACCGCCTCACCACGTCGCACCGCCTGCGCTGGGCGGATATTGACGGCAGCGGCAAGAAGGTGCTGGTGAACGCGGTGCTCACCGGGGCGAAGGCTGAGAAGCCAGACTACCGCGACAATACTCCGCTGGTCTTCTATCGTCCCGGCGAATGGAAGCGCGAACTGATCAGCGACGCCAATCAAGGCGTGGTCCACGGGATCTTCATCACCAAGTGGGGGAAGGGCGGCAAGCAAGACGATATCCTGACCGCCAGTTTTGTGGGGATTCACCGCTATCACCACGAGAAGAACGGCAACTGGACCAGAACCGAGATCTCAAAAGGGGATCCGTCTCCGTGGCCGCACGGCGGGTCGAGCGACATCGCTGTCGGCGCGCTCAAAGGCAAGCGTTTCCTGGCGGCGATTGAGCCCTGGCATGGGAATCAGGTGGTGGTCTATCACGAAACTTCGAAGGACAAGTTTGAACGCCAGGTGATCGACAAGAGCCTGGTGGACGGCCATACGATTGCGACCGCCGACCTGGACGGCGACGGGCGGGATGAAATCGTCGCCGGATTCCGCGGCACCGGACACAGCGTCTTTCTCTATCATTCCGATGATGCGAAGGGCCAGAAATGGACGAAGTCGGTTCTGGATAACGGCGGGATGGCCGCGGCCGCGTGCGCCACGAGCGACCTGAATGGAGATGGAAAGATCGACATTGTCTGCATCGGCTCAGCCACCACGAACCTCAAGTGGTATGAAAACAGCGGCGGGAAGACAAGGTAAACTTTAGAATTGCTTGCGCCCTGCGTTACCGTCGTCATACCGACTTTGACGGCAGACGATACTCTCGTCGAATGCGTACGCTCGCTCGAAGCGCAGTCCCGCCGCGACTTCGAAGTGATCATTGTCGATAACAGCGGCCAGCAATTGGTGCGCCGCCGCAAGGCAGCAGGTGAGCGGGCCACCGTTATTGAGAATACTGTGAACGCAGGTTTCGGAGGCGCCATTAACCAGGCATTTCACCAGTCCAGCGCTCCCTTTCTGGCGACGCTGAACGATGATGCCGTCGCGGACCCCAATTGGGTAGCTTCGCTGATGGCTGCCGTTGAGAAGCGGCCGGACGTAGGGATGTGGGCCTCGCAGGTGCGTCTGTTCCCGAGTGGAAAGCTGGACTCCGCCGGGATGCTGGTTTCCGGAGATGGCAGCAGCAAGCAGCGCGGGCACCTGGGAAACCCCACGGAGTATGGCGAGCTGGAAGAGGCGCTTCTCCCCAGCGGCTCTGCTGCGTTGTACCGCCGGAAGATGCTGGAAGAGATCGGCCTGTTCGATGAGGACTTCTTCCTCTACTGCGAAGACACGGACTTGGGACTGCGTGCGCGCTGGGCCGGATGGAAATGCCTTTATGTGCCGGCCGCCATTGTGGATCATCATTACTCGCACTCGGCGGGCCGCGTCTCGTCACTGAAGGCATATTACGTGGAGCGAAATCGCCTGTTCGCCGCGCTCAAGAATTTCCCGCTGAGCATGCTGCTGGCGGCGCCGGGCTATGCTGCGGTTCGCTACTTCTGGCATGTGGCGATGATGTTCCAAGGCAAGGGCGCCGCGGCCGAATACCGGCAGAGCGGCAGCGGACTGACTCTGTTGTGGCTGGTGCTGAAAGCTCACGCGGCGGCGATAGGGCGGCTGCCGGCTCTACTTCGGCAGCGGCGGCAGATCCGCAAGAACGCGCGCATGACCGCGGCCGAATTCAGCAAACTGCTGGCAGCCTACTCCATCAGCCCCAGGCAGGTGGCGTCGCTATGAGCGCCTTGAACCTGCTGATCATCATTCCGGCGTTCAACGAAGAGGGCGCAGTCGGCACGGTGGTGGCGGAAGTGAAGGGCGTTCTGCCCGGGGTGCCGGTGCTGGTGATTGACGACTGTTCGGGAGACGCCACCGCCGCGGCGGCCCGCAGCGCCGGAGCCAAGGTATTGGCCCTCCCCACTCACCTTGGGCTGGGCGGGTGCGTGCAGGCGGGCTACAAGCTGGCATTCGAACTAGGCTATGAATATGTGATCCGTGTGGATGGCGATGGCCAGCATGATCCCAAAGACATCCCGGGGATCCTGGACCGGTTGAAGCAGAGCGGCTGCCAGATGGTGATAGGTTCGCGCTATTTGGTGCAAGGCGGAAAGTTCACCAGCCCCGCGCGAGGCGCCGGAATCGTGCTGTTCCGGCTGGTGCTGCGGCCCATTCTGGGAAAATGGGTGTCGGACCCCACGTCTGGCTTCGTCGGTGTAAACCGGGAGGCGCTGGCCGTATTCAGCAAGAGCTTCCCGCTGGAGTACCCGGAGATTGAAACGCTGGTGGTTTTGAAGCGCAAGGCTTTCCAGTTTGAAGAAGTGCCGTGCAGGATCCGGCCAAGGAAAGCGGGCGTCAGCTCAATCACGGCGACAAAATCGGTGTACTACATCCTTCATGTCCTGCTGGGTGTTTTTGTGAATATTCTGAAGTACGAAGGCCCGCGAAGGAGATAACGCATGGACAGACTGCTGGACGTTATGGGTATCTTCAGCATCGCCCTGATGGCGATGGTACTGATCTCGGTGCGCCGGGCTCACATCCGGGTGGAGTACTCGGTGAGCTGGCTCACCGCGGCCGCAACGCTGCTGATTCTCTCGCGCGCCAGTTCGCTACTGAACTGGCTTTCCCTACACATGGGCATTTCGTATCCTCCCCTGGCGTTGATTCTCATTGCATCCTGGGTGTTTCTGGTTGTCTTTTACCGCTTCTCAGTGCGAATCTCCGATCTCAAGGACGCAAATACCGACCTCACTCAAAGGCTTGCCATACTGGAGTATCGGTTGCATTCCACGCATGAAGACAAGTAATAATCCCAAGTGGTGGCACTACGCGCTGGGCATTTTAGCGGTCTTTTTGATCGCGTTTGAAGTCTATGGACCGGCCCTGAACGGGCCCTTCGTCTATGACGATGTCTACCTGCCGTTCATGAACGCTCTCTACCTGGACAAACCGCTGACGTTCTGGGCCAATGTGCGGCCGTTGTTGATGGCCAGCTACTGGATGAACTACCAGTCGTCGGGTATCGAACCTTATGCTTACCACTGGCTGAACGTTGCCCTGCATGCGTTGAATTCCATACTGGCTTACCTGGTGGTGCGCAAGTTCCTCACGCTGGCAGGTGAGTCAGGCTGGATGCGCGAGACGCTTGCTATCTTCGCCGGGGGGCTGTTTCTGCTCCATCCCGTTCAGACCGAGTCCGTGGCATATGTCGCCAGCCGTTCCGAGGCGATGAGCATCCTGTTCTTCCTGGGCGCTTGGGCGGTTTTCCTTTATCGAAAGAAGACTGCGATCTCCGTGCCTACGGTGATCGCGGTTTTGGTGTTGTTCGGGTTGGCCTGCCTGACGAAGGAGCATACTACCGTTCTGCCGGCGCTTCTGCTGATGACCGATTATTACTGGAATCCGGGAGGCATCAAGCGCAACTGGAAGCTCTATGCACCGATCGGAATCGGCGCCGTTCTGGGAGTGGCCGCAGTTGCCACGGTGTTGAAGAGTTCTCCTTCGGCCGGCTTCGCGCTGAAGGATCTGAACTGGTATCAGTATCTGTTCACGCAGTTCAGGGCCATCTGGATGTACATGAGGATGTATGTGCTGCCGGTGGGGCTCAATATCGATCACGATTTCCCGATCTCGCGGACGATCCTCGACCGCGGGGCAATCGGTTATCTCATCGGACTGCTGCTGCTGGCCGCGGCCGCCTGGAAGTACCGGCGGGAGTATCCGCTGGCCTCCTACGGCTTCTTCGGATTCCTGATTCTGCTGGCGCCCACATCGTCTGTGGTGCCGATCCAGGATGTCCTGGTAGAGCACCGGCTCTATCTGCCCTTCGTCTGCCTGCTGCTGATCACCGTGGAATTCCTGCGCCGCTGGAAGGTGGGGCGCGGTGCGATGATCGCTACGCTGGGCGCAGTGCTGGCGGTTGCCGGTACGCTCAGTTACCAGAGAAACGAGCTGTGGGGCAATCCGGGAGCGTTGTGGCAGGATGCAGTAGACAAGTCTCCGAACAAGGCCCGCCCGCACTTCCAGCTGGCCTATGCGCAAATGCAGACGGGCCAGTGCCAGGCAGCCATCAAGAACTACGAAATCGTATCAAAACTGCAGCCGCCGGACCAAAGCCTGCTGGTGGACTGGGCCCTGGCCGAAGATTGCGCGCTGCAGCCGGACGCGGCCATTGCCCGAATGAAGCAGGCCGCGCAGATGACTCCCACGGCGCACGTTTATTCGCTCATCGGGATGATGTACGGTAAGCAAGGCCGTGTGCCGGAGTCCCTGGATGCGTTGGCAGCGGCGGAGAAGCTGGATCCGAAGTACGAGATGATCTTTGTGTATCGGGGTAATGACTATTTGACTACCCGTAACTTTTCAGGCGCCGCGGCGGAGTTTCAGCACGCGATTTCCATCAACCCGCTGAACCAGGTTGCGATAGACGGTTTGGCCATGGCCAACAAACAGCTCCGCGCCGACAAATAGCGTCCATGGCTGCCCTCCGCATCGGCGTCAACGCGCTGTACCTGATCCCAGGCGGAGTGGGCGGGACCGAGATCTATCTGCGAAACCTGCTGCAAGCTCTGGCGGAGATAGACAGGGAGAACCAATATTTCGTCTTCACCAATCAGGAGACCGGGGCGGACCTTGTTCCGGCTGCCGCAAATTTTGTTTACTCGCCGCAGCCGGTGAAGGCTACGTTTCGTCCCGGCAGGTTGCTATTTGAGCAGACAGGATTGCCGCTTGCCGCGCGGCGGCTGAAGCTTGACAGGATCTTCAACGCCGGTTTTACTGCCCCGATCATTGGACCCTGCCGGTCCGTGACGGTGTTTCATGATCTGCAGCACAAGCGGCACCCCGAACATTTCCGGTGGTATGAGCTTCCCTTTTGGGACATGTTTCTTTACGGTGCGGCGAAGCGGTCAGACATGCTGGTAGCGGTCTCGGAGGCAACGAAGCAGGACCTGATGCGCTTCTACAAGCTGCCGTCGGCGAAGATACGGGTAGCGCCGCACGGTGTGGAGCAGGAGTTTTTCGAGATCCAGAACAAACCCGATCCCGCCGATCCGTACCTGCTCTGTGTGTCGACGCTGCATCCGCATAAGAATCTGGAGCGGCTCATCCGTGTCTTTGGTGAATTTCGCAGGAGCTGCCCGGAGTTCCGGCTCGTCATCGCGGGGCTGCGAGGTTTTCACGCGGAGGTTCTTGAGAAGCTGGCCGATGAACATGTCCGGCTGACCGGGTGGATCCCGCGGGAGGAGTTATACGGGCTGTTCGCGGGAGCTACGGGGTTTATCTATCCGTCCACCTTCGAAGGTTTTGGAATGCCCGTGCTGGAGGCGATGGCCGCGGGGGTGCCGCTGGCGACGTCGTCCATTGAGCCGCTGGTGAGCATAGTACATTCCTCGACGGTGTTATTTGATCCGGAAGACGATGCTGGAATGCTGGCGGCGATGAAGCTGATTACATCGGATCCGGCGCTGCGGGGCTCAGGACGGCGGCGCGCGGCGGAGTTTACCTGGCAAGCCGCAGCACGGGAAACGCTGGCGGCCATTATCGGCTAAGTCCCTTCAGCACGCCGATAACCTGCCAGGCGAGGTCCAGGCCGACCGCCAGTGTCAGCACGAGAGGTGCGAACAGCATGTACGGCACCGGTTGCAACGAGAGGTAAAGCAACACCGGCGAGACGGGCCGCGCGTAACCGTAGGCTTCGATCAGATGCGAAGGCGCGCCCAATACCAGGCCCAACATGACAAAGAGCGCGACACAAATACCAATCTCGCGAACGGGTTCGCGACGGATGGCATAGACTGCAAGTCCGAGGCAAACCAGGAGGCCGATCAAAGCAGCGAGGTCGCTGATCCGCAGGATGGACTGCACCCACGGCGTGGGGTCGGTACGGAAGACCAGGAATTGCTGCAGGTGACCCAGCAAAGGGTACGTCAGGATTTGATACGCCGAGGAAGGGCGGGTGTGAGCCGCGACGTATATCGCCCACGCGCCGGCCGGCAGCGCCGTCAACGCAAAGAGCACCGCGCGCTTGTATTCGCGCTGTAGAAATGCCGCAATTACGACGGCGGCCGCAAAGAGTACGCCGGTATCCCTGGTAAGCGCGGCGAGTGCGCATAGGATCATCAGGCTGCGCCAGTCGCGGCGTTCGGCGTAAACAAGGAAGCCCGCGAAGAGCGCCGCCAAGGCGCCATCCACCAGCATGCGATCGAAGGACGTGATGGTGGCCGGCGACAGGAGAAAGATCAATCCCCACCAGGGACTTCTGTTGCGGAGAAGGCAGTAGCGGCCCGACCAGTAGCAGCCGGCGAAGACCGACAGGAGAACTACGACAACGAATGCGTAGTCGATGATCGATTGGCGTCCTCCGGCCAGGAGATAGGCAGCCAGAGGGACAAGAATCCTGCGGTAGCGCAGGCGGGCGTCATCCACGTAGATGGCGTAGTCTTTCTGGAAGAAGGGATCGTGCGCGATGTAGCGGTACATTTGGCCGTCGTACCCGACAGGGCTACTCGCCCGTCGCGTCCCGGCGTCGAGTTCCGGAG
The DNA here is from genome assembly GCA_040002435.1 of Bryobacteraceae bacterium. Lineage (GTDB taxonomy): Bacteria > Acidobacteriota > Terriglobia > Bryobacterales > Bryobacteraceae > JANXXV01. Next base: position 16,617 of record JBDUEM010000078.1, read on the forward strand.
GCACCGGCTGCGTGGCTCCAGTGCAGAACAGGCCCGTCCAGTTGCCGCCGTAGTTGAAGTGTACGGTGCTGATCTGCCAGAGGAAAACCAACACGGTTGCGAGGAAGGCAACTACGATTGCACGCTGTTTCAATTGACGATCCGGAACCGCACTTTTCTCCCCAGATCGTAGTATCCCGAGCCATCCGGCGAGAGCATCTTCAACGATAGCTCATGCGCCGTGTTGCCGAGTTTCCACGATGGGTAAGCCCAATCGAAGCCGTACTTCGCAGCTTCGGGCGTGCGGTAGAGAATAGCGATGTCCTGCCTCGGCCGGCCGTAGGTCGCCGGATACAGCTTGCCGTCGAGCTGAACGTAGACTGAGGAAACGTTCACCGCCCATCCACGTATTTCCAGATACCCCGCCGCGGCCTTGACCGCCACCACCTCGCGCTCAGAGATCCCGATGACGCCCGAGTTGTTGAGCATCTCCACGCGAGAGTCGGCTAGTGTGCCAAGATCCGTTAGCTTCGAGAGGTCCGGAATCAAAGGCGTTTTGAAGTGCAGGGAGATTCCAGGGGCCTCGTAGATCTCGACATGCGCCGGACTGGAGAACGCAGATACGCCTTCCCCGGAAACCACCAGGGATGTCATGGGTTCGTTCAGAGTGCTGTCGCGAAAGAGCGATTGAAATTCGTCGAGATCTACGGGAAGCAGGTTTACAGGAACCCCGCCGGGAAGCACCAGCGGAGGAATCCGCGCGGTGATGAACCGGGTTCCCTCCGAGGCCAGAATGCCCCGCACTTCCGGTACGCGGAACAAGAAATCGCGAAGACGTCCCAGCGCAGTGAAATTCATTGCTACCCGGACAATCAACGGATGGGTGCTGACAGGAACCTGTATCGCTTCTCCGAGGTGCACTTCGGTGGATTGCTGGAGACGAAGGGTGGAGTCGAGCGGCGCCGCGCGCTTGTGAAGAAGGACAAGGGGACCGTAGGTGGAATCCCATTCGTAGTATCGGTAGAGGGTGAAAGCGGTTTGGGGAATGTCGAGCAGAGGGTGCCTTCCGTCGATGGCAGACCATTCGAAGAGGACAAAGTCCGGGCCGTGTTCGAACATTTCGGCGGTCCAATGATCGAGGTACGTCGTGTACGCCTGGTCACTTTGAAATGTGCGAAGCGGGACGTAGCGGATAGGATTGGCCGCGCCGTAGGAGCACTGTGACGGGATGACGGTGATGGAGCCGTTTGATACGCGGCTTAGTAGTGCTTCAGGCAGCCGCAGGGATTGCAAGTTCTGCGCGGACGCCGCTTCGAGAGAAGCGTGAAGCTTGGAATAGTCGAACAGATTCGCGAGTGCCTGCATCCGCTGGACGGGCAAGGTGGGCATCTCGCTCCACTGGTAAAGGGGAGCCTCGCGGTAGAGCCACACCCCGGCGATCAGAAGGGCTGCTATCTGCACGGGGAGTTTCGGATCGGCGAAAAGCAGAATCACGAGAAGCGCGAGGGGCACAAAGGAGAAGAGGATTTCGATGTGGCCCGGTTCGCGAATGAAAGAGTGTTTGAACTCGAGGAACAAGGGTCCGAAGCAGGCGACTGCAGTTGCGAAGGCGGGTTGTTTCAGCCAGTAGAGCGCGCCGCTCAATACCAGGAACCCTGCGAGGATTGCCAGCGCCGTGAGCAGCGTCTCTGTTTCTCCAGCCAGGCTCATCGCGGTGCTGTGGCCCGCCGACGTTTCAAATCCAGCTTTCAAGTAGACAAGCAGATCGGCGAAGGACGGGTGATACAGCAGGTATCCCGCGATGAAGAATACTGGTACGCCCACCACGGCCGAGGCCAGCAGCCGCATCGCCTTACGCCGGTCGAGCAGGAATGTCGCCACTGGGAATGCCAGCACCGCGCTGATGGCTGAAATCCCGGAACTCAGCTTCACCAGCAGCAGAAGCGCGGCCAGCAGAAGCGCGGGAATCCAGAAGACGTACCAGCGGGGACTAACGGCAGTTGAAGCGATGAGGAGCAGCACCAGAAAGCTGAGGAAGAAGTCCGGGCCCGCATAGCCAAAGGTCCAGAACAGCCGGCTGCCGGGGTAGAGGCAGAGGGCGAAGATCAGGAGATTGACTAACGGCGCCTTCTTTACGAAGACGATCCACGCGGTGAGCCCGATGAAGGCCGCCCAAAAGAACAGTTGAAAGAGGATGCCCAGGCCGAGGTTTGATCCCATGGCCATCGGCAGAATTAAATACGAGAGTGGCCCATACGTGAAGGCCACGTCCCGCCCGTGGATGAACCCGTGGGTCTGTGCGTAGTTGAGCCCGACTGCCCAGGCTCCGTCAAGATCACTCGCGGCTACGTGATAACGAATCGAGTATCCGACGCAAACGATGTAGGCGAACAGCAGAATTCTTGCTGCGATTCGCGCGATCATGAGACTTAGCGCAGAAGATCTTCGAGTTGGATCTTCGCGTCAGTCTTGGAATCTCTGTACTTCACGATGACCGGCGTGTAGAGCGAGATTCCCCATTCTTTTCCCTTGCCCCGCGAGACGGCGCGCGAGCCTGCGATCACCACCGCGTCCTCCGGGATGACCAGCGGTTCGTCATCCGTGGCGGTGTAGATCTGTTCGCGAACCAGATCGTACACTGGCGTGGAGCGGTTGAGAATGGTTCCGGTGCCCAGGACCGCGCGTTTCTTGACTACGGTCCCCTCGTATACGCCGCAGTTTCCGCCGATGAGGACGTCTTCCTCCACAATCACCGGAAGTGCGCCGACGGGCTCCAGAACACCACCGATTTGCGAGGCCGCCGAGATGTGGCAGCGGGCGCCGATCTGCGCGCAGCTTCCGACAAGTGCATGGGAATCTACCATAGTGCCGTCGCCAACGTAGGCGCCGACGTTGATGTACATGGGAGGCATGCAGGTGACGCCTTTGCCCAGGAAAACACCGTCTCGAATGCTGGAGCCGCCGGGCACGACGCGGACTCCGCTGCCGGCATCCAGGCGCTTCACGGGATAGGTGGCCTTATCGAAGAAGGGCAGCCGTGACGTATCCACGGACATGTCGATTACTGTTCCCATACGAAACCCTACGAGGATACCTTTCTTCACCCAGCCGTTGACGCGCCAGCCGCTTTTACTTGCGGCATCAGGCTCGGCGGCACGGGCCGCCCCGGCGTTCAGTTCGTTCTTGAACTTCTGAAAAAGATGAAAGTGTTCTTGCGTGTACGTGCCGGGCTTCTCATCGAAGAGAGCCTCAATCTTATCTCGAAGCATTCCCACTAAGTTGCTTGATGAACCCGGCGCTTGTCAATACCTGTTCAATGCGCGTCTGGCTGGCCGGCTGCGGAGGGACGAGCGGCAGCCGCCACACTGGTTCGAGCAGGCCCAGCAGGGCCAGTGCGTATTTCACCGGGATGGGATTCGATTCGATGAAGTTCACGTCCATGAGCGGGAGATACTTACGCTGCAGCTCGCGCGCCGACTTGTAGTCGTCGCGCATGCCCGCCTGGGTGAGCGCGGTCATCTCGGCGGGAATCACGTTGGAAGCCACCGAGATGAGGCCCCGGCCGCCTAGCGCAAGCAGCGGCAGCGTAATGGCGTCATCGCCGGACAAAACGTTAAACGCTTCGGGGACCTGTTGAATGACGGATGCCATTTGCGCGATGTTGCCGGAAGCTTCTTTCACGCCAACAATGCTTTCGATCTCCGCCAGTCGCTTCAGCGTGCCCGGCTCTACGTTCACTCCAGTACGCCCCTGCACACTGTAGACGACGATAGGCAGACGAGTTGCCGCGGCAATCGCTTTGTAGTGTTGATACAGCCCTTCCTGCGTCGGCTTGTTGTAGTACGGAGTGACTGACAGGATGCCGTCCGCGCCGAGGTGTTCGATTTCTTTGGCGAGCTCAATCACGTCCGCGGTGTTGTAGCCGCCCGCACCGGCCAGCACCGGAACCTTACCTTTTGCTTCTTCGAGCGTGATCTCCACAACGCGCAGGTGTTCCTTCCGCGTCAGGGTCGGGCTTTCGCCCGTGGTTCCGCAGGGCACCAGGAAGTTGATGCCTGCCTCGATTTGGCGTTTGACGAGCCCGCGCAGCGCGGTCTCATCGAGAGACTGATCCTTGCGAAACGGTGTCACTAACGCGGTACCACATCCTGTAAACATAAGATTTCCTATTTGAATAATACTTCGCTGAATTCGTGGACGCCTTTCCTGCCTGCTATCCATTGTGCCGCTTTCAGAGCCCCGCGCGCGAACCCTTCCCGGCTTCTTGCGGTATGGCGCAGGGTGATGGTGTCCGCACCGGAATCGAATCCGATTTCGTGCGTACCGGGGTGCGCGCCGGCGCGGTTGGAACTGACGTCGATCTTTCGCGGGTAACCGCTCTTCTTCATCTCATCCACCAGCTTCAACAGAGTGCCGGAAGGCGCGTCTTTCTTGGTGTTGTGATGAATTTCCCATGCCCACGATCCATACTCCGGCTGATCGGTCAATAGCTTCGCGGCCTCCGCCACCAAGCGGAAAAACACGTTCACGCCAACCGAGTAGTTCGGGCTCCAAACCAGCGCTGTGCCATGTTTTTCCACGGCCGCTGTGACGCGGTCCAATTCTTCCAGCCATCCCGTGGTGCCCACGACTACATTGACGCCCAGTGCCGCCAGACGTTCCACATTCTCAACGGTCGCCGACGGAATGGAGAATTCAATGGCGACGGGAATACCGGAAAAATTCTGCGGCGTCAGTCCGGCGAAGCCCGCATTGTTGAACTCATCCAGCTTCAGCGCAACCTCGCATCCGTATTCCGGCGCCAGCGTTTCGATCAGCTTGCCCATCTTGCCGTAGCCCACCAAAGCGATTTTCATGGTTAGTCGAAGACTCCGGGATCGAGTTCGCTGAAGAACTCGGTGTGCAGTTGTTGCACGGCCTCGCGCAAGTCTTCCTGCGCAACAACCACGCTCAAATTCAGCAACGAAGCGCCCTGGGAAATCATGCGGATATTGATCTTCTCCAACGCTTGAAATGCACGGCTGGCAACTCCGGGAGTATAACGAATATTGTCGCCTACCAAGCAGACGATCACCTGATTTTCCTCGACTGATACTTCCGAAAACTTCTCCAGGTCGGCGCGAATCTCAGCGAGCTTGGCCGTATTGTCGATGGTCAGCGAGACGCTCACTTCCGATGTCGCGACCATATCGACGGCGGTCTCGTACCGGTCGAATACTTCAAAGATGCGGCGCAGGAAGCCGTGCGCCATGAACATTCTGCTGGAGAGGATGTTCATCAGCGTGATGTTCTTCTTGCAGGCAATGGATTTCGCCATGTTGGAGCACTTCACCGTTTCTTTTACGATGCGCGTGCCACCCGCCTCCGGGCGCCGGGAGTTCAGAATCAACACGGGAATGTTCTTCTCGATGGCGGGCATTACGGTGGCGGGGTGCAATACCTTGGCACCGAAATAGGCGAGTTCGGCGGCCTCTGCGAAGGAGATCGCTTTTACGCGGTGCCCGCCCGGAAGAATCGTCGGGTCGGCTGTGAGCATTCCGTCCACATCGGTCCAGATTTGAATTTCGTCGGCTCCGATACCGGCACCCACGATGGAAGCGGAGAAATCGGAACCGCCGCGGCCCAGCGTGCTGGTGATTCCTTCTTCGGTTGCCGCGATGAAGCCTCCCATCACTACCACCTGCTTCTCGGCCTCTTGCGGAATTACCGCAGCGAGGCGTGTGTAAGACTGCTGCAGCAGGGGCGCCGCCTGTGTGTGGCGCTTGTCGGTGACGATCACACGGCGGGCATCCACATTGACGGCCGCAATGCCCTTGCTCTGAAAGGCAAGCGTGAGAATCGCGCTGGAGAGGCGTTCGCCGTAACTGGAAACCGCATCGATGGAGCGGGGCGTCAGCTCCTGCATGACCGAAATGCCCTTTACCAGCTCTTCCAATTCATCGAACAGGCTGTCGACGACTGCGAGCGGACCCGCTTCCTGCAAGTGATACGCACGCAATTCCGACAACAGTTCCAATGCCTTCCGGCGATTGCCTGCCGCGGCCTCATTGGCGATAGCGAGCAGCTTATTCGTCGTTTTCCCCATCGCCGATACGACGACCACGGGCTTCTGTGCGAGGCGGTCGGCTACGATGCCAACCACCCTTTGAATAGCGACGGCGGACTCCAGCGAGGAGCCGCCAAACTTCATGACGATCATTAGTCGAGCAATCCTTCCGACTGCATCAGTTCGGCGTTCAGCACCGCCGCTCCAGCCGCGCCGCGCACGGTGTTGTGACCGCAGGCCAGAAACTTGAAGTCGAACACAGGGCACTCACGCAAGCGGCCTACGAATACAGCCATGCCGTTCTCGCGCTCGGCATCGCGGCGCGGCTGCGGACGATCCTGCTGCTCCATGTAGATCAAAGGACGGGACGGCGCGCTGGGAAGGCTACGCTGCTGCGGCAGACCGGTAAACTTCTCAACGGCGTCGCGCAGATCCGCCAGCTTTGGCCTGTTCGTAAACTCTACCGACACGGCGACCATATGCCCATCCACTACGGGCACACGGTTGCAGTGCGCGCTGACTTTGGCGGGGAGGGGCTCGACGGCGCTGCCAAGGAAGTCGCCGAGGATTTTCTGCGTTTCCTGCTGCATCTTCTCTTCCTCGCCGCCGATGTACGGAATGACGTTCGCGTTGATGTCCATGGAGGCAACGCCCGGGTAGCCCGCGCCGGAGATGGCCTGCATGGTGGCGACCACCACACGCTCAATTCCGAATTGCTTCATGGGCGCCAGCGCCATGGCCAGCACAATGGTGGAGCAGTTCGGATTCGTCACAATCATTCCCGGCCAGGCGCGCTCCTTGCGCTGGCGCGTGATCAGCTTCAGATGCTCGCCGTTGATCTCCGGAATCAACAGCGGCACATCGGGATCCATTCTGTGATTGCGTGAATTGGAGACGACGACGTGTCCGGCGTTGGCGAACGCCTGTTCGATCTCTGTGGCGACGGACGCATCGGTCGCCGAGAACATCAGCTTCGGTGCATCGCCGGGCTTGCATTCCTGCACGTCGAGCCCGGCCACCTTCGAAGGCATCCCGCCATCGAGACGCCAGCTGGTCGCTTCGGCGTACTTCTTCCCGGCGGAGCGGTCGCTCGCGCCGACCCACGTCAGGTCGAACCAGGGATGGTTCTGCAGAAACTTTACGAAATGCTGACCCACCATTCCGGTGGCGCCCAGGACACCAACTTCTATTTTCTTTTCCATATCTCTTCTCAGGCGGTTTGCAGATCCCGCACCATTTTCTTGTAGATCTGTATCGCCTCAATAATTTCGCGTTTGGGAATGCGCTCTTCGCTGGTATGCGCTACGTGGATGGTTCCAGGTCCCAGCAAATAGGGCTTGCCCCATGTGCCACCGAAGGCAGGAATGTCCGTGGTGTACGACATCACCGACGTTTCAAAGCCGGGTAGCGAGCCCAGGCGCAGCGCCGGGATGCAGAGCACTTCATTCGCTTCCACCAGATCGCCCGCGGCCTCTGCAATTGCTTTTCGTGTTGTATCGCCGTCTTCCACGAGGCGAATAAAAAGTTCAGCTCGTGCCGCATCCGGAATTACGTTGGGCGCGCGTCCACCGGTAATGGTTCCGATGTTCAGAGTGCTGGGTCCTAATACCGGATCAGTTGGCAGGGCGACAGCGCGAATCTTGTTCAATGCGTCGAGCAATTTCTCAATCGCGGACTCGCCGAGTTCGGGATAGGCCGAGTGGGCCATGCGGCCTTTCGCGATTACTTCATACCGGAGTGCGCCCTTGGAGCCAAGCGCCAGCCGGTTCGATGTTGGTTCCCCGTTGATGAGGAACCGCGAGCCGCGCGGAGTCTTGGACGCAGTGTAGGCGCCGACACTGTTGCGCTCCTCTCCGACAACAAACAACAAGCCGAAGTCCCGCGCGCCCTCGGTAAGGAGCTCGCGAACAGCGGTGATCATCGAGGCGATGATGCCCTTGGTATCGCAGGAGCCGCGGCCCCAGATGTAATCGTCATCCTCGCGGGAAGGGAAGAACGGAGGCACCGTATCGATGTGCGTCGAAAGCGTAACCACGGGATTTCCCCAATGGGCGAAGACGTTGAATCGCGTCTCGGTGACAGGCATTCTTTCAATGCCGCCGCCGTGACTCTGGGTGAGAACGGAGAGATGGTCGAAGAGGTAGTTGCCTACCTGAGCTTCGTTCTCGGTAATGGATTCAATGTCCACGAGCGCGCGCGTGAGTTCGAAAACGTTCATATTGAGCCAGTTTAAGCAAACGGAGAAAGAACGGAGGCAGGAAGGATAAGCGGCAGGATAGGCCACTGTCCCGATAGCGCTCCACCCGATCCCCAATCGGATCCGGATGACAGTGGGCAGGTTTTAACCGCGGCCCCCCAATCTAAACCGGAGCAGCTTCCAGTTTTGATTTCGGCGGAAATACTGCCGGCCCCTTTTGCTGAATGTCCGGAGCTACCCGGATTGCGCATCCAACTACTGATGACCGCCGCGCCTCTACCAAGAAACTACCAGGATAGCGAAGGAATGTAGGAATCGTCAAATTCTTGGCTATGATTGACGAGGGGTGCATTCCATTAGCAAGCGCAGCCTCGCCGACCTGGTATTGATCTGTCTGCTGGCTGCGGTTCTCATCAAACCGTTATTTAAGCTGGGGTTCACCGATAAATGGGGGTCGGTGGAAGGCGCAATTATTTCCGACGCCAGGTTCCTCAGCGACCACTGGCCGAATCCTTCCTGGCAACCTCTCTGGTATGCGGGAGCGCGATACGATTCTCTATTTCCGCCCGCAGTGCGGTATGGAACCGTCGCCATCGCCAAGATCGGCCGCGTGCCCGTGGTGCGGGCATATCACACGTATCTTGCGCTGTTTTACTGCCTGGGAATTGGGGCGGTTTACTTCCTGATCTGGACTTTGATGGAATCGCGCTGGTCCGCGTGGTGCGGTGCCGCGGCCGCGGCGCTGATCTCTCCCTGCTTTCTGTTCCTACCGGAGTTGCGCAACGACGCGTGGCTGTGGGTTCCGCAGCGGTTGGGCGCGATGATGCGCTATGGCGATGGTCCGCATATAGTCTCTCTTGCCGCGTTGCCGGTTGCATTGGCATTTTGGTCGCGCGCGCTGCAACGCTTTCGGCGCATCGATGTGGTGCCGGCGTGTTTGTCGGGCGCGGTTGTAGCGGCGAATAGCTTGACCGGCGCCGCGACGCTGGCGGTGCTGTTTCCATTGATGCTTTGGAGCTTGTATGTCACGCACGTGGACCGGCGGATCTGGAATCGGGCAGCGGTGATCGCCGCACTGACGTGGGGATTGAGCGCGTTCTGGCTGGTGCCGTCCATGCTGACCACAAGCCTGAGTAACACGCAGTGGCTCTCTCCGGCGGGGACTACGTGGTCGCTATGGATTGCGCTGGCTTGCGGCGTCGTATTTGTGGTGGTGACGAACGGGAAATTTCGGGGACGCGCCGACCTGGCCGGCTTATTGTTTGTGTGCGGCGCGGCTTTCGCCTTCGCTTTGAATGTGGCTGGCAATTACTATTTTGGATTTCAGCTTGCGGGTGCTCCGATGCACCTGGCTCCGGAATTGGATTTGTTCCTGATTCTGGCTGCGGCGGAAGGGCTGCGTCGGCTGCGGCCGCGACGCATCGCGCTGGGCATCGCCTTCGTCGCACTCGCTACCAGCGGCCCGTATCTCCGGCGAGCCTGGCACGTGTATCCTTCGGACTTGGGATTCAAGGAACGGGCTGAGTACAAGATCCAGGAATGGGCTTCGCAGAATTTGCCTGATGCGCGGCTGATGGTGGCCGGCCCGGCGCGATATTGGATTGACGCCTGGGGCGACCGAAAACAACTGGGTGGTGAAAGCGATTCAGGGCCACCTGAACCTTTGTTGAAGTCCGCGCAGTTTCAGATTCTGCGCGGCGACCAGCCCGCGCTGGCCGTTCTGTGGATGCAGCTTTTGGGGGTTGACGCGGTAGTGACCGACGTAGGCGGGAAGTTCGCTGGTGTACTGCCGCCCATGTTGGGGGACGTGGTTTATCGTGTACCGCGGCGCTTTTCCGACCTGGCGCGTGTTGTGAATACGGATGGACTAAATTCATTGCAGGAGATAACGGCAAACAACGACCTGGATGGGCTGAAGGCCCATTACGCCGTGTTTGAAAATGGCCCGGATTCCCATCCGAGCGTGGTTTGGGATTCCACGGACCGGTTGCGCATTCACGCACGAATCGAAGCGGGGCAATCGTTGGTGGTCCAGACGAACTACGCCGATGGCTGGCACGCGTACGCAGACGGCAAGTCCCTCCCGGTTCGTGAAGGCGCGCTTGGGTTCATCCGGCTGGATCCACCACCCGGGGATCAAACGATTCGCATGGTGTTTGAAACGCCGCTGGAGGTCTGGCTGGGGCGGGGAATCACGCTCGCTTCCCTGCTGGTGCTGATGAGGCTGCGACGGCGAGAAGCGGTATGAAGAACCTGCTGGTGGCGCTTTGTGTTCTTGTCATCAATCTCGCCTTGAACTGGCCTTTGTTCTCATCCGGGGAATCGCCGTACCGTCAGTCAATCGAGCTTGGATACGCGGGTATTTCGCGATTCATCTCACAGCATCCGAATCCCTGGGGTTGGGATCCGTTTGTGTATTGCGGGCTGCCGACGCAGTTCCTCTACTTGCCAGCGGTGCCGTACGAAGTGGGTGCGCTGCATTGGATCTGGAACGCTCCACATGAATTGATTTACCGCGTCTTGATCTCGGCGCTGGCCTGCGCGGGGCCGGTCTCGGTTTTCTTTCTGGTGTTCTATTTCAGCAGGAGCCGCG
>JBDUEM010000079.1:0-27366 GCA_040002435.1 Bryobacteraceae bacterium
CTCTCCGCGTGATTGAAGAGGAGAAGCTCATTGAAAATTCGCGCGTCCTCGGCGCATGGATGCTGAACGAACTTCTCACCATCCGTCATCCGCTCATTCGCCAGATTCGCGGTACAGGCCTGCTCATTGGCATCGATCTTTGGGTAAGGGCGCGGCCATTCTGCGAGCGTCTCATGGAGTTGGGCATCCTTTGCAAAGAGACACACGATAATGTGATTCGCCTCGCTCCGCCTCTCGTCATCACTCACGAAGATCTTGCGTGGGCGGCGGAGCAGATTAAGACAGTTTTTCACACCGCTTGACATAACTGAACTGAACAGTTTAGTATTGCCGGATGATCCGTGTCGATAATCTTCTTAAGAAGTACGGAGACTTCACCGCGGTTGACAATATCTCGTTCCATGTAGCGCCCGGCGAAATCTTCGCGTTCCTCGGGCCCAACGGCGCGGGAAAAACGACCACCATCAAGATGCTGACCACCCTGCTTCATCCGACCGGTGGCACCATAACGATTGACGGCCTTGATCCCATGCGGCACTCCAACGAAGTCCGCAAACGTTTCGGTATTGTCTTCCAGGACCCCAGTCTCGATGGCGACATGACCGCAGCCGAGAACATGGAAATCCACGGCGTCTTCTATCACGTCCCCCGGAAGGTCCGGCTTGAGCGAACCGAATCGCTATTGAAGCTCTTTGAGCTTTGGGAAAAGCGCAACGAACAAGTCAAGGTCTTCTCAGGCGGTATGAAGCGCCGCCTGGAAATCGCACGCGGCCTGCTGCACACTCCAAAAATTCTGTTTCTCGACGAGCCCACCCTCGGCCTCGATCCGCAGACTCGCAATCAGCTTTGGACGCACGTCAAACACCTCAACCAGACCGAAGGTGTCACCGTCTTCCTCACCACGCATTACATGGACGAGGCGGATCGCGTTGCGCAGCGCATCGCTATTATCGATCACGGCAAGATCGTTGCCCAAGGAACCCCGCAGGAACTGAAGCAGCAAACCGGAAAGGACAGTCTCGAAGACGCGTTCCTTAGCCTCACCGGTTCGACGATTCGGGACGAAGCCGCCACCTCGGCGGATCAGATGCGGCAAATGGCCAAAATGTGGGGCAACAGGCGATGAGCGCTATTTACGTTCTCTGGCTACGTGAACTGCGCCGCTATGTTCGCTCGCGCGCGCAAATTGCCGCCTCACTCGGTCAGCCTCTGCTCTATCTCATCGCGTTGGGCTTTGGCCTCGGTCCGGTGTTTCAGAAGGCCGGGCAGGGGAACTACGTGCAGTTCGTCGCTCCGGGAATCATCTCCATGTCCATTCTGTTCAGTTCCATCTTTTCCGGGATGGGCCTGCTTTGGGACCGGCAGTTCGGCTTTCTGAAAGAAACGCTCGTTGCCCCGGTGCCGCGCTTTCAAATCATGCTCGGCAAGACTCTGGGCGCGGCAACGGTGGCGGTCATCCAAGGACTGTTGGTAGCAATCGTGTGCTTCATCGCCGGTTTCCGTTTCGCGGATTGGCGCACGATCCCCATCGCCTTACTGTTTATGATTCTCATCGGGTGCCTGTTTTCCGCGCTCGGAACGGCGATAGGTTCGATCCTGCAAAACATCCAGGGCTTTCAACTGGTGATGAATTTTCTGGTAATGCCCATTTTCTTTCTCTCGGGCGCTCTGTATCCGCTGAGTAATCTGCCCGGCGCGCTTAGCCTCGTCACGCGCCTCGATCCCCTAACCTACGGAGTTGACGGTCTTCGCTCCGCGCTCATCGGCATCTCGACATTCGGCTTCGTCGCGGATCTTTCGGTACTGCTGGCCGTCACCCTGATCTTCCTCCTGGTTGGGAGCCGCCTGTTCTCTAAGATCCAAGTCTGAGCCATGGCAAGGACGCGAAGTGCTAGCGCGCACCAGAAGGTGATCAAAGCGGCGTTGGACCTGGTGAGCGAACAAGGCGTCAATGCCACCAGCATGGACGCCATCGCCAGGAAATCCGGCGTCAGCAAGGCGACTATCTACAATCACTGGTCTGATAAAGATGCGCTGTTGCTCGACCTGATGGCTGAAGTCCACGCCCTTCACGCGCGGCCCAAGTTCGATAGCGGTAATATCCAGGCTGACATGGCGGCGGTGCTTGGCTACCGTCCACCCGATGCTACGGGCTTGCGCGAGCCGATCATGGTCCACTTCATGGCCTACTCGGCTACGAATGCCGCGTTCGGAATGGCATGGAGGGACTTGGTGATGGAGCAGCCGCGGCGCGAACTAAGGCGTTTGTTGACCTCAGGGATCCAGAAGGGGGAGTTATCGCGCGACCTCAACGTAGACCTGGCACTGGCCCTGCTATTGGGGCCCATGATCTACTGGCATGTCTTCCTCAAGCGAACCGGAGGAGATCCCGTTCAGTTGGCAACCGATGTCCTCGACTCTTTCTGGAAAGCATACGGGATCAGCAGACGCGGCGCGCCAGCGCGCTTTGCGCCTTCCACTGTTAAATTGCAGGACAATCCGCGCCCACCACTTCGACGGAAGTAGCGTTGATGCGGTCGTCGTTGGTTTTCCGAATCAGGAAACCCTTCAGCTTCACCCGCTGACCGTCATGCGAGTCGGACTTCACGCTGCTGCCATCCAGCAGCCGGAAAGTATGTGTGCCCAGCCGTTGACTCGCCGCTGCCTCCAACTCTTGGGCGGAAGATGCGTACGGATTGCGCGTTCTCACCGGATCGCCTGCTCTCTTTACGCGCCAGATCCCTTCCGCGTCCTTCGCCAGGCAGCCCACCGTTTGCACGAGCGAGAAATCCGGCACGGGCGCCGGTCCACTCTTCTTCTCAAAGCGGATTCGCGGAAGGTCATCCAACCTCAACTCCTGCGCACCGGCCGGAAAATCATTGGCCTTCAGCAGGTACGCCATAATGTCCAGATATTCGTTCTCCGGCAGGCTGCCCGCCGCACCCGCCGGCATAGTCTTCGAGATGCGCAGCCAAAGACTGTTGAGGCTATCCTCGCGCCAGTTCTCTGTGAACTTAGCGCCGCGTAACCCCGAATAGCCGCTGAGATCCTCGCGATGGCACCGGCTGCATTCCGCAAGATATGTCGCTGCTCCACGCGCTGCTTGCTGGTCGGTATAGACACCGCTCCAGACCGTCGTCTCCGCGCATTGGCCGATGCTCGACGATAGGAGTGTGATTGCAAGGCCGAGAATCCAGCGCGCCATGGAAGCAGAATAACAGACGCTACGCTTTCAGCAGCTTGGTCAGGTACTCCGGCGTCAGTGGGATCCTGCGTGCGTGCACACCGGTGGCATCGAAGAAGGCGGCCGCCACAGCCGGAGGAGCAACGGCGTTCGCAGCTTCTCCGCCGGTTCCAAAGCCCTTATCATCGCGCGAGATCTGCACCACCTGGATGTCCGGCATTTCCGCCATCGTCAAAATCTTGTAGCTGTTCCAGTCTGTACTGGTCACGTGGCCCTGATCGAACGTCACCTCTTCCTTCAGAGCTTCACTGAGACCCATCACCAAACCGCTCTTCATGCAGCGGTCCAGCTGCCGCGGGTTGATGATCTTGCCGCACTCCAGGCCGATGGTGAACCTGGTCACTTGCAGCGCTCCGGTAGCCGGAATTACCGAAACCTCGGCAATGCCAACCCAATAGGCGTTACTCCGCGCGATGATGCTGACGCCGCGGCCAGTCACCGCACCAATTCCCGACTTCCGTGCGTTGGGATGAGGAGAAGCTCGCGGCTCCCATCCGGCCGCCTTGGCTGTTGCGTTCAGAATACCGATCAGCCGCTGGTCTGTGGTGTGTTCGATGCGGAACTGGATTGGGTCGGCTTCGGCGGCGGCAGCCGCCTCGTTCATCAACCCCTCGAGCGCAAAATTCTGTTGGCGCTGGCCGGGCGTGCGCATGATGTTTCCGCGCAGTCCACCGCTTACCGACGCAGCTCCCAGGTTCGGCATTGCATAAGCCTCTTCCAGCCGGTTCTGAATCTTGTCATACGGCCACTCGGTTGCAACCCAGCTGCCCGGTTTTGTGGTGCCGCCGGGCATGCCCGCCAGCATGGCGCCGAGCAGCCGCGCGTCGAAATTGTTCGGTGAATAGAAGCGGCTGTGTACGGCGGACACAAGCCCGTTGGCGTCGGTGGCCGCCTTCATATCGGATACCCAGGCGGGCGACACGGTGGACCAGGCCAGGTCTTCCTGCAAGGTCCACTGCACGCGTACGGGTTTGCCCGTCATTTGCGAAAGGATGACGGCATCGCTTTCGGCGCCGTCGCCGCCAAACGTCGTTCTCCCATATTGGCCCGCATGTTCCAGCCAGCGAACCACTACCTTCTCCGCCGGTGTCCCCAGCATATTGGCAATCCGCGCTCGAAGACCCTGCGAGTGCGACGAATGCGTCCACACGGTCACTGCTCCGTCGGCGCGGACATCGGCTACCGCAACGAAGGGACCGATGGGAGCGTGCCGGACGTATGGCTGTTCATAGGATGTGGATAGGGTTCGTGATGCGCTCGCCAACGCCGCAGTGACGTCGGCCGCGTTCCCCCGGCTTCCAGCCGGTGAACCCCAATCGTACTTGCGAAGGGTGCTGCTCAGGCTCTGGCTTCCCGGCAGTCCAGCCCATTCGGTCCACTTCGTGCCCGCGTCCACGGAGCGGGCGGCGCTCACTGCCTCCCATTCATTCGGAGACACTACGGCAACCAGGTTCCCCTTCTTTATCACCTCAGCTGTGGGAAACCGCTTTCTATCGAGGGAGCCGGCCGAGATCAACGTAGATCCCAGTGTGGCAGGGCGCACCATACGCGCGTGTAGCATGCCCGGCAGCGTGACGTCGCAACTCCATTGCGTCCTGCCGGTCACTTTTGCCGGAACGCCGGGAATCGGATACGAAGTTCCGATGACTTTGTACTGCCCCATCGTCTTCATCGGCGGGTTCCCAGCCACGACGAATCCATCCAGCCCTGCCGCGCCGTTGGCCGCGGTCGGATCCATGCTGACCGGCTTTCCGGTGATAGGGATCTTCAAGTCGAGATGCTGGCCCTGAACCAGCTCTCCGTAACGGATGTTCTTTCCGCCGCCCGAGACCGTCGCGTCATTGACCACCAGTTCTTCAGCCGGCACTCCGAGCTGTGCAGCCGCCAGTGCCAGCAATGCCTGGTACGTATAGGCGGCCACCTTGCGAACGTTCTCCGCTCCGGTCAGGAATCCCGCGGAGTAACCACCGTCGGGCGTCCGGTCCGTATCACCCATCAGCAGCGTGATCGACTCCGGCCGCACACACAGCTCCTCGGCGATCATCTGCGCATAAAAGGCGCTCATGCCGGTGCCGGTTTCCGTGCGGCCGGTGCGCGCGAGTATCGTATTGTCACTCCGGATTTCCAGCCACGACGCAAGCTGAGCGGGGTCCAGCGAAGTCTCGCCTTCGGCAGCAGGCAAACGGAGAGAGACAAACAGTGCGCCACCCAACTTGACGAAACAGCGCCGTGTCAGCATCTCAATCCCTCATTGCCTTGGCGGCGCGCTGCACTGCGTCGATGATGGCCGCGTAGGTGCCACAGCGGCAGAGGTGCGGCGATGGCGGCGTGTTAGTGAATGCGTCTTTGATTTGCGCGACACTGGGATCCGGAATCTTGGCCAGCAACTGCACCGCGGCAATCATCATTCCGCTCTGGCAGTATCCACACTGCGGAACCTGTTCGTCGATCCACGCCTGCTGGACCGGGTGCAGAATTTTGGCTTCGCTCAATCCCTTCTCGGCGGCCCAGACAGCAGGCAACCCCTCGATGGTGGTGACGCGCTTTCCCACGGCGGACGAGGCCGGCGCAATGCACGAGCGTACTTCTTTGCCATCCACCAGGACCGCGCAGGCTCCGCATTGCGCTACTCCACAGCCGAAACGCGGGCCTGTTAACTTAAGCTCGTTACGCAACACGTAAAGCAGGGGAGTGTCCGGCGCAACCGGCAACACGTGCTTCGTGCCGTTCACTGACAAAGTAAGCATTCGCTCTCCTCAACAGCCGGATCTGCGCGCCGTTGCCACCAGGTACCATGCCGGCCAACTCAGCGCCCAATTGGGGATCCATGGCCCGCCGCTGCTCCATGCGGGAATGGTCAGTACCGTCACGCCCACCGCGAGAATAACAGCGGCGCCCAACCTGATTCGCGCGATTTGCAATCCGCGGTAGACGCCCCACACCGCGGGCAGCAGGAACACCAGCAGGCAAAACCTGGAGAGCGACTCCACGCGGAAGCGGGACAGACAGAATACACACGGCGCGAAGCATAAAGCTGCACTGATCCACAAAGTGCGCCGCGATACCGAACCCACCACAAAGCCGCCTGTCCACGACCAGCCGGCCAACAGCAGAACATTGCATAACAGCAGGGAGAATCCAGGACCCGGATCAAGGAATTGCCGATAGGAGCGGCTTACCGCAATAGAAAGCCCCATCAGCACCAGGCTTCCCGGCAATGCGATTCCGAATGCCGCCAGCCAGGGGCGCCAGTTCTTCCAAAGCGCCGCTTCCCGCCGGACAATTAACCCGATCACTGCACTTAACCCGCTCCAGGCGCTTTCGCCAGCCTCAGACAGATCGCCCAGCACCACTTCACGTTCGTCGCGTTGCAGCAAGTGTGAAACGAACTCCAGCAATGGCCCGCCAATGTTGCTCATGTCTGCAGCCCCGTCCGGTTCGCTGCCCAGGAGACCCCGCGGCTGACCCGGGTTACGGCATCGTAAAAATCCTTGGCCGCTTGCGCGCCTCTCGGAGTGACGCGAACCATGCGCTTTGCCCGGCCGCCGCGCTGAGGCGTCGCTTCGCCCATCCATGTCTTCAGAAAATCTTTCGCTTCCAAGCGGTCGACGGTGGTATAGAGCGCGCCGATCGAGCACTTGCGTCCCGTCGTTGCTTCAATCTCTTCGCGCATCGCGGCGCCGTAAGCATCGTCGCCGAGCCGCGCGGCAGCCGTGATTAAGAGGTACTCAAACTCGCCGAGCATCGCTATGACTACATTGTGATACTAATTCGATGCCGCGTCAATAGCGATTCTTATTATTGGATGATTTTTAACGAAGGCCGCAGATCCTTCGGAAATAGCGGATCGGTGGTGATGTCGAGCAGTGCGGCCACGCCCCGCACTCCCTTGAAAGACGTATTCAACGCGAGGATGGTGTAGATGTGGCCGCTGATGGAGCCTTTGATCTTGCCGCCGACGACGGGGTCCACGCGTCCGTCCTTGGTGAGAGGCGAGCCGGGGTTCTGGCCGCTGTTGACCTCGATGAATTTGTCGAGATAAGCCTGCGATGTTGGCCCCCAGATTCCGTCGGTTCCGATGGGGCCGCGGCCCGCGGGGGTGAACAGTGCTTTTTCAGGGCCCCCGCTAATGACCTTGAGGAAAAACTGGACGAGAAGCACGTCATCCCGCATGTTCGGGCAGCCGCTTCCTACGGCCTGATCGATGGTGTAGACCAGCTTGAGAGTGCCGGAAATGAGATAGACTCGCGCCAAAATTTACCTCCGTGGACGGATATTCATTGTACTGCGGATCTGCTAGGATCTATTTCTACGGGCCTGTTTCCCGGCGCCACGCCTTGTCGCGAGCACCAATCGACGCACGGAGGATTTTTATGACAGGTACACGACGTTCCTTTCTCGGCGGACTTACGGGAGCCAGCCTCGCCTTTTCGCCTTTGGCGGCGCAGACCACTAAGCAATTGAAGCCCCTGCTTGCTAAGACATCAAGCGGCGAAGGCTACTGGGATCTGGTGGCAGGCCAGTTTCCACTTCGATCGGGCAAGATTCCCATGAATGCGGCGAATCTTTGCCCTTCCCCGCGGGTGGTTTCCGAACGTGTGACGGAACTGATCCGGGATGAAGATGCCGACGTGTCGTTCCCGAACCGGGCCAAGTTCAATACGCTGGCGGAGGAATCGCGAAAGAAGGCCGCCGCGCACCTGGGAGTTTCCGCGGACGAGATCGCGTTAGTGAGGAACACCAGCGAGGCCAACAACACAATCAACAACGGAATTTCGCTGAAGGCCGGCGATGAAGTTTTGTTGTGGGAGCAGAACCATCCCTGCAACAACGCGGCGTGGGACGTGCGGGCAGCGAGGCATGGGTTCACTATCAAGCGAGTGGCTGTTCCACCCACGGTGAAGAGCGAGGACGAGATTGTGAAGCTCTTCGAAGCTGCATTGACGCCTCGCACCAAAGTGCTCTCGATTACCTACATTTCCAATACATCGGGGATGCGGCTGCCGGCAAAGCAACTCTGCTCCATGGCGCGGCAGCGGAATATTTACAGTCATGTGGATGGGGCGCAGACCTGGGGTTACCTGAAGCTGAATCTGCGGGAGATGGGCTGCGATTCCTACGGAGCGAGTGCTCACAAATGGTTCATGGGACCGAAACAGGTGGGCATACTCTATGTGCGTCAGGACCGGATTGCCGAGCTCTGGCCGAGCATTGTCTCGGTGGGTTGGAATGACGACTCCTTCAAGACCCGCACGGCCTCCAAGAAATTCGAGACTCTGGGACAGCGCGACGATGGGGGAGTTTCCGCGATAGCGACAGCAGCGGACTTCCATAGCATGATCGGGCTGGAGAGGATCGAGGCACGAACTACTGCCTTGGCTTCGGCGTTGAAAGAAGGGCTCTCGAAGATGAACAAAGTCGCGATGGTTACGCCTGTGGATCCGGCGCTTAGTGGAGGAGTAGTGATTTGTAGGATGCCGGGTTTGGATAGGACCCAGATGAGCGCGCTGGTGCAGGATCTCTACGAGAAGTATGGAATTGCCGGCGCGGCAACCGGCGGTCTGCGGCTCTCGCCGCACGTCTACAACACTATGGCAGACATCGACGCGGCGGTTCGCGGAGTTCGCGCATTGTTGGCCTAATAGGCTGGTTTGCCGTCGGCGTATGGCGCCCAGGCCAGCGTGAACAGGCGAATGGATATGTTGGTCTTCTTGGGCTTGAGGGCTAACGTGGTGAGCGGTTCCGTCATGGGGTCGATTTTTGAGACCAGGGCATCGGTCTCCGCCTTGAAGTCGGCGTCCACCGCGGCCATTTGCTGTTGAACGGCTTCCACTGTTTCCTCCACGCGACCGACATCCTGCGATTCCTTGCGCGCGCGCCCGATGGACTTCACCGCTGAGGCAGCGCTCGAAATGGTGGTCTTGCTGATGACCTTGCGGCCCATGAATGCGCCGAGCAGGCTGGCGCCGATGGAAATGACTGAGGACATGGTCTGCGAGCTCGCCTGTTGCTGTTCCCGCTCCACAGCCTGTTGCGCGCGGCGCAGGCGTTCCTGGAGCATGGCTACTTTCGGCGCGTACTTTTTGCGCAGCGCCTCTACCGCCTGATCGCGCGCCTCGCGGCCCTGCTGTCCCAGGCGAACCCGAAAATCACGTTCACTTTCGTGGGGATTCGACACCACGTTCAGGCTTTCACATTTGTACGAATTTAACTGCTGGTTGGCATAGATCCAGGTGACTAGATCCTTGTTCCAGGTTGCGTAGTTCTTCGCAATCGCACCCGCGGGCGGGAGGGCAGCAAAATCCGCTCCAGGCGCCGGTTCCTTTTCCAGGTCGGAAGGATCCACGTCGATTTCCTCCGCGTGTTCCCACTGCACGGGGAGACTGTCGTCCTGGATGTCCGTGATGAAGACTGCTTCGCGCTGGAAGTCCGTATTCGATTTCGGATCGACAAAACGGATTTGCGCCGCGCCGAGGATCACCGGATGATATACGATCTCCATGGCAGTGCTGCGTAGCGGGACGAAAGCTTGCGGAATTCCCGGAGGGAGAGCCACTCTGGGAGCACTCGGTTTCACTTGCGCGATCGGCGCTGCTGCGGCCGGCCCCGCCGTCTTGCGCCCATCCATCAGCGTTTTGATTTGCGCGCGCGTGAGCGGCCCGCGCAGATAAGATAGCGCCCAGCGGCTTTCAAACACCGCGGGTGTGCTTTCATGCACGCTGTTCATGAGGAACATTCGCTTGCCGAGGCCGGCGAGCATTTGTTCGATCTGCTGCCGGTCCAGATGGCCGCCTGTGTCGGTGGCAGCGCCTTCCAGCCCGTCCATCAAGCGGTTCTTGTCGCGCTCGGTTTGCAGCCTTCCTATGAACCATGTGCCGCAGTTGGCGAGTCCTTTGTAATCGAGATCGACCGGGTTCTGCGTAGCCAGCACGATTCCCACGCCGAAGGCCCTTGCCTGTTTGAGCAGCGTGAGCAGCGGCTTCTTCGAGGGCGGGTTCGAGACCGGCGGGAAGTAGCCGAAGATCTCATCCATGTAGAGAATGGCGCGCAGGCTGGTGGTGCCGGATTGGGTGCGGGTCCAGGCAAGAGTTTCGTTGAGCAGCAGCGAGACGAAGAACATGCGCTCGGCGTCACTGAGATGAGCGATGGAGATCACCGAGATGCGCGGCTTGCCTTCGGGGGTGTGGAGCAGGCGGTCGATGTCGAGCGCGTCGCCTTCCAGCCATGCTTCAAAACCCGGCGAGGCGAGCAGGTTGTTAAGGCTCATGGAGAGCTCAAAACGGTCTTTGGCGGGGAAGAACGTTTCCAGGTCCATGACGCCGATGCGGGTGACGGGCGGCGATTGAATCTGGTGGATCAACGTGGCGAGGTCCAGCGAATCGCCTTGCTTCCATGCAGTATCAAAAAGCGTGGAGAGCAGGATATGTTCCCGGCTCTTCATGGGGTCAGCATCTATGCCCAGGAGGGATAGGACGGCGGTGGCCGTTACGCTGATGCGGTCGCGCATCAGTTCCCGGTCATCGGCTACCGCGGCGGCGGGCGGAGCGAAAGACTTCAGGATAGACAGAGAGAGGCCCGCGCCGCTGCCCGGCGTGTAGATAGCGAAGTCGGCGGCGGCCTGCAGTTTGCGGATGCGCTCGCCGTCCTGTCCCCATTTTGCGAGGCCTTCACGCCAGAGCGTAGCTTGTTGTGCTGCGAACTGTTCGGGTGTCAGGTTCTGGCGCTTGGCGTCGTCGGTATTGATCCAGGGTTGGAAATCCTCTGGCTTCAGGTCGGGGAATTGCAGCAGAAGGTTGGAAAGGTCGCCCTTGGGGTCGATGACGATGGCGGGGATGCCGTCGATCGCTGCTTCTTCCAGGATGCCTATGCAGAGGCCGGTCTTTCCGCTGCCGGTCATCCCTACGCAGACGGCGTGGGTGACAAGGTCTTTACTGTCGTAGAGCAGGGTTGCGCCGTTTTCGCGGCCAAGGTAAAAGGCGCCTAACTTTTCGAAGTCTTGCGTGGGCATGAGTTGTTGGTCATTTCAATTTAACTCACGCGTGCTAGAGACGGACCTGGTCCTTGGAGTATCGGTACGACCGGAAGGTGGTATTTTGAGCGCCTGCCTGGAATTGGTGTGCCTCGCCCGGGTATTCGCCAAAGAACGGGATTACGTACTCCCACACGATCTGTCCTGTTGGAGTCACTTCGAAGAGTCGGCCTCCGGCGGCATCGGTGATGTGGGTGTTGCCGTTCCACAGCCGCTGCGCATTGCCCATGAAAGGGCAATAAAAGGATTGACGCGGGGCGTCTGTGTATTGCCACTCGATCGCTTTGGTCGCCGGGTTGACTTCGATGACGCGGCTGTAGGAGGTGGAAACCCCCGCTCGGTAATTTCCATTGTCGAAGATCAAGATGTTGCCGCTGGGGAGTTCCACGGGCGAGTGCTGGTGCGACACGATGTCGGGTCCAAAGTGATAAATAACCCGGCCGGATTTCTTGTCCACGGCAATGATGCCGGAAGTGGTGCGCAGGCTCATCAGGATGAGTCCCGCACGGGTCTCCCAGACGCCGTTGATGAGGGGCCAGTGGACGCGTTCGAAGAGCGGATTGATGGGGAAGTCAGAGGGGTTGAGGTGCTCGGCCGCGCTCCATCGCCAGACAAGCTCCCCCTTACGATTGACCTCCTTGACCACATCGCCGTAGAGCGTTTCAGGCCCGAGAATGTTCTTCGGCAGCGGCTCGGCTGCACCGTAGAGTAGATTTCCGTTGGGGAGCCATGCCGCGTCGTGGTGGTGCGTCTTGTCTTCAAATTCCCAAACAACTTTTCCTGCAGGTGTGACTTCCGAGAACATGCCGCCGTGCCAGACAGACCACATCGGGTAGAGCGTTTTGGAATTGGGATGGCTGCCGTTGTAGCCCAGGTTGCCGTTCGGCAGGATGACGGCGTGACGCCCGGGGCGGTTCGGCAGCTTCCAGCGATGAGCAACAGTTCCTTTGCTGTCGACGAGGTATACATTTCCGTCGTCGGTTTGGGGCGTGAACAGCGTGTAGCCGCCGGCAGAAAGGCGAGGATCGGCGGCGATGAGACCAGCACCGCGCCGCCGGTTCGTGACCTGGTCCACGGGCTTGTCTTTCTGGGCTGCCGCCTGTGCCAGCGGTAGGGCGAGGAAAGTCCTCCGTGCGGATGTGTGCAAGGGTCGATGCTCCTGTGCCGGAATTTATCGACGCGGATGAGGGCTGTTGTTTGATTATAAGACCGGAAACTCGATTCCTTGCGCCAAGGGCAGTTCGTCAGACCAGTTGATCGTCACTGTTTGGCGGCGCATGTAGGCTTTCCAGGCGTCGCTACCGGATTCGCGGCCGCCTCCAGTGTCCTTTTCGCCGCCGAAGGCACCACCGATCTCAGCGCCGCTGGTGCCGATGTTGATGTTGGCGATGCCGCAATCACTGCCCGCCGCGCTGAGGAAGGTTTCGGCGGCGCTGAGGTTGGTGGTGAACAGCGCCGATGAGAGACCTTGCGGAACGTCATTGTGCCAGCGGATTACTTCGTCGAGCGATTCGAATTCGAGCACGTAAAGGATGGGCGCAAAGATTTCATGCTTGAGTAGCTTCATGCGCGGCTGCGCTCGAACGATGGCCGGCTCCACGTAGTTGCCGCCGAGCGGTTTGCCTCCATAAAGGAGTTCGCCGCCTTGCACGCGAATTTCTTCCAGGCCCTCCTGCATGCGGCGGACTGCCGTTTCGTTGATCAGCGGTCCAAGCTTCGCACTCTTGTACGCGGTGATCAGGCGTTCGGTGAATTCGGCGGCTATGCTTTTGTGAAGGAACAGGCGGCGGACGGTAGTGCAGCGCTGGCCCGCCGTGCCGAGTGCGCCGAAGACCGTTGCGCGCAGTGCGAGGTCGAGGTTCGCATCAGGCAGGATGATGACACCGTTGTTGCCGCCAAGTTCCAGCAGCGTTCGTCCCAGGCGCTGGCTCACTACTTCTGAAACGCGGCGTCCCATGGCGGTGGATCCGGTGGCGCTGATGAGCGGGACGCGGCGATCCCGGATGAGGCGCTCTCCAATGATCTCCACTTCGCCAATCAGCAGATTGAAGACGCCCGTCCATCCGTGGCGTTCCATGACGCGGCTGCAGATTTTCTGCACGGCGATGGCGCAGAGCGGCGTTTCCGGCGAAGGCTTCCAGACGATGACATCACCGCATACCGCCGCGATCAGCGCGTTCCACGACCAGACAGCCACCGGAAAGTTGAAGGCACTGATTACGCCCACGATGCCGAGCGGATGCCACTGTTCGTACATGCGGTGGCCCGGCCGTTCGCTGTGCATGGTCAAACCGTGGAGTTGACGAGAAAGGCCGACCGCGAAGTCCGCGATATCAATCATCTCCTGCACTTCGCCCAGGGCTTCCTGCAGGTCCTTGCCCATTTCGAGCTGGATGAGGGCGCCGAGGTCGTCCTTGTGCTTGCGGAGTTCGTCGCCGATTTCGCGCACGATGGCGCCGCGCTTTGGGGCGGGGAACATGCGCCACTTTTCGAAAGCCTTCGCGGCTTCGTAGAGTACATCGTCGTAATCTTCCTCGACAGCCATCCGCACACTGGCAATGGGCGTGCCGTCACTCGGATTCAACGAAACCAGCTCTTCGCCGCCCGGTTCATCAATCCATGGGCCGTACGATGCACCGGAGTTTACCGGTTCGATTTCCAGACGTGTTAGTTCCATGCCAGCCATGAGAAGGCCTCCGGTCCTGTGGCGAAGCGCCGGCCCGCCGCGTTGGCGACGGTGCGGATGCGCTCGACAATCTGTGATTGAAATTCGGGTTCCAGCCACTGCTCGTGATGCTGTACGCGGCTGATGCGATAGGCAGCCTCGCGAGTGGTGGCGCCGGTGCGCTTGGTTCGGCGGACGTGCAGCGGATCGCCGATGAGGGGGTTGACGGTCGCCTCCATCGCGGCCTCCGCCAGTTTCTCCGGGTTGCAGGGGAGCAGCGGAGCCAGAGTGGCGTACGTGTCGATGCCGCCGGCTCGCAGCTCGCGGATGGTCTGAAGCCGCATCTCCAGCGGTGCGCAGTGCGGCTCGTAGTGCCGGCGGACCTGGTCGTCATCCGTCGTGAGCGAAAAGCTGACGCGCAACCTGGTCCGTCCCGTAAGAGTCTGCAGCCGCTCGAGGTCGCGCAGGATGAGCGGCCCGCGCGTCTGAATCGTGAAGACGGCCGGCGGATTTGCGATCAGGGCATCCAATATTGGCGGCATTGCCTTCTCCGTCTCTTCGGCCGGCTGGTAGGGATCGACCAGCGGCGAACAATAGATCACCTGATTGTTCCGAAGCGCTCGACTCAATAGCGCAGCCGCATTGTTTTTGAACGTGGTGAACTGGCCCCAGCGCTGCCAGTCTTCGGGCTTCAGTCCGCCATAGATTCCCAGAGTCGGAACGTAGCAATACGTGCAGCCGAAGGTGCAGTTGCGCGCAGGCGTCAGGGAGTGTGTGAAGCCGGCCTCGGCTATGAAACCGTTGGTCCTGCTGAGGATGCTGCGTGCTTCGGTGTGCAGTATGGGGAAGTTCATTTCACAGGAACCAGAAGATTGTCCAGGTCGTGCCGGTTCAGTAGACGGCCCCTGAGGATGACGGCTTCAATTTGCCTGGTGTTTTGAATATCGTCCAATGGGTTCGCATTCAGAAGAACAAGGTCGGCCAGTTTGCCTTTCTCGACGCTGCCTTGGGTCGCTTCGAGCCCGAGAAAGCGCGCCGGATTCAGAGTAGCGGACTGTATGGCCTCCAGCGGCGTCATTCCTGCGCGGACCAGCAGCGCGAGCTCGTCGTGAAGGGCAAAGCCGGGGAGGACGTACGGATCGCCGGTATCGGTGCCCGCCATCATGGGAACGGCGGCGTGATGCATGGCGGCTACCAGTTCCAGGCATTTCGCAAAGTCGCGGACACCCGCCGCCAAGTCGTCGGGGGATGCCTTCTTGAGATCGTCGCGCGGATCTTCCCACGTCTTGCGGATGGCGGCCGGGATGTATTTCAGATGGGGGTCCACGGCCAGCTGATCCAGTCCGATGAGGTCCATGCGCTGGCGCAATGTGAGCGTGGGAACCTGCCATACATCGAACCGGGTGAAGCGCTGGAAGAGGGCTTGGGCCTTGCGCGCATCGTAGGTTTCATACAGACGCTTTGCGGTGATTTCGGAGCGGTTGCGCCGGAGGTACAACTCATCCGAAGAGCAAGCAAGAAGCAGACCGAAAAGATGCTCCATGCTGCGCTGCCGGGCGTCGATGGCTTCTTCCATGCTGACGGAATTGGGAACGTGGCCGGCAAACGGCAAGCGCAGAATGCGGGCGCGATGGGCGAGGGAAATGTAGGCGTCATGCGGAATGTCAGAGAGGACTTTGATGAAGTCAACATCCTGGTCGTCCAGTTGATTCGCTACATTTTCGCCGTCCTGCGGGGCCGTGACACGGAGCACGGCGAGCTTCCCCGCCGAGAGGTTTGGGCCCATGACGGCAGGTCCTGAGGTGATTATTTTGGGACCGGTCAGTTTGCCCGCGGCGATGTTCTTGCGCCATTGGTTCGTGCGTGTGAAGTCGCTGCCCATATCCCGCACGCCGGTGACACCGTTCGCGATGTAGAGCGGGAAAAGGGGCTCGGTTTCCCAAAGATGCACGTGCATGTCCCACAGGCCGGGGATGAGGAATTTACCTTTGCCGTTAATGACAGCCACACCTTTGGGGACAGGAATCGATGGTGCGACAGCAACAATTTTCTGGCCCGTGACGAGGACTGACAAATGCGGGCGTGCCCCGGATCCGGTGACGTCGATCACGGTCACGTCGCGGATGAGGACCGTGGCTGCGGGCAACGCGCTGGCGAGCAGAGCTAGAAGAACTGTACGGCTGACTTGAAGCATTGTCAGTTCCAGCGTAACTGATCGCTCGCCAGGACGTGCCCGTATCCTGTTCAACGACGCTATGGAAGACCGCCGCGAGACCTCCGGGCGGGAGGATCTCAACGCCGGACGTACAGCAGACGCCGATCAAATCCTGATAAAGATGTTCTTCTTATACAGCCAGTAGCACATGGACCACATGGCGGCCAGCACCAACAGATTCTGCGGAATTGCGCCTAGTTCGCCGAAATACCAGAAGTTGCCGGTGAAGACTCCAAGGCCGCGATCGAGCCAGCCGCGAAGCACCTGCGAGAAGGAATAGATGAAGATGGAATTCATCCCGAGCACCAGAAATGGGAAAGCCCATTTGCGATTCCGCTTCACATCTACAATCCAGTACAGCGCCATCAGCATCGCGATCACCCAGCCCGCGCTGAACAGCGTGAACGATGCCGTCCAGAGGCGTTTCACCATGGGATTGAACGGTTCCAGCGCAAGTCCAAGTGCGAAGGCCGCGAGCGCGCATCCACCAAGCACTTTCAACTTGTAGGCCGGCGTGCGCTCCAGGCGCATTAGCATTCCGGCCCAACAGCCGAACAGGATCGTGTTCGCGTTTCCGATGAAGTTGATGGTCGTGTAATAGCCGGAATAGTTGTATCCAAGCAATTTGAGATCGATCACTGCGCCGATGTTGCCCGTCTTTGAGAACGGACCATCCGGTGCGGGAAACAGCACGAACAGACCCCAATAACCAACCAGCATTCCCAGACCGCAAGCCACTTGCCACGAGAAACGCAGCCGCGTAATGAAGTAGCAAAGCAGATAGCCGAATGCGATCTGGCAGAGTACGTTGATCAGTTGCAGCACCGGACGCCCTTGCCTGGAGTTGAAGTTCGACAGCACGTTGCTCAACGCGATCAGCACGAAGGCCCTCCAGGCCACATGCCGGAAAAGGTGCTCTGTCCGGCGCGCAAACGCGAACGGCATGGCCATTCCCACCATGAACGTGAATGCGGGTTGGATCAGATCCCAGAACGTGCAGCCGGTCCACTCCGCATGGTCCACCTGGCGCGCAAGCCAAGCCCAGTTCGGGTTCGATTGAAGGGCGTAAAATCCGAAACCGTGCGAGATGAGAGCGAACATGATCAGCCCGCGGTACGCATCCAGGCTGACAAGGCGATCTGTTTTCGGGGAGACTTCTATACCAGCCGGAGCCGGAACTGCAACTGTCGCGGTGGCCATAATGTCCTCGCAGACATTATGCTAAATCTACGCGCGCAGGTCGAGCATACCCGTACTGTCGGCGAAGCTGGCCGTTTCCAGGCCGACGCTGTTCATCATCTGCACGAACAGATTGGCCACGGGAGTCTTCGCTTCGGTCGCAATATACCTTCCGCCGCGGATTCCGCCGGCGTGGCCAGCAATCACCAGAGGCAGGTCGGAATTGGAATGCGCGTTACCGTCACTGAGCGCACCGCCGTAAAGAATAGTGGAATGATCCAGCAGAGAGCCATCTCCGTCTTGCGTCGACTTCAGACGCTCCACAAACCACGCAAACAGCTCGACGTGGAAACAATTGATCTTGGTCACCTTCTCAATAAAGTCGGGATGGCCGCGATGATGCGTGAGCGGATGGTGCGGGTCGGGGACGCCGATTTCCGGATACGTCCGGACACTGCCTTCCCGGCCCATCATCATAGTGGAAACGCGCGTCAGATCGGATTGAAACGCGATGACCTGAAGGTTGAACATCAGCTTCACGTAATCGGCGTAGTCGAACGGAATTCCGGAAGGCTTCTCTGACGGCGGTGTGATGGGATCGCGCTCGGACGCGGCGATGCGCATTTCCACTTCGCGAATACCGGTCAGATATTCGTCCATCTTGCGCTTGTCGGAGGCATCCAGTTGGGCGGTCAATTGCTGCGTGTTCTCGCGCGTCTGGTCGAGAATGCTCTTGCGATACATGGCGCGGCGGGTGCGGACATCCACAGGCAGGCTGGGATCCACAGTTCCGAAGAGGCGTTCAAACACAGACCGCGGATTCACTTCCACGGGCAGTGGGGTATCAGGGTCCTTCCAAGAAAGGGTATTGGTGTAAGCGCAACTGGAACCGGTATCGCAGTTGCCCACCATGCGGGCATCTTCGCAGCCGATCTGCAGCGAGGCCACACGGGTTTCTGAGGCGAACCGCCGGGCCGCGAGCTGATCGAAAGTCACGCCGGCATGCACGTCAGGCCCTGCGGTGTATTTCGGAATGGCGCCGGAAAGAAAGCTGCCGGAAGCCTTCGCATGGCCGCCGCCTTTTCCCTTGTTCGCCGCTTCATTGGCCAGGCCGGAGATTACGGTGATGTCCTGCCGGAAAGGCTCCAGAGGTTTCAAGATCCGCGTAAAGGTGTAGTCCGTTCCCGCGGTGGCCGGTTTCCAATCCTTCATCACAATGCCATTGGGCACATAAACCACGGCTACGCGCCGCGCCTGGCTGGCGATCCGCGCAGGAGCCGCGAACGCCGGACGCATCGCGTCCAGAAGCGGCAGGGCAATGGCCGCTCCCACGCCCCTCAAGAGAGTGCGGCGGTCTACGTGTTTGCCTGTGATGAAATTCATTTGGAACCTTCTCCTATTTTAGCCGCTAACTGCGTGGTCTCGCGGGCATGGCGCATTTGGAACGGAAGGCTGTTGACGATGCCCATCACCAGTTGCGAAAACTGATAGTCCTTCGCCGCGAGGTTGGTGGCGATAGCGTTAACGGCGGGACGGTCAAAACGCTCCAGTCCACGTCCAATTGCATACATCAACAATTTTTCGGTCAGTCCATGAACGTAAGCCTCGCGGTCGTCTTTCAGAAGCGCTTTCAACTGCGCCGGTGTCTGGAAAGAACGGCCGTCGGGAAGCGAGCCTGACACGTCCAGCGGCAGCTTACCGTCTTCTTTTCGCCACGCGCCGATCGCGTTGAAATTCTCCAATCCGAAGCCTAGCGGGTCCATCCGCGAATGGCACGAAGCGCACGTCGGGTTCTTGCGATGCTGCTCCATCTGCTGGCGCAAGGTGGCGTTCTGGCCGGATTTGGATTCCTCCAGCGGCGGCACGCCGGGTGGCGGCGCAGGGGGCGGGGCATTCAGAATATTTTCCAGAATCCACTTGCCGCGCAGTACGGGGGACGTGCGCGTGGAGTATGAGGACACGGTAAGAATGCTGGCCTGCGCCAGAACGCCTCCGCCACGCTCGGTCCCGCTGACGTCCACCTTTCGGAACTCGGGGCCGGTTACTCCAGGGATTCCATAAAACCGCGCCAGCCGCTCGTTCAAGAATGTGTAATTCGCGTCGAGGAGTTCCAGGACGCTGCCGTTCTGTCGCACGATATTGTCGATGAACAGCTCGGTCTCGCGGCGCATCGCCAGTCGCAGAGCGTCATCGAACATGGGGAACTTTTCCTGATCGGGCCGGACGACTTCAATGTTCCGGAACTGCAGCCACTGGCCCGCGAAATTCTCGGTTAGCGCGAACGACTTGGGGTCGCGCAGCATCCGTTTCACCTGTGCTTCCAGCACGGCCGGCTGGCGCAAGGTTCCCTGACCTGCCACGCGAAGCAACTCCGCGTCGGGCATGCTGCTCCAAAGAAAATAGGACAGCCGCGAAGCGAGCTCATATGGACTCACCGGGACGGAGATTGCGCCGGCCTGCGCCTTCTGATCGCGTTCGATGCGATACAAGAAGTTGGGCGAAACCAGAACGGCTTGCAGCGCCGTGGCGATTCCCTCTTCAAACGAGTCGCCGTTCTTGCGCGCCATGGTTACGTATCCGGTGAACTGCTCCACTTCCTTCGCTGTCACCGGACGGCGGAACGCGCGCGTCGCAAAGCTGGTCAAAATCGTTCGGGCGCATGCGTTCGTGTGCTTCCCGGCGGAGTGGCCGCAGACGAAGATCTTTCGCAGGCTTTCCGGAGAGGCCGCGGTTACCTGGTTGAACGGGCCACCCACGTCCAATGACTCAAACCGGTTGTCGATCCGGGTTTCGATGGCGTCCGTCTTGATCCTGGTGCCGTACTTCCGCAGCGTCTCAATGTCTTTCTCGGTCAGTTTGCCGCGGGCCGAAATCAGCGGCTCCGGCGGACGTTTGGACGGCTCGGGTCCGTTGTAACTCGGCGGCAGGCCGTGATAGGTCTTTATGTAGGATTCCGAAAGCAGGTGTTCGCCGGCCGTGACGCGCGTGCGCACTTCCACATTCTGTCCTTCCAGATCCGTGGCGTCTACCTCAAATTCCTTAATCAGCTTTCCGTCGATAAACAGTGCCGGATGGACCGGTTCCGATTGGTTCGGCCGGTGACCGTTCAACACCAGCCGGAAGCTATACTCCGCATCCACCGGGAAGCGATGAATGAAGTGCGCCGAGTGCAGCGTGCTCAGGCCGGTGAAGTCGTAGTGGAACAGGTCAGCCGGCGGCTTGGACTGGCCGCGAGTTTCGTTAATGCGCACCGGGGCGGAATAGTGAATGGCCGCGGGTTTGCGCTTCTCCGGTCCGAATATGGCTGTACGAACCACACGCTCCGCGGCATCCACGTAGTTTTCCAGTAGCGCCGGAGTCAGGTTGAGCGCGTCACTGATGTTGTCGAATCCATACGCAGCATTGTCCGCGGGAAACCTCTCCGCCGGGTGAATATCTACGCCCAGCAGGTCCCTCATGGTGTCGTTATATTCCGCCTTGTTGAGTCTGCGCGCGGTCACTCGTCCCGCTTCGGGTTTGACTGCGCGGTCCAGCCGGTCGAACTCGGTTTCGATCCAGTGTGTGACAGATTTCGTCGCTGCTTCCGGGGGGTGCGGGACGCCGGGCGGAGGCATCTGGCCAGTCTTGAGCTTATCGACTACCTTTTCCCAAATTTCGCGGTCCTGGTCGAATGTATTCGCCGAATGCAGGGACTTAAGATCCACGTCGCCGGACTTTACGCTTGCGTTGTGACAGCCGACACAGCTTTTCTGAACAAACGCGAAAACTTCGGATGGCTCGGCGGAGAGCGATGAGATAGAGGCCGCCGCTGCCAACATGAAAGGGAGCGCACGAATCATAGGACCTATATAGGAGACGCCCGACAGGGGCGAAACGTAACTGACTCCTATGCTATCACCTGCATATCCTCGAGTTTCCGGATTGACCCGTACCAAGCCCTCTGCTACAGTCAACGGCATGGCGCGCACTGCGGCGGCGATAATTTGTGCCTTAACTGCTTGTTGCACCGCGTTCGCCGAGCAGCCGGCCGATTTCTTCGAAACCCGTATCCGGCCCGTCCTGGCAAAGAACTGCTTCACGTGTCACACGGCGTCCGCGATGGGCGGGCTCCAACTGGATAGCCGCGCGAACCTGATGAAAGGGGGCCAGGATGGCGTTGTGGTAATTCCCGGCGATCCGGACAAAAGCCTCTTGATTCAGGCCGTACGGCAAACCCACGAGTGGCTGAAGATGCCGCCGAAGGGCAAGTTGAGCGAGCGGGAAATCGACGATTTTTCCAGCTGGGTGAAGTCTGGCGCAGTTTGGCCGGAGGGCGCCGCACCGAGCGTGGTTCCGGCTGGGCCGGCATACGTCATCACGCAGCAGCAGAGGGATTTCTGGGCATTTAAGCCCGTGCACAAGCCTGCGATTCCGGCAGTGCGCAATCAGTCCTGGCCGCGAAACAGCATCGACAAATTCATCCTGGCGCAGTTGGAAGAGAAGGGACTGCAGCCGGTGAAGCCTGCCGAGAAACGGGTCCTGCTTCGACGAGCGACATTCGACTTAACCGGGCTTCCGCCGACACCAACGGAAATTGATCAATTCTTGAGCGATACGTCTCCTGGCGCCTTCGCGAAAGTAGTCGACCGGCTGCTTGCGTCCCCGCACTATGGCGAACGTTGGGGCCGGTATTGGCTCGATCTCGCGCGCTATGCGGACGGTCAACTGGGCGCCAGCAAGGACACGCCATACCCCAATGGTTACCGCTATCGGGACTGGGTGGTCAGTGCCTTTAATTCCGACATGCCCTATGACTTGTTCGTCAAGGCGCAGATCGCGGGGGACCAAATGAAGTCCGATCAGCCCGAAAAACTGCTGCCCGGCCTGGCATTTTATGCGATGGCGGCCGATGGTGACGACCGTGTGGATGTTACGGGACAGGTCTTCCTGGGTCTGACCATCGGGTGCGCGAAGTGCCACGATCACAAATACGATCCCATCCCAACAAAAGATTTCTACTCGCTGCTGGGTGTTTTCAAGAGCACCGAAGTAAAGGAATATCCGCTTGCCGCCGATGCGGTGGTGGAGTCTTACAAAGCGCAGAAGAAGAAAATCGACGACCAGAAGATTGTCATTGAAGATTTCGTGCAGAAGCACAGCACGGAGTTGACCGAAATCCTGGCAGCCAAGACATCGCGCTATATGGTGGCGGCCTGGCAGGTGCTGACGACTCCGGGTGCAAGCGCACCCGATGTAGCGGAAGAAGAGAAGCTCGATGCGACGATTCTGTTGAGGTGGGTGGCCTACCTCAAAACGCCAAACCGGGATCACAAATTCCTGGCGCCGTGGGACGAATTGCTGGCGAGCAAAGGCAAGCGCGAACAGGCGCAGAAAGTGTCCGATGAGTTCCAGGCCTTTGTCCTGGCGGTCTTTGCCGACAAGCACGGGATGGACGACCGCAACTACGTGAAGTTGGGGGGAGCCGCTACAGTCCGTGACGAGAAGACGCGCCAGTATACGAATCTCGAATCGTTGCCTATCGAGAAGTATTACCTGTGGCGGGATCTGGCCTCTGAACCGTACAAGAAGGACTTTCTGGATTTCAGGGGCGGCGTCTATTATTTCGGCCCGAAGAGCATCGATCGCTTTCTTGCGCCGGAGTGGCGGGAGCACCACGAGGCGTTGAACGCGCGCCTGGCGCAACTGGAGAAAGATCTGCCGCCGCAGTTTCCGTTCCTACATACCATTCACGACCGCGAGAAGCCCGAGGATAGCAAAGTCTATATTCGCGGCGACGAGAGCACCCTGGGTGAAGTGGCGCCGCGCCGGTTCCTGGGGATTCTGTCGAAGGGGGAGGCTGCTCCCTTTCAGCATGGCAGCGGCCGGCTGGAGCTGGCGAATCTGATCGCCTGTGACACAAACCCGTTGTTTGCGCGCGTGATGGTCAATCGAATTTGGCAGCATCATTTCGGTCAGGGGCTGGTTCGGACGCCGTCAAACTTCGGTCAGCTCGGCGAGAGGCCCACGCATCCCGAATTACTCGATTTTCTTGCAGCGGAATTTGTGGAGAAGGGCTGGTCGGTGAAAAAGATGCACCGCGAGATCATGCTGTCGGCGACGTATCAACTGGCTGCTGTCGAGGATGCGAAAGACGCGGCCGTGGACCCCGCGAACCATCTGCTGTGGAGGGCAAACCTGCAGCAGCGTCTGGATGCCGAGGCGTTGCGTGACTCGCTGCTGGCGGTCTCCGGGCAGCTTGATACCACCGTGGGTGGTCCGTCTGTTCCTCTTTCGGATACCAACCGGCGAAGGACTATGTATGCGCAGATTGGGCGAACCAAACTCGATCCCGTTCTGGCGCTGTTTGATTACCCGAATCCGAATGCGACCAGTGAGCAGCGGATGGTGACGGTTGGCCCTATGCAGCGGCTCTACTTCATGAACAACAGTTTCGTGGCCCTGCAGGCGAAAGGTCTGGCGGACCGGATTGCCGCGGCGGGCGGCGATAACGGCGCCCGTATCAAGTTTGCATACAAGTTGTTATTCGCACGCATTCCAACAGCAGCCGAACTCCAGATGGGATTGGGGTTTCTTGAAAAGAACCAGGATTCGTGGCCACAATATACACAGGTGCTGTTGAGCTCGGCTGAATTCAGCTCCGTGAACTAGGAGGTTCTCCACTGTGAATCGACGCGACGCATTGAAGACGATGGGCGCCGGCTTCGGCACGCTCGGCTGGATGAATCTGCTGCACGCCGAATCGCAGGCTTCCAACCCGCTGGCACCGAAGGCGCCGCATTTCCCCGCCAAAGCGAAGCGGGTGATCTTCCTGTTCCTCAACGGCGGTATGTCCCATGTGGATACCTTCGATCCGAAGCCGATGCTCACTAAACACGATGGCGAGCCGCTGCCGGGCCCGAAGATTGTAACGGACCGGGCGTCGGGCAACCTGATGCGCTCTCCGTTCGAGTTCCGCAAGTACGGGCAAAGCGGCACGGAAGTGAGCGAGATCTTTCCGCGTGTCGCTTCGAAGATCGATGACTTCTGCGTCATCCGTTCCATGTATTCCGACAATGGCAATCACGGCCCATCGCTGCTGATGATGAACGCCGGCCATGGACTCACCGGGCGGCCGTCCATGGGGTCGTGGGTTACTTATGGGCTGGGAACAGAGAATCAAAACCTGCCGGGCTTTGTGGTCTTGTGTCCCGGCTACCCGGTGCTGGGCGCGCAATTGTGGGATTCCACGTTCCTTCCTTCCGTCTACGGAGGCACCTACATTCCCAGCGGAGAGCGGGAGCCGGACAAGCTGGTCCAGAACATTCACAACCCGACTTATACGGCCGAAAACCAGGAACAGCAGTTGTCGCTGCTCGACAAGCTGAACCGTTCTTACGTCCAGCAGGTGGGACCTCAGCCCGGACTCGAAGCTGGAATTCAGGCGATGGAAGTCGCCTACCGGATGCAGACCGAAGCGCCCGGCGTCTTCGACATCGGGAAGGAAAGCCAGGCCACGCGCGACCGCTATGGCGATCATGATTTCGGCAGGGGCTGTCTGACGGCGCTGCGGCTGGCCGAGAAAGGCGTGCGCATGGTCCAGGTTTATTTTGGAAACTTCCAGCCTTGGGACAGCCACGACGACATTCGCATTCACGCCAAGCTGGCGAATGCCGCCGACGGACCCATCGCTGCGCTGGTGGAAGACCTGAAGTCACGGGGAATGTTCGACGATACGCTTCTGATTGTAGGCAGCGAGTTCGGGCGGACTCCGATGATCCAGAACAGCGGCTTGGAAAAGGTCGGTAACGGGCGCGACCACAATGTCCACGGCTTCTGCACTCTGCTTGCCGGTGGGGGCATTAGGGGCGGCACAACTTACGGCGCTACCGACGACTTCGGTTTTAAGGCCGTGGAGAAGCGCTGCCATGTGCATGACCTGCATGCCACGGCGCTACACCTTCTGGGAATGGATCACAAACGCCTGACCTACCGCTACAGTGGCCGCGATTTCCGGCTGACGGACGTTGCCGGAAACGTGATCAAGGAAATTCTCGCCTGAACTCAGGATAGAATCGTAAAGTTCCAGGGAGGAAATAGCATGAACCGCCAAGCGATTTTGATTCTTGCCGCTACTGTTGCCGGCTCCGCCGCATTGTCCGCGCAGACTAATCCGATGAGCACGGAAGTGAAACAGGCCTATAACGGTATCAAGAACAACCTGATCAAGATGGCTGAAAAGATGCCGGAGGAGAACTACAGCTTCAAACCGACGCCGGATATCCGGGCCTTCGGCGCGCTTGTGGGGCATGTGGCCGATTCGCAGCTTCGTACGTGCACGGCAGTGAAAGGCGAGATGAAAAATGGAACTGCCAGCACCAAGACGGCGAAGGCGGAACTTGTTGCGGCGCTGAAGGAATCATTCGCCGAATGCGATGCTGCCTACGATTCGCTCACCGATGCGACAGCCGGCGAGATGATCAAAACCGCCCGCGGGCAGCGCACCAAGCTTGGCGCGCTGGTCGGAAACACGACTCACTCCAATGAAGAATACGGCTACATGTCGGTCTATCTGCGGTTGAAGGGCGTCGTGCCACCTTCCAGCGAAGGGCGATAGCCATACAGGAATTGTTTCTCTTCCACGCACCCGCGGATCGGGGTGCGGCGGAAATCATCCAGGAGCGCCTGGAGTCTTTAGGCGCCGCGCAGGTTCGGCTGGAAGCTTGCGGACCTGGTGAGACACTGGAAGACGTCTGGGAGCAGGGCCTGGACGCGCCGGCAATCCTTTTGCTGCTCTCGCCGTCGTCGGTGCCGGCGACAGCGACTCGTGAGAAATGGCCGACCATTTTGGCCCACAGGGAAAGCTGCGCTCTGCCACCGCTGGGGCTGATCCAAATGGCTCCCTGCAAGTGCCCGCCGATTCTGGAACGTAAACACTTCTTTCGTTACGGCGACCATCCTCGACAAGCGCTGCGGGACCTGACGTACTGGATCTCCAACCTGCAACCCCGCTCAGAACCGTTCTTCCAAGCGGCGCGCCTTCCCTGGTTTCAAGGCCGCAGCGCTGAATTGGGAGTGTTGTGGGAAAAGCTGGTGGATGACGCCGGAGTTGCAATCCTGGTTGGATTCGGTAAGACCGTTCTCGCACAGGAATTCGCGCGCTTGGCCGGCAGTCATTTTCGGGATGTCCTGTGGATGGATTGCGGACAACGAAGCGAGATTTCGATTTCCGGTGAACTGGCCGCTTATCTCGGAGAGTCCTTGGGGAATCATGCCGAAGGGGCATTTGCCAGAGTGGGCGTTCTAATCCAGAAACGCCGCGTCCTGTTGGTGCTGGACGACGTGCCTGCTGATTTTCCGGCCGCGAGCGCGGGAGGCGAACTGGCTTCCGTGCTGGTGACCACAGGGTCCAACGAGGGTGCGCATTTGCCGGGAGCCGCCGTAATCGCATTGGACTCCGTGGCGCTTCCAACCCGCGACTGCAAAGGACTGCCTGACGCCGCTCAGGAGGTTTGGGCTGCGATACAAGCCTGCCGGACCCAGGGATTCCCCTTCGATTTGGCGGCGCGTGTCGCGAAGGTGGATGAGGTTGAGGCGCAGGAGGCGCGACACGCCTTGCTCGAAGGCCGATGGATCGATCCGCTGGATGCGGCGGGTTTGCGCTACCGGGCCGCCGAGCGTGCGGGGATTGCCACGGAAGCCTACCGCCGGTGGCATGCCGAGGCACTGGCCGAAACTTTCGCGAAATGGGGAAGCCAGCCGGGTCCGTGCCGGGCTCTTTTGGCTGAGATGGATGCCGCGTTTCATTGGGCCTTGCGATCCAACTGGAAGATTGCGACGAGATTGGGTCATCGGGCCGCCGGCTTTCTCAACAAGGAGAGCCGGGGTGCCGAAGCAGTCTACCTGTACCGGCAGCTCCTTCGTGGTGCGCGCGAACGAAACGACGCCGAGGAAACGGAACACTGTCTGAGGGAGCTCTCCTGGGTGGACGACCAGCACGAGCCCGCGCACGACAGCACTGCGCACGCTGAGCAGATCGGTTTTGATTTCGGCAGCTA
>JBDUEM010000080.1:0-27347 GCA_040002435.1 Bryobacteraceae bacterium
AACAGG
The DNA here is from genome assembly GCA_040002435.1 of Bryobacteraceae bacterium. Lineage (GTDB taxonomy): Bacteria > Acidobacteriota > Terriglobia > Bryobacterales > Bryobacteraceae > JANXXV01. The sequence goes on from JBDUEM010000080.1 coordinate 7, forward strand.
ACATTTCTATTTGGCAGAGATTAGGACATTTCTATTTGGCGTTGACATTCTCGAGATACACGTACTGGACCAATCTGAACCTGCCGATCGATCCCTATCAGTCGAAGACGTGTGTGGATCGATGTACCGAGACTTTCAACACGAATCAGGCTGTTGTCTCGGATTCTTATTCGTTCTCACCGACCCTGATTGCCGATTTCCGGCTCTCCTACATGCGGTTCAGCTATGACCGCACCGCCCTCACAACCGGGTACGATCTGACTCAGCTGGGATGGCCATCCTCTCTCAACAATCAGGTAGTATTCCGGGTGGTTCCGCAGCCGGTGGTCACGGGCTACAACGGCGTCTTCAGCACGAATGGGACCGGCAGCACCATCATCGCGCGCAATGACGTGTATTCGTTCGCTCCGACGCTGACGAAAATCTGGGGCACACACACGCTGAAATTCGGCGCCGAGCTTCGCCGCAGCACACACAATTACTATCAGCAGAACAGTCCGTCTGGCACATTTACTTTTGACTCGCTATTGACGTCGGCAAATCCGTTCGCCGCTGCAGGATCAGGCAACGGCTTCGCCTCGTTCCTGCTGGGTTACGGCACGGGCGGGGGAGTTAATCAGAACTCGCTGGTTGCCGCGCAGATTATCTACGGCGGTTATTACGCCGGTGATACGTGGCAGATGACCAGGCGTCTGACAATAAACTATGGCATGCGCTACGAACAGATGGGACCTTGGTCTGAGCGCTATGACCGGTTGAGCGTGCTGCTGCCCTACGTGAAGAATGATACGTTCCCGGCGGCAGGCAATCTACAAGGCAAGCTCGGCCTGGTAAATTCGCCCGACAGCCCCAGCCGCAATAATCAGGCGCGTGGCAACCTTTTCTCGCCTCGATTCGGGATCGCGTACCGCTTGAACGACAAGATGGTAATCCGAACCGGTTACGGGATTTTCTGGCTGCCGACCGACATCCGTTGGAACATGGTTCCGAACAATGACGCCGTGAACTCATTCAACAACCCCTTCAACGGGACGCTGGACGGATCGGTGACTCCAACCGATGTATTGCGGAATCCCTTCCCGAATGGCTTGTTGCCGACGCCGGGAAGAAGCGCGAACGTGCAGCAGCGCTTCTACGGCCAGTCGATCGCAGCATCGATCTATGATGCTCCGTATTCCTACGCGCAACAATGGAACTTCAACGTCCAGCGCGAATTGCCGGGCGGTTTCGCTCTGTCGTTGTCCTACGCAGGCTCCAAGGGTACTCATTTACCGGGGCCGGATCAGAGTCTGGATCAGCTTCCTCCGGAGTTTATGGCTCTCGGCAGCAAACTCCAGGAACAGGTGGCAAACCCGTTCTTCGGATTAGCGCAGATTGGGACGCTCGCCCAGCCGAAAATTGCTTATGGACAACTGCTGACGCCGTACACGCAGTACACCAATGTCTCGATGAAAAATCCGACGAACCGAAATTCGATCTATCACTCCGCTCAGGTCAATTTGGAAAAACGATTCAGCCGCGGCGGAAGCCTCATCGCGGCATATACGTGGTCGAAATTGATTAGCGACACCGACACCATCACCGGTTGGCTCGAGCCGGGCGGCGGAGCGGGCGGTGTGCAAAACAACTACAACCTTCGTGCCGAGCGTTCGCTGGCGCTGTACGATACGCCGCACCGCCTGGTAGTGGGGTATGTTGTCGATCTACCCTTTGGGAAAGGACAGCATTTCGCTAATAATGTGACGGGCGCATTGGACAAGATTGTTTCTGGATGGGGCGTGATCGGGAATACAACGTTTCAGTCGGGAAACCCGCTTCCCATCAGCGTTGCCACTAATACTTCCAATGCGCTGAACGCCGGGCAACGGCCGAACAGGACTGCGATACCGGCGACCATGGACGGCTCGGCGCAGTCTCGCCTGAACCAATGGTTCAACACCGCGACCTATTCCCTTCCTGCTCCTTTTACCTTTGGGAATGCTTCCCGCACAATGCCGGATTTCCGGTCCCATGGAATTGCCAACTACGATTTCACTATCTTCAAGAACACCAAGATAACGGAGAAAGTGGGCATTCAGTTCAGGACGGAGATTTTCAATCTGTTCAACCGCGTCCGATTCGGGTATCCGGGTACAATAATCGGCAATCCGCAATTCGGAATTGTAAGCGGTCAATCTAACGATCCACGGCTAATACAGTTCGCGCTTCGTTTGTCGTTTTAGATGCGTCTGACTTTCCGTCTGCTGCTCTGCGCCGCGATACTGACTTTCGCGGCGCAGGGTCCTCAACTTCGTCCTGTTGAACCCGCGGGACTTGATTTTCTGCATCGCAATTCTCCGACGTCCCAAAAATATTTGCTTGAAACCATGGGCGGAGGTGTCGCGCTCCTCGATTACAACAACGACGGACTGCTGGACATCTTCTTTGTCAATAGCGGCAAGCTGGATGATCCGATGAAAGCGCCGTTCAATTTCGGGCGAAGCGAAACCGCGTTCTGGAACCGGCTCTTTCGCCAGAACAAGGACGGAACATTCACGGATGTGACAAAGGCCGCGGGACTCGCCAACACCCCGGACGCCTACGGAATGGGTGTGGCGGCGGGTGATTACGACAATGACGGCTTTACCGATTTATACTTGACCGCGTACGGGCGTAATACGCTGTATCACAACAACGGAAACGGGACATTTACCGATGTCACGGCCGCGGCCGAAGTCGCCGCAGGCGGGTGGTCGGCGTCCGCTGGATTCCTGGATTACGATAACGACGGACGTTTGGACCTGTTTGTGACACGGTATCTGAATTGGGGCATCGACAAGAGTATTTTGTGCGGAACGCCCTTTCATTCCTACTGCCGGCCGGACAAGTTCGACGGAGTTACGAATCTGCTCTTCCATAACGAAGGTGGCGGACGCTTTCGGGATGTCAGTGCCGCTGCCGGAATCAGTTCGGTGAAAGGCAAGTCGCTTGGGGTTGCCTTCAACGATTACGATGGGGACGGATTTGCCGATATCTTTGTGGCGAATGACGGGATGGAACAATTTTTATTTCACAACAACGGCCACGGGGCCTTCGAGGAATGCGCGTTGAAAGCGGGCGTAGCGCTTTCAGACGATGGGAAGCCCTTCGCGGGGATGGGAGTGGCTTTCGCGGATTACGATAACGACGGGCGTCCTGACATCTTGGTGACTAATTTGGCTTTGGAGAAGTATGCTCTCTATCGCAACGAAGGCGGCGGGCATTTTGAATATGCGAGCCTGACCACGGGGCTTGCTGCGTTAACGGCCCGCAGTTCGGGCTGGGGAATCGGATTGTATGATTTTCAGAACCGGGGCACGAAGGATGCATTCGCTGCGCAGGGGCACGTGCTGGACAATGTCGAACAGATTCATTCGGGCCTGCGGTATCTGGAGCCGCCGGCGCTGTATTTGGGAGGTGATGGGAAATTCAGCAAAGCTGAGATGCGAGACCTACGTCCCGTGGCCGGCCGTGGCGTGGCCTTTGGCGATTTGAATAACGACGGATATATGGATGCCGTGATGACCGTGCTGGGTGGACGTCCCATCGTATTTATGAACGGCGGCGGCGGCGAACACTGGCTGACCATCAAGCTGATTGGCAGCCACAGTAACCGCGACGGGGCCGGGGCGAGAGTCCGGGCAGCCAATCAGTGGAGCTATGCCACGAGTGCGGGGAGCTATCTATCCGCGAGCGATACACGGGTCCATTTCGGCCTTGGCGCGCAGAACAAAGTTGCGGTTGAGATTTTCTGGCCCAGCGGCCGCAGGCAGAATCTGCCACGCGTGGCGGCGGATCAAGTCCTGACTGTGAAGGAACCGGAATGATCCTCGCGATCCTCTCAGTCCTGCTTGCGTTTCAGGTGAATGCGGATCTCAAACAGCATGTGGAAGCGGGGCTTGCGGCGAAGCGGACCGGAGATCTGGACACGGCTATCCGGGAATTCCAGAAGGTCGTCGAACTGGCGCCAGGGCTGGCCGCCGCGCATGTCAACCTGGGGGCGGTTTACTACGATAAGAAGGATTACGGCCGGGCCATTCCGCCTCTGCGCATGGCGCTTCAGATAAATGCCGATCTTCCTGGCGCGCACGAAATGCTCGGCGCGGCTCTTCTGGCGCAAGGTTTCGCCGCAGAGTCGATTCCTCATCTTGAAAAAGCGCCGGCAGATCCGCTGCTGGGGATCGCGCTAATGGAAGCGGGCCGGGCACGGGACGCGGTTGACAAACTGGAGGCCGCTTTAGAGAAGCGTCCGGGTGATCCCGATCTGCTTTACTATCTCGCTCAGGCGCATGCGCGTTTATCGCGAGAGGCGCTGGAGGTTCTGATGGCAAAGAACCCAAATTCGGCGAGGGCGCAGCAGGCGCGCGGCGAATCGGCTATAGCGACTGGCGATCGCGTCGCGGCGGAAAAGCACTTGCGGGCCGCGCTGGCATTGCGGCCGGAGCTGCTGGAACTGCATTTCGAGCTGGGAGAGATTCATCTGGGATCGGGAGATTATGAGGCCGCAGAGCGGGAGTTTCGCGAGGAGACACGGCGAAACCCGGGCTCGGCGGGAACCGCCTACAAGCTTGGATTGGTGCTGCTGAACCGCGGCCAAGTGCGAGAGGCCATCGTCGAACTGCAGCGCGCCAACACGTTGCGGCCCGGAATGCCGGAGACGCTGTTGGAATTGGGCAAGGCGAGCGCCGCTAGCGGAGACTTGGCCACAGCGGAAAAGCTGTTGCGCGAGGTGTTGGCGCAGGAGCAGGACTCACGCCTGGCCGAAGCTGCGTGCTTCCAATTAGCCAATGTCTACCGAAAATTGGGCCGCCAATCGGAAGCAGAGCGGGAAATGAAACGCTACCAGGAAATCAGAGGCCGACGTCCTTAATTGTGGCGCAAGGCCTGCATCGGGTCGATGCTTGTGGCCCGGCGAGCCGGAACGTAGTTGGCGAGCAGTGCGACCGCAAGCATCAAGACGGCCACACCAGCGAACGTCGCCGGGTCCAGCGGTGTTACCTGATACAGCAACGCGGTCATTAGCTTCGATAGCGTGAGTGCTATCAGTACGCCGCAACTGACCCCCGACACGACCGGCCACATACCTTCGCGCAGGCTGAGGCCGATGACATGGGATTTCCTTGCACCCAGCGCCATTCGTACGCCTATCTCATGTGTCCGCTGCGCGACGGAATGCGAAACGACGCCATAGATTCCCGTCACCGCGAGGATCAATGCGACCACGGCGAACGTGCCGAGAAGCCATAAGGAAACGCGTTCTCTCCAGAGTCTGTCCGCCACTAACTGCTCCATGCTGGCGACATCTGACACGCGGACGGAACCATCCACGCCCCAGACGGCGGAGCGCGCCGCGACTGCCAGCGCCACGGGTTCACCGGCCGTTCGAATCACGAACGTCATCGAGGCGTACTGAGCGGCTGGACTGGAGAGATAGTCGGCCGATTGGAGGAAGGGAAGATACATTTCGTCCAGAATGGGTGCTGTCCAATTCGTTTGCTTAGCGTCTTTTGCTACTCCCACCACCGTCATCCATTCGGTGATCGATTCGGCATCTCCAGGAGCCATCCGTTTGCCGATTGGCGATTCACCGGGCCAATGCCTGCGCGCTAGTGATTCGTTGATAATGATGACTTTGGGGGTACCCAGCTTGTCCTGATCGCTGAATTCCCTTCCCTCGACCAGTGGCAGTTCCATGGTGCGGAAATAGCCGGGACTAACCACCCGAAATACGGCGGACCGCGTTTCGTCCGGACGAGGCGCCGGCCTTCCCGCAATCGCGAATCCCAGGTTCCAGAGGTCCCCTCCCACCGGAAGGTGATTGATGGAGCTCACCGACTTCACGCCGGGCAAGGCTGCCAGATCCTGTGTCACTTTCTGGTAGAACGCGGCACGGTGGGCCGTGTCGGACTGTCCGGTGCCATTGACGGAGACAGCCAGGCTAAGCAGGTTTCGCGGCTGGAATCCCGGATCGCTCCCCTGGATATTTGCGAAGCTGCGGATCATCAGCCCGGCTCCAATCAGCAGCACGAACGACAGCGCGATTTCGCAAGCGACCAGTATGCCTCTCGCGCGGTGGCGTTCCGGCCCTTCGCTCGCGCCGCGTCCCCCTTCTTTTAGCGCATCGTTCACAACCGCCTTGGAAGCCTGCCAGCCGGGTATCAATCCGGCCACCAGTCCGGTTAGTAGCGAGGCGAATACAGTGAAAGCGAGAGCCGTGCCATCCAGTCCCAATTCGCGCTGTCTGGGAAGACTGCCGGCCGGAAGCATGGCCGCAAGCACGTTTACTCCCCACCAGGCGATCAACACGCCAGCCATCCCTCCCAGCAGCGACAGCAGCATGCTCTCCGTCAAGAGTTGTCCGACCAACTGCGTACGGCTTGCGCCGAGGGCCAGGCGGACGGCGATTTCGCGCCTTCGTGCCGTCACGCGAGCCAGCATCAGGTTCGCCACGTTGGCGCACGCGATTAGCAAAACGAAGCCAACGGTGCCCAGTAGAACCAGCAGCGTAGGCCGGACGTTCCCCACCACCATCTCGTGCAGGGGAACGAATATGGGAAAGATCCTGGCGTTCGTCTTCGGATACTGCTGCGCCAGACGTCTGCTGATGATATCCATTTCCGCCTGTGCCGCCTTCAATTCCACACCGTCTCGCAGGCGTCCAAAGACGCGCAACGAACGCCCCCCGCGATCGTACTTGCGCTCTGCGATTGGAAGGGGAGCCCACATTTCGGCTTTGGTTGCCCAAAAAGGAGCGAACGCGAAATGTTCCGGCATGATACCGGTTACCGTGTAGGCCTTTCCGTCCAGCGTGAGAACGCGGCCGATCAAGCCCGGATCCGCACCGAAACGCTGGGTCCACAGACGATGGCTGATTACAAGCACACGGCCGGCCGCCGGGTTGTCGTCGCTGGCCACGAACGTGCGGCCGCGGAGAGGCGGGACACCCAGCAGGTCAAACATGTTCGGAGAAACCTGAATACCCAGAACCCACTCGGGTTTTTCCTGCCCGGTCATGTTGGCACCCCAATACTGGGCGGCGGCCAGATTCTCAAAGCTCTTGGCTTCCTTCTGCCAGTCGAGGAAGTCCGCGGGAGACACGGTGGTGGATCCATTTGTTTGGGCCACCACGAGCGCGGCCGGGTTCTTATAGGCGAGAGGACGCAGCAAGACCGAATTGACGACGCTGAAAATGGCGGTGTTGGCTCCGATGCCAAGGGCGAGAGAGAGAACTGCGGCTAGGGCAAACCCCTTATTGTTCCTTAGGATTCGCATGCCATGGAGGGCATCGCGCAAGAGTGTTGAGGCGTTCATGACGACAGTTGAGACGACACAGCGCAGGTGGGGTTAGGCGGACTACGGGAAATACCCGTTATCAGAAAAATTGATTGGTTTTTCAAGGGCCTTGGACTAAAATGAAACATAGCCTCAATAAGATGGACTTGGCTATGAACAACCTTGTCCTTGCAGACCGTCCTTTCTCTCCGGTGAGAAACTTCAAAAGTTCATTTGGGAGACTCTAAAATGTCAGATCAAACCACGATGGAAGCGACCGTACTGTTCCACGGACTCGACGCCGAGTTAGCGATGGATTTGCGGAGCGCGCTGGCGGGTTTTTGCGAGGGCCTGGAGGCAGAGGCTTTGACTGGCGCCGTTCAGTCGCGAGCAGCCCTGCGTGCCGATAGGAATACGATAGTCTTTTGCGGCACCAAAACGGAAACCGTTAAAGATTTGCGCCGGACGAATCCCAAGGCATCGATCATCGCTGTAAGCCGTCTGCCGGAAACAACCGATTGGTTGAACGTAATCGAAGCTGGTGCCGACGATTACTGCGCAGCACCCTTTGAGTCGCACCAACTCCGTTGGATCCTGGACTCCACACTCAGCTATTCGCGCGCCGCGGCTTGATCCGCTTCGCGCATCTTTGATCTTAAGTACCACCCCGTGGGCGTAGTGCGCCCGTTATCCTACCTCGCCGTATCGTTACGGAACTAAGCAGTTCCTCCAAATCTACATTTTATTTTTCATCGAGGAGACTACTGTGTCCAGATATCTTATGACGGTTGTGCTTTGCACCGCCGGACTATTTACTAACTCTTTACTTGCGCAATCCGACAAACTCTACCGCGTCCGCGGAGAGGTGACCGGGGGGCCGCGAGATCAATCAGGAATTTCTGTCGAACTCATAGACGCCAGTCGTCACCAGCCAGTCGAAAGGGTACCTCTCTCCCAAAACGGAGCTTTCGAGTTTTCTCACGTGGCCACCGGCACCTATCAAGTTCGAGTTCTTAACCAGGAGGGTACCGTCCTGCGCCAGGATTACTACGTGGTCAACCAGATGGGCGGCGATTTGACTATTGCCCTGCCGGAAGAATCGGCGGATAAGCCCACCGGTGATTCCGTATCCGTAGCCAGATTGAAGCATCAGATTCCCTCCAAGGCCAGGAAGGCCTTCGCGGCTGCCCAGAAGCGATTTGAGGCACATGACCCGAACGGTTCCGCGGAAAAGCTGCGGGAAGCGGTGGCGCTGGATCCGGAATATCTGGAGGCGCACAATAACCTCGGGTGCCGGCTGTTGAGCATGGGCCGGACCAAGGATGCCATCCAGTCGTTTCAACGAGCCATCGAACTCGATCCGCTGGCGCCGTTCGCGCACGGTAATCTTGCGGTAGCCCTGCTGCACGAGCAGCGTCCGGAAGAGGCGGAAGCCGCAGCGCGCGTCGCCATCAAGACGGACGGGGGAATCTCAAAGATGAAATACGTGCTGGGCATGGCCCTGTTCAATCAGCGGAAATTCACTCCGGAGGCTGCCCAGGCCTTGCGGCAGTCCGAAGACGATTTTCCGAATGCGCGGCTGGCGGCTGCAGCGGTCTTCGAACGGCTGGGGGAAGTGAAAGAAGCGAAGGCCGAGCTCAACACCTATCTGGGAACGGCGGGCGCTATCCGGCAAACGGAAGTGAAGGCGTGGCTCTCGAGACTGCAATAAGCTTTTAACCAGGAGCGGGCGGATCGTGACGGTCCGCCCTGGCTCTATGCAAGACCGTGAAGAAGATCAAGGCAGCGCTAGCGGTGAAGAAAGCGTCCCAACCATCCCTTCCGCCTTTCGCGTACCATCTTGCCGTTCCGTTTCGCCTGATAGGATCCGGCGGCCAGCTTCAGACCGCCGCGGTCCATTTCGTCTAACGCAACCGCTTCTGCCTCCGACAGGCCAGCCCGACGCGCCTCTCCGAGCGGGTCGGCGAGGAAGCGCAGGCGAAACTCCGCGTCTACATACACACGCGCCAGAAAGGCTTCGAACTCCGGTGAAGTACTCATGCGGTGCTTCGCCCTTGCTGAACCGCTTCCCGGGCGCGATCCAATTGTGCCAGCAGATCCACCATGGCCGGATAGTTTCCGTCTCGCTCCAGAATGACGGTGAGAGGATTGGCGGTACGTGCCGCGACGTGCTGCAACAATTCATATACCGGATCGGGGACATCATGTAGATGATCGTCCAGCAATCGCCGCTCTGAATCACCCGCAGGGATCCACTTTCCACCGGCCAGGTGTATGGCGCCCAACCGGTCTAACGGAAGCTGATCGAGAAATCCAATAGCGTCGAAGCCGAAGTTGACGGAGTTTGCATGGACATTATGAAGGTCCAGCAGAAGCTTTCCTCCGGATGCGGCGAGCAATTCTGAAAGCCAGGCGGCTTCCGTGAGGTCGCTACCAGGTGGGTCGATCAGGGTCGCAATGTTCTCCATGATGGGCTTCACGCCGACCGTTTCCGTCGCACGCAACAGGTTTGCGGCCGTGGCTGCCACCGTTCCGCGATTTCGCGGGGGCGCAGCCAGATGTCCGATCTCGACGCCACCGCCGCGCACGAACGCGAAATGTTCCGACCACGACTCCGGACGAATCTTTTCATGAAGACGAGCCATCTGCCCGATTCGCTTCGGCTCACAGCAGACTGTGGACGCCAGGCCAAGCCCGATGCCGTGCAGCATGAGCGGCACCTGTGCGCCCAGCGAGCGAAGGGCGCTCAGTTTTGGCGCGGGTGCGTCGAAGTAGTCGTCGGCTATGATCTCGACAATATCGATGCGGTCCAGGTGAGCCAGAATCCCCGCGGCCAGATCGGGCCGCCAGCCAATGCCGAACCGGTCCCTAACTTCCGCAGCCACCGCAGCCTCCCCCACCGCCGCCGCACGAGGAGCCGCAGGAACTGGACGATCCGCAGGAGGATGATCCACAGGACGAGGAACTGCCGCTGGTATCCGGCGCCGGGAACATCTGTCCGATATGAGGATAGGCGCTGGCGCGCATGGCGGTCAGACCAAATATGGATGCCACCATGGCAGCCTCCCGCCAGCTGAGATCTTTCGATGCCGCGCCCGCGCGGCGCTTCAGCGGCGCCATTAAATTACCGAGGTCCTTCAGCCATTGATCCCCGCGCTTTGTCGTGCGCGGAAAACACACCTTGTACGCGAGTAGGCAAGCGACAACAGTAAAGACGATCAGGAAAGTGATTGGCCGTCCGCGTTCCAGGGCGATGATTGCTTTCAGGCCGGCCACTCCGGCAAGGAAGACGATGGCGACGCCAAATTCCTTGGATCGCGCCTCCTGTATGGCCAGGTCAGGTACAAGACCATCGAGGCGCATGCGGTCTTCGGTGGCGGCCGCAATCTTGAGGAAGCTGGAATCCTGGTACATCGACATGGCTTTGTTCCGTGACCGGAAGAACTGCAGAATCGCTTTGTCTAGTGGATCCGTCGCAAGTTTGGCCTCATGCCGCCCGGCTGTAACCAGGTTTCCATCGTCCACCAGCAGGAGTCCGCGCTCTACGAGCGAAAACGCCGCCACTTCGAGCATCGCCTTCTGGCCGCCACGCAAGTAGGCAATGGCGTAAGGATCCGAGATCGGAGGCAGAGTCACCGCCGGCGTCCCTTCGCGGGCGCCCCGCAAGCGTGACAGGATGAAGATCACCGCCACCGTGAGGGCGGTGTAGACCACCAGAAACTCCGGCCCCCGCAGGTCGAAGGGATTCATGGTTCACCCTCTCACGTGAGTAGTCCGGCGCGGATCCGCATTCTGGACGCCAGATCAATCAATTCCAGTAAAGTTCCGGCCGCCGTACCCGCGGGTAGCGGACGAAGTTCCCGGGCCTCGGATATGGATGTTGCCAGGGGCGGGGAAAGCGGCGGATCTAACCCGGCAAGCAGCGTCTCTAACGACTCCTTCGGCGGACGAAAGCCCGCGCCTTCGAGTTCCAGCAAGCTTGCAGCGGACGTGCGCAGAGGGCCCGACGCCTCGGCAATCACTACAGCCAGGCTCGCTTCGCTGACGCCTCTGGAAATGTATTCTTCCCGCAGCCGTATGGCGAGATTTAAGAGCACCTGCTTCAGGCGGTAAATTTTCGCCCCGCGCGAAATCTCCAGGCCCTGAAATGGGTCCGGTCCGAACAGAACCCTCCGCCGGTGAATTACATCTGTAAATTTTTGGGCAAACGCCTCTGAGGCAGGCGCGACTTCATCCTCGAGCAGGAACATGACTTGCAGGCGGACCGCCGTCTCGGCAAGATTCAGCGGTTGCCGGATTTTCGCCGCCGCAGCACCGCTAAACAGCCGCAGGACGAGCATCAGGTTCACGTCTGAGGCGGCGCGCATCCTGCCTTCCGCGGCGCTTCCGTAGAGGATGGCCGATATCAGGTCCTCGCCAAACGCCCCCTGCGCACTTTCCAGGAAGCCGTTTAGCACCAGTTCTACGTTCTCGCCCAAACCTTCCATGAGACTGGTAGTTTACCATTCGAGGCTATGACTCGTTGTAGAACTCCACAAACGGGGATAAGTTGTGGAGGTGAGACTGCAACTGATGCTCGTGCTCACCACGGCTTAGGCGATCATGGCTCTCCCTGTCCATTCCGAGCTGGGAGCTCCGGCCCGGAAGACGCGTGCCGGCGGTGACGGTTTCGTTTACTTACTATTTTAAGGCAATGGATACATACTTTCCAGTATCTAATTTCTTTTGATTACTCAAGCATCCCCAGATTGCTTGCTTTTGGAGTCCAGCTTCTGTTAAAGTCAAGCCTGCAGGGTGGAAGATCCGCTAAAAGCGGCATGAGACACCCATTTCGGAGCATGCGTCAATGAATCGATGCTTTAGGTTGCTGTCTTTCTTGGCGGCGAGCGCCGTCCTCCTTCCAGCGCAGCAGCTTTCCTTTGCCGAAAAAGTCTATCCAATCTTTGAAAAAGCCGGCTGCCGCAACTGTCATACAGTAGAGGGCGTTGCGTCCGCCACCAGACTGCATTTTCCGGCGGAAGAAGTAACGCCAGCACGAGTCGAGGCCTTCGGCAAGTCACTGGTCGAGCTCGTCGACCGCCAAAACCCCGACAGCTCCATACTCCTTCGCAAGCCAACACTGCGCATACCGCACACCGGCGGCGAACGGATCGCGAAAGGCAGCCCTGACGAAGCGACTCTGAAATCCTGGATCGCGTACCTTGCCAAACTTTCCGGCCCCGAGTTGGCCGGCGCACTCCGCTATCGCGAGGAAGAAGCCAAGGGTTATGGAGACGTCACCACCGCGGTTCTTCGGCGGCTGACGCAAAGCCAGTACAACAATACGGTTCGCGACTTGCTGAAAGACGCCAGCAGTCCGGCCAACCAGTTTCCACCCGAAGACTACGTCAACGGTTTCAAGAACCAATATCAGGCGCTTTCGGTGTCTCCTCTTTTGACGGAGGCTTACAGCCGTGCCGCTGAAAAACTGGCGGCCAACGCGTTCCGCCGCGGCGACTCCCGCGGCCTGATTCCGTGCAAACCAACTTCTGAATCGGACGCCGCATGCCGTGTAAAGTTCATACGGACATTCGGCCGCAAGGCCTACCGGCGGCCGCTGGAGCCACAGGAGATTGCCTGGCACGAGACCATCTTCAAGGGTGAAAAGACATTTTTAGCAGGGGCACAGGCCGTTATCGAAACGATGCTGCAATCGCCCAGCTTCATTTTCTGGCTGGAAGATACACACAATCCAAAATGGAAGGCTTACGCGCGGGCGTCTCGGCTTTCGTACTTCATCTGGGACACTCAGCCGGACGACGCTCTGCTGGAAAGCGCCGCCAAGGGCGAATTGAGCACGCCGGACGGACTAGAGAGGGTAACCCGCCGGATGCTCAGCGACCCGAAGGCCAAGGGTGGAGTGGAAGAGTTCATCTCGGAGTGGCTGCGTTTCGATCGCGTAACGACCGCCTCGCGCGAGCGCCGTATCTATCCTTTGTTCAACCGGGACCTTGCAAAGTCCATGACCGAAGAGGCCAAGCGCTTCGTCGGCGATCTGGTGTGGAACGACGGGAATTTCATGGACGTTTTCACGGCCAAATACAGCTTTATCAATTCCGATCTTGCGGCGGTCTATAAGATGCCGCCACCCGCTCAAGACTTCCAGCGCGTGAATTTCTCTCCCGAATCCGAACGGGCCGGCGTGTTGGGACAAGCTCTTTTCCTCACACTCACCAGCAAGCCGGACGAGACCGCCCCGACAGGCCGCGGACTTTTCATCCGGGAACAGTTTCTTTGCCAGCAAGTGCCTCCTCCACCGCCCGGCGTCGATACGAACCTGCCGCCGATTGAGGAATCGCGGCCCGTAACCAACCGGGAGCGGCTGGCTGGGCATGCCAACGTGAAGATGTGCGCGGGATGCCACACCCTCATCGATCCGATCGGATTCGGGCTCGAGAAGTTCGACGCCATTGGAATGCGCCGTGAAAAGCACAAGCTGATGTTTTATCCGGCTCCCGGCGCAGGCGGCGGAAGGCGGGCGAAACCGAAGGAAGTCGAATTGGAATTGGATACCAAAGGAGCTGTAGCCGGGGTGCCGAACTCCGAGTTTACAAGCCCCAGCGAGCTTGGCGCCATTCTGGCAAAAACGCCGCAATGCCAGGAGTGTATGGTCAAGCAGGTTTTCCGGTACATGTCGGGCAGACTGGATACACCCGCCGACAGACCGGTGATCAGCCAGTCGTTAGAAGCATTTCGCAAATCGGACTACAAATTTAAAGAGCTAATGGTAGCTTTGATACAGGCGAAAGAATTTTCAGTCTCACGGAGGACTGTCAATGTCTCAAGTAATCACTAGGCGTTCGCGCCTCTCGCGCAGAATCTTTCTGAAGGGCTTAACCGCTGCCCACTCAGCGGTTGTAGTGGGCCTTCCACCACTGGTTTCGATGTTTAACTCGAACGGCACCGCCTATGCGGCCGACGCCGTTCCCAAAGATGGCACAAACGCGATCGGGAAGCGATTCGTGATCTGGTTCAACGGAAACGGCATTCCAGAACGGTACTGGATTCCGTCCACCACAGGAAGGAACTACGACATCACGCCATGCCTTACGCCTATCGGACGATTGAAGGACGACGTGCTGGTGTTGAGCGGACTTGACAATACCTACGGCGGGAGCGGACACCCGCAATCTCTCTGCGCGCTGATGACTTGCACGCGGCTGGGCAACAACGGTCCGGGCGGCCCATCGCTCGATCAGACTCTGGCCGGTAAGATCGGCGGCAACTCGCGTTTCAATTCTCTCCAGATCGGCGTCTCGCAGGAATCGTTCGGCGGCCAGCTGCAGAAGAATATGACCTGGGCGGGTCTTAACCGTCCCCTCCCTCCGGAGGAGATTCCTCACCGCCTCTTTGACCGCCTGTTCGGCGCCAAGGATCTGGGTTGGGTCAACCGGAAGAGAAGCATCCTCGATGCCGTGGCCAAAGAAGGCGCGCTGCTTCGGACAGGGTTGCCGAAGGAAGATGAAATGCGTCTCGACGAGCATCTCTCTTCCATTCGCGATCTGGAAAGAGCCATCGTTGCGCTGCCGCCAGGTTACGAAAAGGTAACCGCACCCGACGAAGATTTCGACCTGAAAGACTGGCCGCGCGTTGCGAAGCTGCAAAGCGATCTGCTGGCGTATGCCTTCGCTACAGGCCAGACGCGTGTGGCGAGCTACATGTTGACGAAGTGCCAGGGACTCGCCCGCTTCCCCTGGCTGGGTCATACGGCCGCCCGTCATCACGATTACACGCACAAAGACGGGAAGGCTCCTGGCGAGAAAGGCGAGGAAGGCCAGCGGATCTTGCGCGACATCTGCCGGTGGCACGTGGAAGAGTTCGCCTATTTTGTGGCCAAGCTCAAATCCATTCCGGAAGGCGACAAGACCCTGCTCGACAATACCGTTCTGATGTACGTCCATGAACACGCCGAAGCCGGTCCGCACAAGACCAGCGGCATGATCGCGATGGTGGCCGGCAGCAAGGACAAAATTGCAGTCGGACAACACCAGAAGGTCGCGGGCACCATCGGCGATCTGTATACTACGCTCTTCGACGGCGTTATGGGCGCGGGCCTCGGTAAGGCCCCGACAGCCACGCGTCAACTAACTGAGATCCTCGCGTAGTTTGTTCGTGTAGTTACTCGCGTAGTTTACTGGCGACCGTAAGGCGCCGGGGGCGGCGGTGGTGTACCGCCGCTAATGATCTTCAGATTGGGCTTGGCCTTTCGCAACTCGGCCAGGCCCTTTTCAGTTACGGGAGTCTCCTGAAGGTCGACGTACTTCAAACCCTTCCACTTGGCCAACTCCGCGAGAGCGTTATCATTCACACGCTCGCACCCCTGTAGACCGAGCTTTTCCACCTTCTCCAGCGTCGCCAACGTTCGCAGTTGATCCGGCGCAATCGAAGAGAATCCAAGATAGAGGGTGCGCAGGTCTTTGAGCTCAGTCATCGCCTTCAGCGTTTCTTCGGGAATACCCAAGCCGCCGCCTCCACCGCGAGGGGCATCTGGAGACGTAGGCCGCGCGCCGCTCAAATCGAGAAGAGTCAGCGTCGGCAGCATTCGTAGGATGACCAGCCCGTTGTTACTCAGCCTGCCGCGCCCCACGGCCAGCTCCTTAAGATTGACCAGCGTGATGAGGTTCTCGAGCCCCACATCGGTGACCTCGGTATGGGCGATGTCCAAAGCCTCAAGGCCGGTGAGCTGACTCACGATGGCGACAGTGCCATCGGAGACTCTCGTTCCACGCACGTCGAGACGCTTCAAATGCTTCCATCCCTTGATGGCGGTCATCCCCTGGTCGGTGATCCATTCCGAATAGTACAACTTCAGTTCCTTGATCTTTGCTGCGGGCTTCAGATTGAGCATGCCCTCATCGCTGATGCGCGTGTGCGACAAGTCCAAACGCTCGAGATCGGGCATTCGCGCCAGCTCGATCATCTCGACATCGCTGATCCAACTCCCCCTGAGATTCACGGCCACGATGCGGCCAGCCTGATCGCGCACGACCTTCCCGCCCAAGCGGGCGATCCAGTCCGCGTCGGGACCAATTGCCAGCAAAGGCGCGGCTATCAGAATCAGCAAATATCGGCGTTTCCACATTGCCTTCACTCCTCAAAAGTTACGGATGGCTGGGTTTACGATTGGGACTGGACGACTGATCGTCATAGAAGATGCGGCATTGCGGCAAAGATGCCTGCAAAGCCTCGAACGCCTTCTTCGACACCGCAGTATGGTAGAGATCGAGCGACTGCAGCGTCGAGATCGATTGCAGAATTCCCGCGCCGCGGTCGGTGATGTTGGTGCTATCCAGGCTCAATTGTTTGAGCGCCGGCAAAACTTTTAAGCTCTCCAGCAGTTTGTCTGTGATCGGTACATAGTCTAGCGTGAGCGACTGCAGCGTCGGAGCCCCCGCCAAAGACACCAGCGACTTGTCGCTCAGATGCATCCGCGTCACCGACAGGCGCTCCAGTTTCGGCAGCATCGCCAGTTGCACCAGCCCTTTGTCGGTAAACCGCGAGTCGCCGAGGTTCAGTTCGCGCAAGGTTTTGGCAGCGGTAATCTTGGCGATGCCCGGGTCCTTGATATCGACTCCGCGCAGATCGAGGATCGCCAGGTTCGGCAGCTTGCCCACCGGCTCCATCCCTTCGTCGGTCAGGTCGGTATAGCCAAGCATCAGCCGCTCGAGCGCAGTCATCTTCCCAATGGCCGGCATCGCCTCGTCAGTCAGTGGCGTTGAGGTCAGATCGAGTTCCCGCAATTCACTCCAGCCGCTGAGGTGGGAAAACCCGGATCCTGTCACCTTCACTCCGGCAAGACTCAACCGGCGTACATTTTTGAGCGGCGCGAGAGCGGCAAGGCCGCGGTCGGATGCCGAAGTAAAGCTCAGGCTCAGATCCCGCAGATTCGCGAGCTGTCCGATGGTTTCGAGGCCGAGATCGGTGACATCGGTTCCATCCAGGTTCAGCTTTTCAAGGCCGGGCAGTCTGGCGAGTGTCTTCAACTGTGTGTCGTTGAAGGCAACGCGTGCCATCGACACTGACTGGATCTTGCCGTCGGCCATCCGCACTTGTCCGCCCAGCGTTTGCAGCCAGTCAGCGATGCCCTGCTGACTCGCTCCGGCCGGTGGCGCCAGGTTTTTCGAAACCGAAACCGGAGGAGCAGACGCGACGAAAGTGACTTTGCAGTTCGGCACAGCCGCCTTGAAAGCCTGTACGCCCGCGCTGGTGACACCGCTGTAGCGCAAATCGAGCGTATCGAGCTTCTTCAGTGCCTGCAGCTTCGCCAACCCCGCGTCGGTGATTTTGCTGCGGTAAACATTCAGGTCCCGCAGTTCCTTGAACTGCGAGAGAATCTCCGCGCTCGCGTCTGTGACCTGCCCGCCCAGAATATTCAGCCGGCGTAAGGAGGTCATCTTGCGCAGATGCGCCACGCCTGCGTCGGTAATCTTGACGCCGTAGAGGTCCAGGTCTTCCATCTGATTGAGTTCCCGCAGATGCTTGAGCCCGTCGTCGGTAATCAGCGTGCCGAGCAGATTCAGCCGCTTCAGGTTTTTCATGTTCGCCAGCGGAGCCAGCGAATTGTCGAGCACGTAGGCGTCGCCCAAATCGAGGGATTCCAGATTGACGAGCGCTTCGAAGTCCTTGGGATCCTTGATGGTGGTGTTGTTCAGCCGCAGATGCTTGAGCTGGGTGAGCGGAGCCATACGCTTGACTCCCTCGTCGCCGATATCGAGCCAGGCGAGCGTGGTCAGCCCAGCGCTGAACGTTTCCAGTTGCTTCATTCCCTGGTAATACTGAAACGATTCGTCGGAAAACGGCGCCTTTACGTCGCTGACCGGACTCCACACACGTCCCGGAACGTACAGTTCCCGAACGTGCTCCAGGCTCTTGATCGCCTCGAGTTGCTTGGGTTCAATGACGCTGCCGTGCAGGTCCACCACGACGATGCGAAAGTCCCGTTGCGGCAGATCGAATGGATCGCCGATGGGCTTGTCTATCCCGTCGACCATCACCTGCCCGCCGCGCCGCAAAACCCAAAGAGCGACTTCCCGCTCTTCAGTAAACGAAATCTCCGCAAGGAGCGGCATCGCAAGTAAACTGATGCCAATGACAAGTAAAGCGCATTTTCGCATAGTATCGCCGTCTGATTGATTATACTCCAGTCGCTAAAAAAAGGCGGGCGAAGAAGCTCGCCCGCCTTTGTATTCCTGACCTCAGGCTGCCTACCAACTCAGCCGGGCACCCAACTGCGTCACTCTCCCGGGGCTCCCCGAGTTCCTCGTCGGCAAGAGACCGGAAACACCGGAGATGGTAGTTCCGGCATCCGTCGGATTGTTGGGGTGATTGAAGACGTTGAAGAAGTCCACGTTCACGCGCAAGGTCACCTTCTCGCTGATCCTGACAAACTTGAACAGCGATGCGTCCTGAAACCATTGCCACGGGGCCAGCCTGTACTGGTTCCGGAACGGGTTGAGGTTGTTGTTATAGGTAGTCTGCTGCACCGATCCATTGTTCAGCGGAACCCAGACGGTGTTGCTGTCCCAGAACTGCGACACTACCGTTGAGGCAGGCGCATTGGGCGGAAGCGTCGTCTGACCGTAAGGAATCAGCGGAGAGATAGCGGGCTTGTAATTCGCCGGTACGCCCATAATGCCGTTCGGCTTGCCGTTAGCGCCCACGCTGTTGATCTTATTCGCCGGAATGTACCCGTTCCACCACAGATAACCGGGATAGCAGGTACCGCTCTGGCAGTCCTGAATCGGATACTTGTAACCGTATTCTTCAATCGGCGTGCCAGTAGGGTAGTAGTCGGTCGGAATCTGCCAATATCCCTGCTTCATGTTTCCCAGGCCGGCTATCTGCCAACCGCCGACCAGTTTATCTACTACGCCCTTCGAAGAGCCGAGGAACTTCTTACCTTTTCCGAGCGGCAGTTCAGCGATGAAGTTCCAGCGGATCTGGTTCTTTGGCGTATTGGGGTCGCGTTTGTAGTTCAGGAAGCGATTCCGTGCGTCGAAATCAGTCGGGACCGTTCCCGGAAGGAACGTGTTGATGCTCGCCATGGCATCGGCCGTTTGCGTGTCATCGGTATCGCGATTGAGCTCATAAGTGTTGCCGACGTTCCAGAAAATCTGGTATGAGTAACCCTTGCTGAAGCGCCTCTGCAGTTCGAACTCGACTCCGTTGTAATTGCCATAACCCGAATTGGTGTAGAGCGTAATGTTGCCGTAGGCCTGTTGATCGTACGGCCGGGTCGCTACGCCTGAGAACGCACCTGTCGGCAGCGGCGTCTTGGTGGTGGCGTACCAAATGTAGGCCGGCGTCGCATCGTTATAGTGGACCTCCTGCTGCTGGTGGTCCCCATGATTCCCGATGTAGGACACGCGCAGCAGGGTGCTGTCCATGATCTCCTTCTCAAAGGTCAGGTTCCAATCCTGCACCCTCGATTCGGTGTGATACGGATCAAGCAATCCAATGTTGAAACCGCGCGCCAGCAGCCGCGTGTCGTTGGTGTTAATGATCGAGCTAGGCGTATTGACGCCGGCGGTGTAGACAGGAACCGAGCGCAGCCCATAGTTCGGAAGTCCGTCAGGAGACAATGCCGTATTGCTGACGGTGTTCTGGAAACTGGCGCCTACCGGAATGGAGCTGGACTGCGAGCCAACCCAGTCCTGCAGCTTCTGCGGATAATAGGACATGCGGTAGCCGCCGCGCACGACGAAGGACTTCTTTCCGTCGAACGCGCGGTAAGCAAAACCCAGACGCGGCCCGAACTCTTTCCAATTCGTGTGCTGCAGCTTCTGCGGAACACCGGCGTCTTTATAGCTGATGATGTCCCCGCCGAAGCTACGCAAGGCCGTTAGAATCGACGGTAGCGTCTCGCCCCGCTTGACGAAACTATCCACATCCGTGCCGGTGACGATTGCGTGTTTGGCAAAATCGAAACCGAGCAGCGTGCCATCGCGGTCGTAAAGAGGGGTGCGTAGCTCATAGCGAAGTCCCAAGTTCAAGGTGAGGCGTGAACTAATCTTCCAATTGTCCTGGAAGTACGGCGTGAGTTCCTGGCGCCGGAAGTGGAACCACTGGCGCCGGAACGACGCCTGGTAATTCAGAACGCCCAGTTCAAGATTTGCCAGACCTAACCCAGTCTGATTGACCGCCAACGGATTGGCGGCGGTGGACGCGGGGTCATAAAGCGCTGTCGCCAGCGTATTTGCGCTGAACGTTCCCGCCGTCGAATTCGCCGACTTGTCGATCACTTCATATCGCCCGCCCACACCGAATTGAAATTCGTGTTTGCCGTGGATCTTGGTGGCGTTGTCCTGAATAATGTAGTAATTGGTGATCAACCAGAATGGGGTCTGACTGCCAAACGGCCAGGTGCCGACACCCGCGTCGGTCACGCTCGGCCAGTTGAACGCTTGAAATGGATTAGGCAGGCCGAGCGCCGCGGAATAGTCGGTGTGGCGATCACCCGATCCGCGAAATTGGTAATCCCGCGAATAGTTGATCAGCAACTCGTTAGTCAGACTCGGTGACAAGGTGCGCACCCAGGTGATCGCCGCGGTCGAGTTCGGCCAGTGGCGGTTCGAGGTCACCGTCGGCTGAAAATCGCCGATGCCGGAACCCAGCAACGGCGTGATGTTAAGCAGGTGATCGTTCCGGCCGCGCGTGATCCGGCCGAAAACCAAGTCTTTATCGGAAAAACGGTGATCGAGCCGCACGGTGGTAGTATCCTGCGTCGAGGGCGTCGCCACCGGTACCACAAGGTTAAAGTCAACCAGCGGATTCACGGTCGGCCGGTTCGGCAGCGGAGTCATGGCAAAGAGGGTCTTCGCCAGCCCCGAGATTCTGTTCGGATCGATTCTGTTAGTCACACCGTTGTAGGTCAAAGGCAGGCGCGACCAGTTCGCCGACGTGGTCAGCGGATCGTATAGCGTGATCCTGCGTCCGGCGCTATCGGTCAAGCCGGAGAAGTCGCCGTTGCGCATCGCCTCGGTCGGGACGTTGTAGGAGTTGGTGGCATAGCTCACGCTGCGAACCCCTTCATAGGAGACGAAGAAGAACGTCCGGTTCTTGCCGTTGTAGACCCCCGGTATCCAGACTGGCCCCCCCAGCGACGCACCGTACTCGTTCCGGTTGTTGTATGGAGCCTTCGCGAAGAGGTCCTGCCGGCGGCGCGCGACGCCGTAACCGCTGTTGCGATTCGTATAGAACAAAGCGCCATGGAGGTTGTTGGTGCCGCTTTTGCTGGTAAGCAGAACAGTGAGCGGACGCGCGAACTTCGCCGAGGAGTTATTAGTCTCGACGTGTATCTCTTCGAGTGAATCCAGCCCGGGCACGCGGCCGAAGTCCCATCCCTCCCAGACTTCATTGACCGGCGCGCCATCGAAAACCGTAGTCGACGTATTGGTCCGCATGCCGTAGGCTTGCGGAATACCCGTGGAATCGATGCCGGGCACGGTAGCTAAGAAGTTCTGGTAACCTCGCCCATTCACCGGGAGCTGCTCAATGCGCTGTCGCTCGACGGTGTGGGCCTGCGCGGAATTCGAAACGTTGACCAGTGGCGTGACGTCCTGCACTTCCACCTGCGTGACGGTCGCGCCTATCTGCAACGTGACATCGATCACCGCATCCTGCTGCACTTGGACTGTGAACGTAGCCTCGTACTTTTGCATCCCCGCAAATTCTCCCGTAATGCGGTACGGTCCGGGAATAGAATTGGGAAACACGTAGCCGCCGGCCTCGTTGGATTCCGTGGTTCTAGTTACGTTGGTGGCCGTGTTGGTCAGCGTTACCGTGGCCTTTGGTACAACTGCCTGACCCTGGTCGCGAACCGTTCCGCGAATGGTGCTGGTGCTCGCCTGTGGCCAAGCTACCGCCAGAGTAAGTAACGCAAGAATGAAGCAGATTCCAATTTGTCTCATTTAGACTCCTGTGGCAATTCCCGAACGGTTTTAGGATTTGGTCAATTCTACAAGTAGACACAGCTAAATGCAAGCGCTGATCCATCGGAAATGGGCCGCGTCGCAAGAAAAAGAAAGCGTTCAGAAGGCAGGACATCGTTAGGTTCTGATTTCCGGAGATGGGCTGACAAGATCCACGACAACAGCGCGGTACGATCCACAGACCGCGATTCGCCTCCATCTAACACGCAACGAATCGAAACCATTGTGATGGCACATTAGATTGATTTTGCTTTCCCTGTGCGTTAGAGTTGATTTTTCTAGGAGAACCCGTGAAGGAGTTTTTGCTTGCAACGACATTGCTCAGCCTCGGTTCGCTGGCTGTTGTGTTGTCCTGGCCTGCCTTGCATGCCGCCCCCGACTCGGTCAAGGTGGAATCAAAGAACCTGAGGTTGGAGTTCGATGCGAAACTCTACAGCCGCGTCACCGCCAAGTTTGACGGAAAGGAGACCGTGCTCGGCCCCTTCGAGCCGTCCGAATCCCTGAACGCCGGAGGAAAAGAGCTGCGCGATTTCGCCCTGAGCGACAGCAAACAGAAGAATGTGCGGGATTCCATCGGCTCAGGAAAGCAGACCACGCTCACTGGCTCGTCCGGCTCGGTGCAAAAGACTGTCATCGCTACGGTATATGACCAGTTCCCGCGTATGGTCTTCCTGAACGTGCGGTACACCAACAAAGGCGATGCCGACCTGAAGGTGACCGGCTGGGCCAATCACCGCTACTCCATCAACGCGCAGGAAGGCGCGGCTGAGCCGGCTTTCTGGTCGTATCAGGGAGGCTCCTACCAGAAACGTCCCGATTGGGTTCTCCCGCTCAAGGTGAATTTCAAGCAGGAAAACTATCTGGGTATGAACGCCACCGACTACGGCGGCGGCACTCCGGTGCTCGACATCTGGCGTCGCGACGCGGGCCTTGCCGTCGGCCACATCGAGATGACGGCGAAGCTGGTTTCCATGCCTGCCGCCATGCCGGACGCCACTCACGCTACCATGGGCCTCACCTTCAAAGTCAACGAAGTGCTAAAGCCAGGAGGCAGCATCGAAACCTTTCACAGCTTCGTCTCCGTCCATCAGGGAGACCATTTCCAGACGCTGAAGGATTATAGCGCGGTCATGCAGCAGCAAGGCGTGAAGTTTGAAGCCGCTCCGGCGAGCGCCTTCGAGCCGATCTGGTGTGCCTGGGGCTACGGCCGGTCATTTACGCCCAGCCAGGTGGACGGCGCGCTGCCGGTTGTCAAGAAACTGGGCTTCACTTGGGTGGGCGTAGACGACGGTTGGCAGGACTTTGATGGCGATTGGGGCCTCATGAAATCGAAATTTCCCAACGGCGATTCCGACATGAAAGCCTTGGTCGATCGCATCCACGCGAAAGGTTTCCGGGCACAACTCTGGTGGGCGCCTCTGGCCGCGAAACCCGAGTCCGCAATCGCCAAGAATCATCCCGAGCAGTTGCTGCTGAACGCGGACGGCTCAAAACAGCGGATCTCCTACTGGAACGATTGGTATTTCTGTCCTTCCGATAAGGCCGTGATTGAACATCATCGACAGCTCGTCATCAAGATGATTCGCGACTGGGGCTACGACGGTTTAAAACTGGACGGGCAGCACATGAACGGAGTGCCGCCGTGCTTTAACCCCGCGCACAAACATGCCCGGCCCGAAGAATCTGTCGAGGACCTGGCCAATTTCTTCAAGATGATCTACGATACGGCCCGCAGCATCAAGAAGGACGCGCTGGTGGAGTTTTGTCCCTGCGGCACGGCATTCAACTTCTACAACCTGCCGAATTTCAACATGAGTGTCGCTTCCGACCCGCTGAACTCCTGGCAGGTCCGCACCAAGGGCAAGTCGCTAAAGGCTCTGCACGGAGACGCGACGCCTTATTTCGGCGACCACGTCGAATTGAGCGATGGGCGGAACGATTTCGCCTCGACCGTGGGAATCGGCGGCGTGGTCGGAACGCAGTTCACCTGGCCGGTGGGCTCGGCCGCCAAGCCGAGATACGACCTCACGCCGGAGAAGGAAGCGGTCTGGAAAAAGTGGATCGATATCTACCACGAGAACTTGTTGTCGAGAGGCGAATATCTGGGAGGCTTGTATGATATCGGCTTCTACCGCCCCGAGGCGCACGCGATCCGCAAGTCCAGGCGGATGTACTACGCTTTCTACGCGCCGGAGTGGAAAGGACCGGTTGAACTGCGAGGTCTGGGCAACGGCGTTTACACGGTTCGCGATTACGAAAACGACAAGGATCTGGGCACCGTGCACGGGCCATCCGGTACTCTTGATGTGCAGTTCTCGAAGCACCTGTTGATCGAGGCGAAACCGCAGTCGTGAACCAGCGCACCTGGCTCCTTTACGCCGTAGCAACGACCGTTCTGTGGGGCATTTGGGGCGCGCTGATTGAAGTGCCCGAGAAGGCCGGCTTCCCGGCTACATTGGGCTATTCCGTCTGGGCGCTCACCATGATTCCATGCGCGTTGTTTGCGCTGCGCATTGCTGGATGGAAACTGGAATACGACCGGCGTTCGATTCTGCTGGGAGCGGGCGTTGGACTGCTCGGCGCGGGGGGCCAATTGGTCCTGTTCGAGGCGCTTCGGCTGGGTCCCGCCTATCTCGTTTTCCCGATTGTCTCTCTCTACCCCATGCTCACCGTGTTGCTTTCGGTCCTGTTGCTGCGCGAGCGCGCCAGCAAGCGGGCTTGGATCGGAATTGCAGTGGCCGCCCCGGCGATGGTTCTGCTGTCTTACGTCCCGCCGTCGGCGGACGGCAGCCGGGGCGCGGGCTGGCTGATTCTCTGCCTGCTGGTCTTCGCCGCCTGGGGCATCCAGGCCTACCTCATGAAGTTCGCCAACGAGACGATGCGCGCCGAAAGCATCTTCTTCTACATGGCCGTCGCTGCGCTGCTGCTTATTCCCGGTGCAGTTATGATGACCGACTTCGCTAAGCCGGTGAATTGGGGCCTTTCCGGTGCGCCCGCCGCCGGGGCGATACAGATTTTGAATTCCATCGGCGCACTGTGTCTGGTGTATGCGATGCGATATGGAAAAGCGATCATCGTTACGCCGATGACCGCGATGGCTCCGGTGCTGACGATTTTTCTTTCGCTGGCTCTGTATCGGACGCTGCCGGGGCCGGTTTTGATCGCTGGTGTGGTGCTGGCTTCGGTTTCGATTTATTTGATGGCGGAATGAGCGAATAGTCGTTCCTCACTTCTCGTAAACAAAAGCTCAGCTAGGCGGAACATCCCGTTGCGTTCGCGTATTGGGACAAGGCATTTTCACTGAGGCAGTCTCGCTCGATTTCGAAGGGGTCACTACGCGTCCGGGCTTCGAGGTGGCATGAAATTGCCGCGCGGAGTGTTCCGTGATCCGGTACGGCATCCCGGACCTCACATGCAGTTCCTCTCGGTGCCGTTGCACAACCCGCGAAAGACTGGCACGCTTCCCGGTATCATCGTCGAGCTGGCTCTCATGCAGTCGATGACAACTTGGTCCCTCGCCGAACTACTCTGATCCAATCAGAGCCGTGCAGTCGCCATGGTAAAAAGGTGGAGAGGGCAGGCGCCAACCGCCAAAGCCGTGGGGGCGCGGGCCCGGACGTTCTGGGAACGGACCTTTCCGATTATCAGCTACCAGTTTCCTGGCGCCGCTCGCCTCCATCACAACAAAAATTAGGAGCTGCGCATGTTTGGACGTGGTAGCTGGGCCATCTTTGGGCTTGGCAAAGAGTCACTCGAGACCTTTAAGACAATCCTGGAAGACCGGGCGACAATGGTTGCTGCTTCGCAGATGGCGGCATCCGCCGTCACCCGGTATTCCAGCGCCGATACGATCGGAGTCAATCCTTTTAGCGGCCCCCGTCTCGATGAAGAGCATCCAGTTGGTTCGGAACTTGAGCCGGAGCTCGCGGGGTATGCGACGTCGGAACAAGAGGAGCGTGCCAGCCTCACCCTTCCCGCAGAGATATTGGATTGCCAGGGTTATGGAGTGACCGAGGCGCAGTTCCGGCTTCACTCCACAATGCCCTGGTATGGACTGTGGGCCGTCTCGAATGAATGGAAAGACGTCAGCGACGTGGCCTCCATCAAAGAGCAGCGCGCTTATCGATTGATGGACCGGCCGTATAAGTTTCTGCAAGCCAGCGACAGGAAGACCGTTGACGAAGATACACTGGGCGTCACTGCCGCGGTCCGTAAACAGATTCCGGTGCTTCTGGACTTTCACGACGGCCGGGTTTACATCGAGAACACAAACAAGAAGTTGATCTACGCGATCACGGTCCGACTCAGACAGTTAGGACTCGAGATCATCCCGGTTGCCTGGACTTATCCTCAGCCCAATTGGCCCGCTGATATCCTCAACCGGTTGTATGAAAACACCCAATATCAGCCTGATTTCCAAAAACGCGCCGATGAGGCTACACGATTCAAGGCAAGTGAGATCGAAAAACTGGAAGACAGGGAAGTGGAGTCGATCGTAACCAACTATTTTTCGATGACGCAACTGCCGAGTGATCTCTGGATCGGTATTTCCGGTCCCGCGCAGATCCGGCTGCATGACGCAAGTCCGCCGATCGCCGTAAAGGTGCCGACCACCGCTACCACTTTACTCAACATGACGAATGACGCGAAAGTCATTTCGGGCGCCATTACCTTTCAGGAATTTGTGTCGGCTACCAGCAAGAAGGGTTTGGAGTACACGTTCCGCAAAGATCTTTGCTGCATGGATTTGAATGACCGGATCAATCTCACTGATATTGGGGCGGCAATGATACGTGGTTTTGAAATCTCCGCGTTCCGGAAAGACATCCTGCGTGAAATCCGCCAGACCAAGGAGGTGCCGTCCATCGCGCAGTTTTGGAGCAACTGGCTCCACGAAATGAGCAATGCCGTGCGAACCATTGAGTCGACCTTCCGCGAACTTCTTGATCTCGACGGAAATCAGGAAGCCGGCATTTTGCCGATGCAGGCTGCGGCCAATCAAGAGGTGCAGGAAGTTGTGAATGCCTGAATGCGGATTCCAGTGAAGAGAATAGCCTTTCCGTTGCGATGTGAATAAGGATT
>JBDUEM010000081.1:0-27328 GCA_040002435.1 Bryobacteraceae bacterium
GCCTTCCATGCCCGTCACCTCGGTAATGCTCATGATGCGGCGGGAACCGTCGCTGAGACGCATGGGCTGGACTAGCAGGTTCACGGCTGCGGCGATCTGCTGCCGGATGGAAACCATCTGCATGTTGGCGGCGGCCATGGACACCATAACCTCAAGCCGCGAAACCGCATCACGGGGGCTGTTGGCGTGGACCGTGGTCAGCGATCCATCGTGACCCGTATTCATCGCCTGCAACATATCGAGCGCCTCGCCGCCGCGGACTTCGCCGACCACGATACGGTCGGGTCGCATACGAAGGCTGTTGACCAGCAATTCCCGGATGCGTACGGCGCCATTTCCTTCCAGGTTCGGAGGGCGGGTTTCGAGGCGTGCCACGTGTGGCTGCTTGAGCTGCAATTCAGCCGCGTCTTCAATGGTTACGATGCGCTCTTTCGGATTGATGTAGGCCGACAACGCATTCAACAAAGTCGTCTTACCGGAACCGGTACCACCAGAGATGATGATGTTCAGCTTGGCCTTCACGGCGGCTTCCAGCAGTTCCATCATTCCGGGTGTCATTGCCTTGCGGTCTACCAGGTCAGGCGCCGTGAGCTTATCCTGCGCAAAACGCCGGATCGACATCAGGGGCCCGTCGAGCGCCAGCGGCGGAATAATGGCGTTGACGCGCGAGCCGTCCATCAAACGCGCATCGACCATCGGCGTCGATTCATCTACTCGCCGGCCAACCTGGGAAACGATTTTGTCGATGATGCGCAGCAGGTGCTGATCGTCGCGGAACGTGACGCTGGTCAGCTCGAGAAGCCCCTTGCGTTCCACATAGACCTGCTTGTGGCCGTTCACCAGAATATCGGAGATAGTGGAGTCAGTGAGCAGCGGCTCCAGCGGCCCGAGGCCGAAAACTTCATCCAGCACTTCATCGGAAATCTGCTGCTTTTCGAGTCCGCTCAACAACGTCGGTTCACCGTCGATGAGCGAAATCAGCGCCTGCCGGACTTCTCCGCGAACACGCTGGTTGTCGATGGTCGCCAAGGCTTCGAGATTGATTTTGTCCAGAAGCTTGCGGTGCAGCGTGAATTTCAGCTCCTGGTATTCCGGCTTGAGACTCTGGCGCGCCTGGCCGGAGTTCTTAAGCAGTCGTTGCTCCCAGGAGAGTTGTCCGGGCGTTTTTTGGTCAAAAGTTGGCAGCATTTTTTATCTATCGGTCTATATTTGCGAGAGCGCCGGTCTGGTTGAGGCGAAGTGAGAAGGCGTTTTCCCATCACGGCGGGTGGAACCGCACAGTTTACTGGCCAGTTCTTCCACCGCCTTCCCCAATTCGGTGTCGCCATCCAGAGCCTCGCCGAGCGTCACCACACGGTGCAGGGAAAAATAGTCGTTCGGAAGGCTGATGTCGATCGGGCTGCCAAAGAGCTTGCTGAGGTCCGAACCGCTCAAGCCATCGCGCTTGTCCAGACGGTTGATGATCATCTGAAAACGTGTGGCGTCAAAGCCAAGGTGATTCAGCAGTTTGATGGCGCGCCGCGCCAGGTGCAGACTAGCCAGTTCCGAAGTCGACACGAGAAACGCGCGATCCGAATGCGAAAGAGCCAACAGACTCACGCGGTTGAAAATCGCCGGGAGATCGACAATAACCCAGTCATACATCATGCGGGCGTATTGCAGAACATCGTGCAAACGGCCCGGATCAATGGGTTCGGCATACGGCATTTCCGGAGCAGGTAATACTTCTATCAAGCCGGCGTTTACAGTCATGGACGCCCAGAGCCGGGCGTCCATCCTTTCCGCGTTCTCGAGAGCGTCAACCACCGAGTGCGTCTGGTCCAGCTTCAAGTAGAACGCGAGCGTTCCGCCCATCAGGTCAAAATCCGCCAGCAGTACCCTTTTCCCTGTGGTCCGCTGTAAAGCGAAAGCAGTCTGGGCGGCCAGAGTAGAGGCGCCGGACCCGGGTTTGGTGCTGGAGAAAACAACTAACTTGCCGAGTTCCCGCTCCGTGGACGGGTCAGGTTGTGCCAGGCGCTGCAAACGGTTGACCGCCGCTTCCTGCGCAGCCGGGTCGAAGGGGGCATGAAGGAATTCGGACGCGCCCACGCGCAGGGATCGCAGGATCGCGTCCGAATCATTCTTCAAATGCAGCCCGACGACCTGAATGGGCGGCGTTTGAGTACTGGTGTAGCGAATGAGATCACAGGCCGCGTCGAGATCGGTGGAAAGATCGACAAGCACCACATCGGGACGCAGCTGGCGCAGACGCATGTCGAGAGTCTGCTGCGCCGGATACGCCTTCAGATCGGAGACGATCTGGAAGCTCTTGAGGCGCGCCACCGAGCGAGAAAACTGCTCCGCCAAATCCCGGTTCGGGGAGATGATCATCGCCGTGATTTCTCTTCCGTGGTTTAGCATGGCTTCACTCGTCCTTAAGATCTCTCCGCCTCTATCCTTTCGACTTCGGTTCGGTTGATGCGGCCGCTTTCGCCGCCTTAGACTTTCTGGAAGGCTTTACGGGCGCCGCCGAACTGGTGTTGGACCCATCGGCCGGAGGCATGGGGGCCAGAAATTCTTTCGGCATGAACGGCTGAGGAATCCGATCGCCGGGTTCATAGGGCTTCACGATTTCGGGCGACACGATGACGACCAGCTCAGTTCGATTCCGCTTCTCGTCCTTGCTCTTGAATAGCGCTCCGAGCAAAGGGATGTTGGCAAGCCCGGGCGTCTTCGAAAGCTGTTCGCTAACCCGGTCGTCGATCAATCCGCCAATGATGAAGCTTTGTCCCTGGCCCAGTTCGATGTTGGTCTCCATGCGCCGGGTAGAAAGGGCCGGAATGAAGAAGCCGGAGATGTTCACGCCGTTGGCCGTATCGATGGTCGAGACTTCCGGTTTCACGTACATCTTGATGGTGTTGTTCTCGGTCAGTATGGGATTAAAAGTAAGCCGGATTCCGAATTCGCGGAACTGGATGGTGACGGCGCCGGCGTTTCCGCCGCCCTGCAAGACGGGAATCGGAAATTCACCGCCGACAAGAAAGCTGGCTTCTTTTCCGTTGGTAGTCACCAGGTTGGGCTCGGCAAGAATCTGCAACACACTTTCCTGCTGCAAGGCTTTGATGAAGGCGCCGATGTTCAGATCCGGGCGGAATGCGAAGACGTTGAGCGCGTCGGTAATGGTGAAGCGCGTTGGGACACCTCCGCCGATCTGGCTCACCTGGGACGAACTGAATTGGCCGGTGGAGATTGCCCCGACCGTATTGGTAGCGCCTGTGGAAATGATATTTACACCCAGTTGCTCCACTTTGGTCCGGTCGAGTTCCGCAAACTTGACCTTCAAAACAATCTGCCGGTCCACCGCCGCTACGGGCAGCATCAGATAATTCACTACGGTCTTGGCAAAGGGAGACACCATCGCGACGGCGCGGTCACCAATATCCTTGGAGGAGACGCGTCCGGTCAGCGACAGCGAATCCCGCGTGGACTGGACCTGAATTTCTTCCTTGGGAAAGGTCTCCTTGATCAGCCGCCGCAAGGGCTCCAGGTTCTGCTCAACGTTAATGGCGTAAATCGAGCGTTGTCCTGTCTTGGACCAAACGATGATGGTCGAGGTGCCGGCGGCCTTCGCGCTGAGGAGCATTTCACGGGTGGTCACGGCCATCGTGTCGACGACCGCCGGGTCGCTGGTCGAGATTTGCCGGATATCCGTCGGATAATCCAGGACGATGCTCTTTCCGACCGTCAGCTTGAGCTCTTCGATCTGTTGACCCAAGGCGTCCTGTTGCGTCAGGGCCGCGCACACCCCAACCGCGAGAACGAAAGAGGCACTCATGCTTCTCTTTGCTTTCCGAAACGAAATAGTGCTGCTAAACAGAGTCATGTCCATGGTCCCCGACTAATTTGTAGGCCCTACGCGCTCGACCGTTCTGGTATTTCCGCGGATGACAACAACCTCCGGCGGCGGAGGGGGAGGCGGTGGAGGAGCGACCGGCGCCACAAAGACCGGCTTGACCTGCGGTCTCGGCCTTGGCGCCGCCGTGACCACCACCGGCTTGGCCCGGCCGCCAAATAACTCGGCCATCCCGCTTCCCGATGTCTTCTCAATCGTCTGATCGCTGCCGTTGCGAAGCACGAGTTGAATACTGCCTTGATTTCCGGCGAGGGTCAGAGTCTCGGCCTGCTCCGGTGTAGCCAGCAGTGTAACGGTGGGGGTGTTGATCGCCTGGCCGCGGCCGTCGGGCTGGATCGTTTGTCCCGCTGACAAAACCAGGAGATTCTGTAAAACTGTCGCCGTCATCGAAGTGTCTGAGGTTGGCAGCCGGCCCGTGACCAGCACATCTACGCGCAACCCGGGGAGAACAAATCCGGCGACTCCCGCTACGTCAGTCACCCGAACCGTCACCGCTCTCATGCCGACGGGGATGA
This sequence comes from Bryobacteraceae bacterium, assembly GCA_040002435.1. Classification (GTDB taxonomy): domain Bacteria; phylum Acidobacteriota; class Terriglobia; order Bryobacterales; family Bryobacteraceae; genus JANXXV01. Next base: position 4,408 of record JBDUEM010000081.1, read on the forward strand.
TGGGCGCCAAACCGGCACCGCTGCCCCTGGCGGCCAATCGGCCTTCGTTGATGGGCTCATCCAACAGAATGTTGCTTACTACCGGACGGTCCACTACTTCGTTGACGTTCGAGAACGCACCCTTCGGAAACTGCTCCGTGGGGATCTTCGCAACTCTCAAATCGGCAGCCTTCACGGTTAATCCGACCGACAGTGGCTTTGCCGCGACCACAATGTCCTTTAAGTCGGTAGGCTGAGCGGGCCCGGTGCCCCTGCCCGACGTGATCTTATAGAAAATCGTCGAAACGATGAGCGCGAATATCAGGCTGACGGCCAGAACGGTCAGAAATCTGCGGTCCATTAAATCACTCCCCTAGTGCTACTCACGGCGCTACACATCACTCATTCACCCTTTGCCAATTCACCGAGGCACCATCGCCAGCCAGACTCCCAAGGTGATAGCCGGGGCGTATGGAATCGACTCATCGTTTTCACGCTTCAACTCGCCGGACTTCTTTCGCCTCACTAATGCCCGCAGTGTCTGATACGCGACCACTCCCAGCGCAATGACTCCACCAATACCGGCTGTCCAGAGCGCCGCCTCAAAAGACTTGCTGTAGCCCAACAAGGCGCCGAAACCGGCCATCAGCTTGATGTCGCCGGCTCCCATCCCGCCCAAAATGTAAAAAATCAGAAACACCAAAAAGCCACATACCGCGCCGGCCAAGGCCAGCGGCAAACCTATCCATCCGTGACGGAAGATCTGGCAACCGATGCCACCCACCAGAGCTGCCAGCGATGTCCAGTTGGAGACGCGCCGGCGGGCGAGGTCTTCCACCGTCGCGGCGACTCCAACCAACCCGGCAATCCAAAATTCGGCTGTCATTTTATGCTTCCCTTACAGAACCAATCGTAAAGAGGTAGTACCTTAACTACTGAATGGCTATGAGGTCATACCCGACTTGCTTTACATAGTACTTTCGGCGGTACTGATTCTTTCCATTAGCCCTATGCCTGTTTTTTCCACGGCTTCCCTCAATTCGGATCGGTCTTCCGTAAAAAGAGGATTGCGTTCCCGTCATCCGTGATCACTTTCCACTCTTTGGTCTGCTTCAATAGCGAGCAGAGCGGCCAGCTTACCGGCGCAAGAACCATGGAGAATCTGTACTTGGAAAGAAGAGAGTTCCAGTCATACCGGCCCTGCAACATGGCCAGATACTCCTTGCCCAATTCTTCTCCATAAAAGTCGCTGCGGCCATCCATAAAGACCTTAACGGCCGGGTATAGTTGGAAGATTAAGTAATCTCCCCACTGATCTGAGGTCAGGACCCTAGCCGAGGCAATCTGTTCCCGATTCGCGTTGACGATTTTTGCGGGAAATCTATCCCCAGAGAAATCTGTAGGCCAGACAATTGGCCGATCAATGCAGATGAGACCTGCTGCGAGCACAGCCGGCCAGACACTCGCCCAGCGAAATCCAACGCCCATTTCGGCGGCGAGTTGATTGAGGATGCCCGGCAGCGACTTCGGGGAACGGCCCTTGCTCCATTCGAGCCACCATCCGCTCAGTTCCACCGCAATAATCGGTCCGGCCAGGAATACAAAAATGGTGACATGGCGCACCGAGGTGAGGGCGGTGTGGGCAAAGTAGAGGAGCCACAACGGCTCGACGATTTTACGCCGGCGCACGAAGCAGACCGCGACTGCCAGACCCAGAAACAGCAGAATCTCGAAGTAGAGCATGCTCTCGGAGCGGAAATTGGGAGAATGAAATTCCTCCACCATGTCCTTAATCCAGTTCGAACCGAGATAGTCGATCACGTGCCGGTGGAGACCTGTTCCATAGGGGTTCACCAGGGTCGCCAGGCTGCACCCGGCGAGCAGAACCGGATAGCGCAGCGCGCTGGACCATTGCCGCCTTTCAAACCAGAGCGTCTCCACCATCGTCCCAACCGCCAGCAGGCCCGTAATGGCGATCATCAGCAGAAACCCGCCGTGCAGGTTGGTCCAGAGTGCGGTCAAGGGAATCAGAAGCCACACATGCCAACTGGGGTTCTGCCGGTCCCGGTCCAGCATCCAGAGCGTAATCACCAGCAGCAGCAGCGTGAACAGGTGCGGCCGCGCGTGGTAGTGAATGGAAGCGGCGGCGGCGCAGAAGAGAGTAATGGCCAGCGAAAGGAAGAGATTGGCTTTCCGCCAAAGCATGTGTCGCAGGATGATGGTGGCGATGGTTGAAATCATCAGCCCGGAGAGCAGGACGACGCCTTTCAGTCCCAGGCTCCGGAACAGCGCCCCGTAGATGACATCAGCAAGCCACTCCCAGGCAAACCACGGCGCTCCAGCTTTGGAGAACGAGAAAAGATCGGTCAACGGTACGGCGTGGTGATCAAGAATGTATTCACCCGTACGGATATGCCAACCGGTATCGCCATCCATCAGAAGCTGGTTCCACCCCTGGCCTGAAGCGAACATCCAAAGAGTGACGGCCAGGAAGAAAAAGTCGGACAGCGAGGGAATCACCAGCTTTCCCCAGGTGGTTTGAAGCACCTTGCTCATGTCGGCGGCGGGTTTACGGGCCGCAACGGCCGGAGGCGCTGTCACGTCAGCCAGCCCTTTCGCGGTCTGTTTCGGCTGAGTCCAGAAGCTGCCGCCCGTGAAGTGCGAGTTGAAAGCGGTCTTTCATCCCGGTCTTCTCAAAAACATGCATCAGGTGGGTTTTCACGGTGCCGGGCGTGATGTCCAGCGCCTCGGCAATTTCCTTGTTCTTCAATCCGCGGCAGAGGTGTTCTATGATGTCTCTCTCGCGGCGCGTAATGCGCGGAGTCCGGAAGCGTTCTTCGTTTCCGGCCTCGATTGAATCGACAGACTTTTCCAGCCAGATTTCGCCGTTGGCCACACGAGTCAGGCAGTCCAGCATCTGCGAAACCGGCGCGGACTTTCGCACGATTCCCGCCACGCCGATTTGTAAACAACGGACGGTTTCGTTTGCGGCGAACTCGCTTTCCGGCCAGAGAACAATCTTTGAGGCAGGAGACGCGGAAGTAATACGGGGAATAACACCGGGCAAGGTACGGCTCGTTCCCGCCCCGCCGATCATGATAATGTCCGGGTGCAGCCTTTCAATTTCAGGGATGGCGTCAAGAAGGTCAAAGCAATGGCCGCAGAGATGAAAAAGATCACCGGAGGAAACTACCCTGATGAGCCCTTCTACGACAATTGGCTTTGGTTCACAAAGATATACGGACGTTCCTGTCACCGGCACCTGCCCCTAGCGCTACCATCGGCAGAAGCCGGTAATCTATGTAGGAGGCGCCAGCAATTTATGCCAGCGGCGTGACTGGGATGGCGGCCTCGAACGCGGCCCCCACTTCCAGCAGGAACTTCTCTGCGAATCCGCGGCCCACAATTTGAACGCCGATAGGCAGACCGTCCGCGCTCAGACCGCAGGGCAGAGCCAACGCTGGAAGGCCCAAGGCGTTAATGCCCCGAACAAAGCGCGTGGAAGCGAGTCGAACATCTTCCTCTTTGCCATCCACTATCACGTTCGTCTGGCCTATCCGGGGGGCCGGAATGGGAGAGGCGGGCGTCAGAATGCAATCTACGGTGTCAAAGAGGCGCCCGAATTCCTGCTGCATGACGCGCCGGGCGCGCTGGGCGTTCACATAATCGGTTGCCGGCAGCAGCCGGCCCTGATCGAGCAGCGCCAAAACGTCGGCGCCGAATTTAGAGCGGTCCGTCAGATAGCGCTCGAGAACCGCCGAAGCCTCCGACATCAAAATCACTCTCGAGATGGTATTGAGGGCGACAATATCAGGCACTCGCACTGCGATGACAGTGGCGCCAAGGGATTCGGCCGTCTTCCTCACATTTTCGACCGAACTCCGGACCTCAGCGTCCAGCGCCTCGCAATAGAAATTGACAGGCCAGCCGATGCGAACCCCTTTCAGCGAAGGTTTATCCGGCGGAAGATAGCTCTCGACCGGACGCGTGCTGGTGTTGGGGTCGCGAGGATCGTGTCCCGCGAGAGCATCCATGGTGACCGCTGTGTCGCGAATGGTGGCCGTTAAGGGCCCCATGTGATCGAGGCTCAGACCCAGTGGCATGCAGCCAAATTTGCTAACCCGGCCAAAAGTCGGCTTCAGGCCGACCGTCCCGCAGAAAGCTGCCGGAATGCGGATGGATCCCCCGGTATCGGTCCCAATTGCCATGGGCACAATTCCAGCGGCGACCGCGGCGCCCGACCCGCCGCTCGAGCCGCCCGGAATGCAATCGAGCTTATGGGGATTGTGGACGCCGCCGAAATGAGGATTGTTGGACGTGATGCCATAGGCGAGTTCATGCAGGTTCGTCTTCCCGATGATGATCGCGCCGGCTGCCTCCAGTCTCTCTACTACCGCCGAATCAAACGTCGAAACCAAATCCTCAAAGAGCTTCGAGCCGCCGGTGGTGCGCACGCCCTTCATGTGAAACAGATCTTTTACCGCGACGGGAACACCGTGCATCGGACCGCGGTATTTGCCCTGCGCTATTTCCGAATCGAGTGCCTTAGCGCGTGCGCGGGCGTGCCCATCGAGGACGGTAATGAACGCGTTGAGCGGGGGATTCTTTTCGCGAATCGCCGCCAGGGTCCGTTCCACGAGTGCGGCGCTGGTCACCTCGCCGGATTGCAGTTGGCGGGCGGCGTCGAGAATCGTCACTTGGCCTCCGGCGAGACGTCGAAGGTCAACGCCGAATCCGTGTCGGCTGGAAACGCCGCGGCCAGTTTCCGGAAGGACTCCTCCAGCCCGTTCAGCGGGACAGCGATGCGGTCCATCTCGGACTCCGGAATTGCGAGTTCGTAAGCCTCGGCGAGGGCTTTCCAGTTCTTCATAGAAACCATCTTAGCTGGCGGCCGGAATCAGGGCTTGGCTTTTCCGAGTTCTTTGATACGGATATTGCGGAACATCACGATGCTGGACATGTCGTGCAACTGCAGTCCGATTGGCCCTACCTTGCTGCGCTTGGGATCTCCCGGGTGCTGCATGATGAGGTGCCCGTTCAACTTCACGCGGATCATGTCATTTCGCGATTCAATGTCCATGGAGTTCCAGTCGTTCTCAAGCTGGAAACCGGTTTTAGCGGCCTCGAACAAATAGAGACTGCCGGTGGGATATTCGTCCTTATAACCGTTGCTGATCTGAATCTCGTAGCCGATGTGGGACGGCGTATTCTTGGGATCCGCCTGGGCTCCGAAGGAGTGAATCGCCCGTGTCTGGTCGCGCAGGGAGACGCCGCTGTTGCCCCCAAGCCGCGTCCACCATTCCAGATGGAGATCAAACTCGCCGAACTCTTTGCGCGTGTAAAGCCACGATTGATTCGGTTCAGTTTTGGGATTCTTCGACAGGTCCCGCTGCCCGAGTAGTGTTCCATCCTTCATGACGGTCCATACGCCACCTCCCATCACTTCCCAGCCGTCGAGATTCTTCCTGTTAAACAGGTCGACCGTTTGCGCGTGCGCCACCGTTGCAAGCAGAAGCGCCAGAACTAACCGCTGAATGATCATCGCAAGAATGATATGACAAAAAAGATGCGGCCACAAACCGGTAGGTTCGTGGCCGCAGTTTTAGACGCCTAGTCTTGTCTTCGAGCTACGCGGTCCGCCGCAGGGGCACCAGTTCGCTGAGTTTTGCCTTTCCCGGCCGGATCGGCACTACGTTTGAAGCGTCAGGCATTTCGGGCCGCTCGTTACGCATGGTCCCATTAAAGTATTCATCCAATGGAAATATTCCATACGGCTGCAGTTCCCGGAAACGTCGCCCCAGGCGCTGCTGAATGCGGTAAACCGTGTGAAAAAACGGTCCACGCTCCATGTTGAGCCTCTTGCAGCAAAGCTTCCAATCGGCCCCAAGCAAGAAATGATATTTAAAAATGCGATACTCTTCGTCGGTTAGGGACCGCTTGCTGATATTGCAGAAGTCGGCTACATACTCTTCCTCTTTGAGCCCGTAGGTCTGTCTCTTATTCGACCTCGGGTTAAATTCCAAGACGGCGCTGTTTACCGGTTTGTCCTTCGCGGAACAGAGCCGGAAATGATCGAAGCAAAGCCGGAATATCGTCCGGAAAACACAATTGCACGGGGCCGACTCCTGTCCTCGGCCGACACGCAGTCCCATCCCATGGCACTGAGTACATTGATTCATGGCTAATGCCAACGTTTCTGATCTAGTCCACTCCATGACTATTTGTCCTTGTAGATTCCCTGCTCGAACCTCTTAGGCAGTGGGAACCCTACATCTTGTGAGAATGCTAACTCGGTATGTCAATCTGTCAATAGATTCACGTATTTTTTTCAATGTCTTAAAACTAGAAATGATATAGGAGTACTAAAACGCTGAAAATACTATCTCGGCATCCTCCCAGCGGGCAAAAGAGCCGGCATGGAGCGGATGTAGAATTTACTGTAGAATCGATACTGGGTCGGCCTATAACAGCCTGAAATAGGGCGAACAACCTATGCTGCTGAAAGACTTCCAGGCGATGCTGGTATCAAATCTTCGCGCCAGGGTCAGAAACGGTGAATTCACGGAACGCGGACTGGCGCGGCTGGTAGGTGTATCCCAGCCACACCTGCACAATATCCTGAAGGGCGCCAGAATCTTGTCGACGGACATCGGCGATCAGATTTTACAAAAGTTAAATTTATCATTACTGGACCTTTTAGATCCGGACCATGCGGCCAAGGCACTAAATTTGGGGGCGGCGCCGGGAAATCAATACTCGTGGGTGCGTGTATTGGAAGGGCGGCTGGGACCGCACCACCCATGGCCCACCGAAGCGAAATCTTATGAGAGATTTCCCATCTCGTACGCCCGGGCGGGAGGCATCGTAAACCCGGTCGTCGTGCGCACCGGACGCGACGAAGCCATGGAGCCTTTGTTTGCCGAAAACGATACCGCCCTGCTCGACCAGGCCCCGTCGGCGCGGACGCAAATCCACAACGATTCCCTGTACGTGCTGAAACGGGGGAATCACGGATTGATCCGGCGGCTGCGGATCGGAGCCGACTCCTTATATATTGTTCCGGAAACCCAATTGTTCAAACCGGCCGAATGGGAACGAATTTCGCTGGTAAATCTAGACATTATGCATATTGTGCGCGCCCGCTTGACTTTCCTGCCGCAAGAGAGGGAATGGCCCAGCTAACCCTGGATTTTGCGGGCAGCCACTTCGTTGTATACAGCAAGAACTTCCGTGGCGGTGCGATGCCAGCTGAATTGCTTAACCTGTTCCAGTCCGCTGCGGATCAGGCTGGCGCGAAGCGTCTCATCGAGAAGTACTTCACGAATACCGCGGGCGATGTCGAAGACGTTTTCAGGATTGATGATCATGGCCGCTTCCGCGACTGCTTCAGAAAGAGAGCTGGCGTTTGAGACGACGACCGGAGTTCCCGACGCCATGGCTTCCAGCGGCGGCAAGCCGAAGCCTTCATACAAAGATGGGAAGATGAATGCACTCGCCGTCGTGTAGAACACCTTCAAGGTATCGAAGGGAACGAAACCGAGAAAGCGCACGCAATGCTCCATGCGGGTCTGAATCACCGTACGGCGGACTTCGGGGTGACGCGAAATTTCATCCCCGATGATGATGAGCCTCAAATCCTTGTACAGCGGATGGTGCTCCAGTTCGCCGCGGACAACAGCGAAGGCCTCAACCAGGCGCGGAATGTTTTTGTGAGGCTTGATTCTCCCCGAATAGAGCAGAAACGGATAGTCGATCTGATAGCGCTCGAGAAGACGCTTCTTCTCCATTTCCCAAACGTGCGGCCCGGCCGCCCTCGCCGTGGCGGGCGGGTGATGATCGAGATATTTTGGATCGGGCGCGCTATATACCTGCCTGATGCGCTCGCTTGGAATACCCAGCATGTGCTCCGCATCGCGGCGCGTGGCTTCGGAGACGGCAATCACGCGGTCAGCGCGCAACAGGCCGCGGCGGAAGCCGTACAGCCGAAGATTCTCGCGCATTCCCGAGCGCTCCCCGAATAGAAGACTGGCCAAGTCATGAATCGTGACTACGTACGGCTTCGGCATCAGAAACGGGATTTGGTTCAAAGGCATATGAACCAGATCGGGGTGTAGCTCTCGCAGAAAGAGCGGGAACAGAACGTGGTCTTTGCGGTCGGAATCCTGGCGAAGATAGGGGACCGGCTCAAAATTCGGGCCCAACCCGGCCAGTTCATTCACTTCGCTCGGCAGGACCGTGAGCAGGTAATGGTTCACGGAATCCACCGCGCTTAGAGCGATGACCAGATTCCGGATATAAGTTCCAATGCCGAAGTCTTTGATGTGCCGGACATCTATGACGATGCGCAGCGGCATGAGCGGAGTGCCTTACGCGCCTACGGTACTGAACTTCCAGCCATACAGCGGGAACTTGTCGGTCAGTCCCTTTACTCTGCGCTGTACCGCGGTAAGATTGTCTTCCGCCGCCGGAGCGCGCAGCACTTGCGCAATGCACGCGGCGACTTCCGACATTTCCGCTTCCCCGAAACCGCGGGTTGTGACGGCCGGACTGCCAAGCCGGATTCCGCTGGGGTTCAGCGGTGGATTTACGTCGAACGGGATGCCGTTCTTGTTCACCGTGATGTGGGCCTTATCGAGTGACGATTCCGCCTCCTTGCCGCGCACCCCTTTGGCAAATACGTCCACCAGGACCAGGTGCGAATCCGTGCCGCCGGATACAACGCGGAAACCCTCCGCGGTTAATCCCGCAGCCATGGCTTTCGCGTTTAAGACAACTTGCTTCTGATAGGCCACAAATTCCGGGGTCGCCGCTTCCAGGAAACAGACGGCCTTGGCGGCAATGATGTGAACCAGCGGGCCGCCCTGCATGCCCGGGAATACAGTCTTGTCGATAGCGGGACCGAATTTCTCGCGCGCCAGAATCATACCGGAACGGGGGCCGCGCAACGTCTTGTGAGTGGTGGACGTTACGATATCGGCCTGCTCGCAGGGATTCGGATAGACTCCCGCGGCCACCAGTCCGGAGAAATGCGCCATATCGACGAGCAGTAACGCGCCAACCGAATCGGCAATCTCGCGAAAGCGTTTGAAATCGATGATACGCGGGTAGGCGCTGGCGCCGGCGATGATCATCTTCGGCTTGCTTTCTTCTGCCAGCCGGGCGACCTCGTCGTAGTCGATCTGCTCGTCGTCCTTGCGCACGCCGTAGGCGACCACTTTGTAGGTCTTGCCCGAGAAGTTGAGCGGGTGGCCGTGCGTCAAGTGTCCGCCGTGGGCCAGGTTCATGCCGAGTATGGTGTCTCCCGGTGAAAGCACGGCGCCGTAGGCTGCCTGGTTGGCTTGCGAGCCGGAATGCGGCTGCACGTTCACATATTCGGCCCCGAACAGTTTCTTGGCACGGTCGCGAGCGAGATTCTCGACAATATCGGCGTACTCACATCCGCCGTAATACCGCTTGGCCGGGTAACCTTCTGCGTATTTGTTGGTGAAAACGCTGCCTGCAGCTTCCAGAATGGCCTCGGAGGTGAAATTCTCGCTGGCAATCAGTTCCAGGCGGGAATCCTGGCGTTCCAATTCGTGCCGGATCGCTTCGTAGACCTGTGGGTCGGCTTCGGCGAGAGACCTCGCCATCCTCTGTTGTTGGTTCATCATTTACCGATCGTTTCCTCTTGTGCCAGGCGTTCCAGCCGGGCTAACTTGGCAATCCGGCGGGCATGACGCTCGCCGCCGCTGAAATTTGTATTCAGGAAGATGTCCACAAGATTTGCGGCTTCCTCTGAACTGGTAAAGCGCGCGCCCAAAGTGAGCACATTCGCGTCATTATGTTCGCGCGTGACGCGGACCTCTTCGGCATTGGCTGCGAGAGCTGCGCGGATCCCCGGAATCTTGTTGGCAGCCATGGACATTCCCACCCCGCTGCTGCACACCAGGATGCCCCGCTCCGCCGCGCCGCTGACCACGCTGTGACCCACTGCCGCGGCGTAGTCCGGATAGTCCGTAGACTCTTCGCTGGTGGTTCCAAAATCAACGACTTCATACCCTTTGGCACGCAATTCATCGCGGAGTTTCTGCTTCAAGACAAACCCGGCGTGATCCGCGGCGATAGCAATTTTCATGGGGATTCCCTGCAATTCTATCATGCTACAATTGAGCCTTCACCGCTAAATTCCTTCGAGAATCCTTTCATGCTTTGGAGCAAACTGTTCATCCCCACTCTGCGGGAAAACCCCGTAGAAGCAGAGGTAGTCAGCCACAGACTGTTGTTGCGCGCAGGTTATGTGCGCCAGCTTTCGGCGGGCATTTATAACTACTTATACCTGGCCCAACGGTCGCTGCTGAAGATTGAAGCCATTGTGCGCGAAGAGATGGACGCCATCGGCGGCCAGGAAATGCTGCTGCCGGCCCTGAACCCGGCTGAAATCTGGCAGGAATCGGGCCGCTGGGACGTGATGGGCGACAACATGTTCCGCTTGAAGGACCGCTGGGGCCGCGAACTCTGCCTGGGAATGACCCATGAAGAGGTGATGACTTCAGTTGCTCGCGGCGAGATGCGCAGCTATAAGCAGCTGCCGCAGATCTGGTATCAGATCCAGACGAAGTTCCGCGATGAACCGCGGCCGAAATCGGGGCTGCTGCGCGTGCGGCAGTTCATCATGAAGGATTCGTATTCGTTCGACATGGACGCGGCGGGACTCGATGCCGCCTATGAAAAACACTACGAAGCCTACCGGCGCATTTTCGACCGCTGTGGCTTGAAGTACATGGTGGTGGAAGCACATTCCGGAGCGATGGGCGGCAGCCAGTCCCATGAGTTTATGGTGGCCTCCGACGCCGGCGAGGATTTTGTGGTGAGCTGTCCGGCCACCGGCTACGCGGCAAATCTGGAGAAAGCGGTGTCGCGTCCGGTTCCGGTGACGCTGGCTGACCCCGGAGGCGATTTGAGCCCGGAGGAATTTCACACGCCCGGACGTAAGACGATTGCCGAAGTAGCCGAGTTCACGGGCTTGCCCGAGACATCGCAGATGAAGAGCCTGGTGATGGCCGCCGGCGGGAAGTTGGTGCTCGCCCTGCTGCGCGGCGACCATTCGCTGAGCGAGACTAAATTCGCCTCGGCGGTTGGCGCAGGCGAAGTACGGCCGGCGCATCCGCACGAGATTCGAGATGCGTTCGGAGCCGATCCGGGTTCGCTGGGCCCCGTCGGAGTTACAAAGCTAAGGATACTGGCGGACCTGGCACTGCAGGGCCGGCGCAATATGATCGCGGGAGCGAACAAGGACGACTACCACTTGCGCCATGTCACTCCCGGCGAGGACTTCCAGGCCGAATTCTTCGATCTGCGGCAAGTGGCAGCCGGTGAGACCAGTGTAGATACAGGCGATCCGCTCGAGTTGGTGAAGACGGTCGAGATCGGCCACATTTTCAAGCTCGGCTACAAGTATTCCGACTCCATGGGTCTGCGCGTGCTGGATGAATCCGGAAAAGAAGTAACGGTCATCATGGGTTCCTATGGCATCGGCGTCGAACGGATTCTGTGCGCGGCCATTGAACTCTTTAACGACAAAGACGGCATGGCGCTGCCTGCGTCGATTTCGCCGTTCCAAGTGGTGGTAACGCCGGTGGATTGGAAGAATGCGGAACAGAAGGCAGCCGCCGCAAAGTTGTACAGCGACGCCAAAGCCTCGGGCCTGGATGCGCTGCTCGACGATCGTGAGGAGCGGGCCGGAGTGAAGTTCAAGGATGCAGACCTGATCGGCATTCCGTATCGCATCAATCTCGGCAAGAAGCTGCCGGATGGTCTCGCCGAAGTAGTAGAGCGGCGGACGAAACAGTCGTTTGAAGTGCCGGTAGGTGAGGCCGTGGAGTTCGTGCGCGTCCGTGTTCATGCCGGTTGACTGGGCGAAGGTCCGGTCTGAATTCCCGGCACTGCAAAACTGGACGTTCCTCAATACGGCCACATTCGGGCAGCTTCCGCGCTGTGGAACAGAAGCCGTGCGAAGACATTTTGAACATCGCGACGAACTGGCATGTTCTGATTTTCTGCGCTGGTTCGACGATATGGATCATATCCGGGAGCTGGCCGCGAAGTTGATCCGTTGCAATGCGGATGACATCGCATTCGTGCCTAACGCTTCCACTGCCCTGGCCATCCTGATCAACGGCCTGACGTGGCGAACCGGAGACCGCATCGTCGCCCTCGAAGGGGAGTTTCCGAACAACAGCTACTTTCCCGCGGTTTTGGGGAAACAAGGCGTGGAGTTTGTTGAGACGTCCTGGGAAAATTTCGAATCGGCGGTCACGCCGGCAACGCGTCTGGTACTGATGAGCACCGTCAACTACAGCACCGGTTTTCGGCCTCCCGTCGAGAAAATCGCACGCTTCCTAAGGGATCGTGGTGTGGTGTTCTACCTGGACGGAACGCAGAGCGTCGGCGCCCTGGCATTCGATACGGCCGCCGTTCAACCCGATGTTTTCGCGGTGCACGCCTACAAGTGGCTGCTCTCCCCGAACGGCGCCGGCTTTGTCTACGTGCGGCCGGAACTGCGGGAGACGCTGCCGCCAAATGTTGTGGGCTGGCGCAGTGATCGTGGCTGGCGCAGCGTGGATCAGTTGAATCACGGCGTGCCCCAATTTTCCGATGCCGCGGAGAAGTACGAAGGCGGGATGCTGAGCTTCGCACCGCTCTACGCCATGGGCGCGGTAATTGAGATGATACTGGAACTCGGGCCCGCAGTGATTGAGCGGCGCGTGATGGAACTGGCGGCGTTGACGCGGACGATGTTGAAGGAAGCAGGTGCGGAAATCCTTCACGAAGATTCGCCTATCATTGCGGCGCGTCTGCCGGGCCTGGATGCTTCCAAAGTCGCGCGCGAGTTGAAGGAGCGTCGTATTCAGGTTTCGGCGCGGCATGGGAATCTGCGGGTTTCGGTGCATTTTTATAACAACGAAGAAGATATAGACAAACTGCGGCTGGGGCTTCGGCCTTGAGGTATACCAGCCCGCGGTTCTGTTAGGCTTCAATATTGCCGACTATGAAGATTACTGCGAAATCCCCTTGCCGTGTGGATCTGGCCGGCGGCACACTCGATATCTGGCCGCTCTATCTCTATCACGCGAACGCCGTGACGGTGAACTTTGCTGTCGACCGCTACACTTCCTGTGAAATCGTGACGCGCGCGGACAGCAAAATTGTGCTGCGGTCGGCGGATCAGCGCGGCGAAGAAACGTTCGACTCGTTTGCGGCCCTGGCGGCTGCTGCAAAATACAAACTGCCCTTGCTGGCATATGTCCTGCGCTTTTTCGAGCCCGAAGGCGGATTGGAGCTGAGCACCAACTCAGAGGCTCCTTCCGGCGCCGGTATCTCAGGATCTTCGTCGCTGATCATTACCATATCGAGTGCACTGAACAAGCTGAAGGGCACTGGCTACAACATCGAGAAGATCCGTGAAATTTCGCAGAATATAGAGGCGCAGATCATTCGCGTGCCCACCGGTTGCCAGGATTACTACCCGGCCATGTACGGCGGAGTGAGCGCCATTGAACTCGGCGTTCCGGGCATCGTGCACAAATCGATTCCGGTCGATCTTGCCGATCTGAACGAACGTATCGTACTGGCCTACACCGGCGAGCCGCGCAATTCCGGCATCAACAATTGGGAAGTCACGAAGGCGCACATTAATGGCGACCGTGCGGTGCGGCGGAATTTCGACCGCATCGCGGCGATTGCCTTCGGCATGCGAACGGCGCTAGAAAAAGCCGACTGGAACGAAGTAGCCCGGCTGCTGCGCGAGGAATGGACCAACCGCAAGAAGAATGCCCCCGGCATCACTACGCCCTTGATCGATAAGCTGATTGAATCGACACGCAGGGCCGGAGCCAAGGGCGCGAAGGTCTGCGGCGCGGGCGGTGGCGGGTGCGTGTTCTTTCTGGTGGAGCGCGGCGCCAAGGCCCGTGTTTCTGAGCTGATTGTGCAAGCCGGCGGGCAAGTGCTGCCGGTGCAGGTGGCACCCAAAGGTGTACAGGTGAAGACGGCAGCGAAGTAACATCCCAACATGGAAGTAACACTACCGCGCGAGAAGCTGGGGCTGATTCTGAGGGTAGGCCTGTACGTCTTCCTGGCGATTGTCGGGCTGATGTTCTTCCCGCTGGCGCTGCAGATCGGCGGCGTGTGGATCGCGGCGGCGATGGGCACATTCGCTGCCGCAGCCGTTGCGAACGCAGTTTCGCTGCGAATCTTTGAGCGCGGCCGCCTCGCCGATATCGGGATGAACTGGCATCCAGGCGCTGCTCGCAATCTCGCCCTGGGAGCGGCGGGAGGCATCGGTGCGGCGTGCCTGGTGATGGTCATTCCGTTGTTGACCGGGATGGCGCGCCTGGAGAAGTCGCCGGACCAACCGGCAAATCTCGCCAGCTTTGCCTTCGTCACCTTCATCCTGCTCTTCGGCGCCGTCGGGGAAGAGATGCTGTTCCGCGGGTACGCCTTTCAGGTCCTGCTGCGCGGATTGGGAACCTTCGCCACTATTCTTCCAGTCAGCGTGCTGTTCGGACTGGCGCACTTGAATAACCAGAACGTTTCGCCGATGGGCATCGTGAACACCATCGGATTCGCCGTGGTGCTGGGCTATGCATTCATAAGGAGCGGGGACTTGTGGCTTCCCATCGGGATCCACTTTGCCTGGAACTGGACGCTGCCGCTATTTGGGGTGAATCTCAGCGGGTTTACAATGGGCATGACGGGAGTCACGATGCATTGGTACGTGGCGGACATCTGGAGCGGTGGAAAATACGGTCCGGAGGCGAGCCTGCTCACCTGTCTGGTGGTCGTCGGATTGATGATCTATCTGGTCAAAGCTCCGGTGCAACGCCAGGAACCGGTTCTAGCGCAAATTCCGCCGGGGGATGCCGTTCGATGAAAACCTTCCGATTGTTCCTGATCTCGCTTCTGACCACCTGCCTTTTCGCCGACGGCGTGAAGGATACCGGCAAGCTGAATTTTGACCAGCGCGTAGAGATTGTCCGTGGACTGATGGCGGAGTTCGCCACGGTGAAAACGTTCCTGCCGCGGTCGAAGAAGCCATTGCCCATTGAGAGCAGCGGCAAATACGACAAGAAGAAATGGGACGAAGTGGGACGCGAGTTCGGGCCGGCCGCGCGCGTCGGCGATCTGGTGCAGATTACCAAGGTGACCATCGAAGATCAGAAGATTCTCTTCGAAATTAATGGCGGTATGAGGGGCAAGCGGAAGTGGTACGAGAACGTGGAAGTGGGCATGGGTGGAAGCACCTCACCGATACGCGGACAAGGCACCAATGCGCCGGGAGGCACTTACATCGTGCTGGAATTCGGGAAGCCGGTACCGGGCTTGCAGGCCGCCGAGATCAAAAAGATCCTTGCGCCGATTCTGGATTTCGAAAAGCACAGTGCCACGGAGCAGGCAATGGATTCCCTGCCGCCCGAAGTAGCGAAGGCCGTCAAGGAAAATCGCGCGATTGAGGGAATGGATCGCGATCAGGTGATTATGGCGCTGGGCAAGCCACGGACGAAGTCACGGGAGACCAAAGAGGGCATGGAACTGGAAGACTGGATTTACGGGAATCCCCCGGGCAAGCTGGTGTTCGTGACTTTCAATGGAAACAAGGTACTGAAGGTAAAGGAAACCTACGCCGGACTCGGCGGACAAACAGCGCCTCCGCTGCCCGTACAGTGACCCGTCCCACGCTATTACTTCTGGCGGCCTGCGGGTTCCTGCATGCGGCGGATGCGGACCTGATTCTGCATAACGGCCGGATCCTGACCGTCGATTCGTCATTTTCGATCAAACAGGCGGTGGCCGCCAAAAACGGCAAGATCACGGCTGTCGGCGACAGTGCCGCGGTGCTGGCCCAGGAGCGGGGCGAAAAGACCCGCGTGATCGATCTTCACGGGCAAACAGTGCTGCCGGGATTAATCGATAGCCATGTCCACCCGTTGGGCGCTGGGTTAAGCGAGTTGCGTACGCCCCTGCCGGTTCTCAATTCCTACGCGGCTCTGCGCAGCTATATCGCGGCTCGCGCGCGGGTGACGCCGAAAGGGCAATGGATCGTGGTGCCGCGGACGTTTCCGACTCGCCTTTCCGAAATGCGGATGCCCACGCGGGAATTGCTGGATGTGGCCAAAGAGCACCCCGTGATGTTTGACGCCAGCTATGTTGTGGTGGTGAATTCGCTGGGGTTGAAAACTTCCAGCATCACGCGGGATACGAAGAACCCGCCGGGTGGGGAGATTGTGAAGGATGCCCGGGGGGAACCGAATGGCATTCTGCGCAATGCGCAGGGGTTGCTGAAGGGCGTCGAAAACGCCGAACAGTTTACGGAAGGCGAACGCCTGGACGCGCTGGAAGGTCAGCTGAAGCGCTATGTGCAGGCGGGGCTGACATCGGTGATCGATCGGGCACTGACACCGGAAGAGATTGAACTTTACGGGAAGCTGAAGGCCCAGGGGCGGCTTCCGATTCGCGTGGTGATGACTTGGCGGCTGCCCACCAACGGGAAGACCGAAGACCTGGTGCGTCAGATTCAAGCCGCTCCCTACCGCGCGGACGGCGGCGATGACTGGCTGCGGTTCGGGATTTTCAAAGTGACGCTGGATGGCGGAATGACCATTGGCACCGCCTACCAACGCGCACCGTATGGCGAGTTCGGTGAGCAGCTTTACGGGATCACGAACCGGGACGACCGCGGACAGTTGTTTGTGCCACCCGATAAGCTGCTGGCCGTGTTGAGGGCTGCCCGGGACAAAGGATGGGCGCTGACCGCACATTCGCAAGGCGGCGGCGCTGTAGACGCGTTACTGGACGCCTTTGAGGCGCTGAATCGTGAGAAGCCGCTGGCGCCGTCGCGATCGCACCTGATGCACGCCAGTTTTCAGACGCCCGCGGCAATTGCGCGCGCCAAGCGACTGGGCGTGCTGGCAGACGTGCAGCCGGCATGGCTGTATGGCGATGGCGATGCGCTGGAGAAAGTGTTTGGCGACGAAGGCATGAAATACTTCTTTCCGCTGCGCTCGTATGTGGATGCCGGGGTAATTTTTGCCGGCGGCAGTGACCACATGATCGGCCATGACAAGAATCGTTCCGTGAATCCATACAACCCGTTTCCCGCGATGTGGACCGAAGTATCACGGAAAACCAGCGCCGGGAAAGTGCTGCACGCGGAGCAGAAAATTTCGCGCGAGGATGCCCTGCGCAGCTATACCATCTGGGGCGCATATCTGCAATCCGCGGAACGGCAGAAGGGGTCGATCGAAACCGGCAAACTCGCTGACTTTGTTGTGATTGATCGCGATATTCTGAAGTGTCCGGAAGACCAGATTCGAGACATTGAACCGATGATGACAATTCTCGACGGCAAAGTCGTTTCTGCGCACTAAAAGCACCCCGCCCCGTGCTTGTTATATTGGTTTAGAACCCCCAAACGAAGCAAAAGGAGAAGTCTCAGGAATGGCAATCAAAGTGGGCATCAACGGCTTCGGCCGCATCGGCCGGAACGTGGTTCGTGCAGGGCTGCACAACCCGGACGTGGAATTTGTGGCAGCTAACGATCTGACCGACACGAAGACGCTGGCGCACCTGTTGAAGTACGACTCGACCCTCGGTCAATTGAAGCACGACGTTTCAATCGAGGGCGATTCAGTGGTGGTTGGCGGGAAGAAAATCAAGATTTTTGCGACGAAGGATCCCGCAGAAATCGATTGGAGCTCTCTGGGTGTCGAGGTCGTGGTGGAATCCACCGGCCGCTTCACAAACGCCGCTGACGCGAAGAAGCATCTCCATGGCACCGTCAAAAAAGTGATCATTTCGGCGCCGGCGACGGACGAAGATATCACCTTGGTGCTGGGGGTTAACGATGATAAGTACGTTGCGGCGAACCACCATATTGTTTCGAATGCCTCCTGCACCACCAACTGCCTGGCGCCCGTGGTCAAGGTTTTGCACTCGAAGTTTGGTATCGAGAAGGGCTCGATGACCACCATCCACAGCTACACGAACGATCAGCCGGTCCTCGACTTCCCCCATAAAGATCTCCGCCGCGCCCGAGCCGCCGCTATCAACATGATCCCCACGTCCACCGGAGCCGCGAAGGCCATTGGACTGGTAATGCCGGAACTAAAGGGCAAGCTGGACGGTTACTCCATGCGCGTCCCAACGCCAGATGTTTCGGTGGTGGATCTGGTGGCGATCCTGGCAAAACCGGCGACTGCGGAAGAAGTCAACGCCGCATTGAAGGCTGCGTCCGAGGGCGAGTTGAAGGGCATTCTCGCATACACCTCGGATCCGGTGGTTTCCTCCGACATGCTGCACAATCCGAACAGTTCGATTGTGGATTCCCTGCTGACAAAAGTGCTGGGCGGCAACCTGCTGAAGGTCGTGGCCTGGTATGACAACGAGTGGGGCTATTCGTGCCGCGTTGTCGACCTGGTTTCTTTCCTCGGCAAGAAGGGCCTGTAGAACTCAGGCCAGTCTGCTAATAACCGCATCGGTGAATTGGGAGGTGCTTGACCCGCCTCCCACATCCGATGTAGTGTGTTTCGCTTCGGCGTAGACGGCCTTGATGGCAGCCTGCAGGCGAACCGCGGCCTCGTTCTCCCCGATGTGCTTGAGCATCATCACCGACGACAGCATCAGCGCCGTCGGATTCGCAATTCCCTTCCCCGCAATGTCCGGCGCGCTGCCGTGAACTGCTTCAAACACGGCGTTGGTCTCCCCGAGGTTCGCTCCGGGCACGATACCCAAGCCACCCACCAGCCCGGCCGCGAGGTCGGACACGATATCCCCATACAAGTTCGGCAGCAGCAGGACGTCGAACGTCTCCGGACGCATCACCAGTTGCATAGCCGCGTTATCGACGATCAACTCCTTGTATTCGATTTGGGGGAACTCCGACGCTACTTCGCGGCAACAGCGCAGAAAGAGTCCGTCGCTGAGCTTCATGATGTTCGCCTTGTGGACGGCGGTGACTTTCTTGCGGCCCTGTTTAGCGAAGTCGAAAGCGGCTCGGGCGATACGGATAGATGCGTAGCGGGTGATAATCTTGAGGCTTTCCACTACGTCCTTGATGACCTCGTGCTCCAGTCCCGAGTAGACATCCTCCGTGTTCTCGCGGAAGATCACCATATCGATATTCACGTCCATGTAGCGGGTCTTTACGCCCGGCAGCGTCTCGACCGGACGAACATTGGCGTAAAGGTCCATCTTCTTGCGAAGGGCCACGTTCACGCTCGGGAAGCCGCCGCCGACCGGAGTAGCTACCGGCCCCTTGAGTCCGATGTGCGTCCGATCCAGCGAATCGAGGACGTGCTGCGGCAAAACCTGGCCGGCCTTCATGATGACATCGGCGGTCAGTTCCACCCGCTCCCAATCAATCTTTACACCGGTTGCATCAACGGCGCGAACAGTTGCATCGGCCACTTCGGGGCCAATGCCATCGCCTGGAATCAAGGTAACGGAGTAGGACACAGATTCGATTATAGCGGGCCATTTAGAATAGAGGGTTCATGCCAAAAATTCAGAGAGCGTTGCTAAGCGTTACCGACAAAACCGGTGTGGTGGAATTCGCCAGGGGCCTGAGCGGCCTGGGGGTGGAACTGATTTCGACGGGCGGGACCGCCGCCGCGATTCGGCAGGCCGGACTTGCCGTAAAGGACATTGCGGAGTTGACAGGGTTTCCAGAAATGCTGGATGGGCGGGTGAAGACCATCCATCCCCGCGTAGCTGCCGGGGTTCTGGCCATTCGAAGCAATCCTGAACATATGGCGGCGCTTGTGGAGCACTCCATCGGGCTGATCGATATGGTGGTGGTGAATCTGTACGCGTTCGAGAAAATTGCGGCGCGGAAGGACGCAGCCGTGCACGATCTGATTGAGAATATCGACATCGGCGGGCCTACCATGATCCGGGCTGCCGCGAAAAACTATCAGGATGTGGCCGTGGTGGTTTCTCCGGACGACTATACGGCGCTATTGGAAGAAATGCGGGCGGCCGGAGGTGAGCTTTCGGTGGCGGCTTGCTGGAAGCTGGCCAGGAAGGCGTTTGCCCTGACGGCAGCCTACGACCGGGCGATTACGGCGCGGTTGG
Organism: Bryobacteraceae bacterium; assembly: GCA_040002435.1. Lineage (GTDB taxonomy): Bacteria > Acidobacteriota > Terriglobia > Bryobacterales > Bryobacteraceae > JANXXV01. The sequence goes on from JBDUEM010000081.1 coordinate 24,493, forward strand.
CGTCTATTGATTTCACGGACGGAGTCTTTGTGGATACCCCGGCCGTGCTGCCCACGGTGCTGGATATCCACGCGGAGAAGACCATCGCGCTGCGTTATGGTGAGAATCCTCATCAGCAGGCGGCTTTGTATTCGCGGCATCGGGGCGGAATCGCTTCGGCCCAGCAGCTGCACGGAAAGGAACTTTCCTACAACAATCTGGTGGACCTCGACGCGGCCTGGCAGTTAATTCAGGAATTTGAAGGACCGGCAGCAGCCATCATCAAGCACACGAATCCGTGCGGGTGCGCCGAACAGGCGACGCTGGCCGAGAGTTACCGCAAGGCGCTGGAAGCCGACCCGGTGTCGGCTTTTGGCGGGGTGCTGGCGTTCAATCGGTTAGTGGACGAGGAGACGGCGGCCGAGGCTTCGAAAATATTTACAGAGGCCATTGCGGCGCCGGGCTATTCGGCAAAGGCGTTGACGATCCTTTCGGCAAAGAAGAACTTACGCCTGCTCAAGGTGGGCCCAGCGGTGGAAGAACTGGTGGTGAAGTCGATCAGCGGCGGATTCCTGGCGCAGACGCCCGATGTGCACCGGTTAGACCGGGCTTCGGCGAGGGTCCGGACGGAGCGCGAACCCACTGCCGAGGAGTGGACGGCGCTGGAGTTTGGCTGGAAGGTCTGCAAGCACGTCAAATCCAACGCGATTGTCTACGCACGGGCCGGGCAGAGCGTGACCGTCGGCGCCGGACAGATGAGCCGTGTCGATTCCGTGAAAGTAGGTGCGATGAAGGCGGTGTTGCCGCTGAAAGGGACGGTGCTGGCGTCCGACGCGTTCTTCCCATTTCCCGACGGTCTGGAACAGGCGGCCGAATACGGGATTACGGCGGTGATCCAGCCCGGCGGGTCGGTGAAGGACGAAGACGTCATCGCGGCGGCTAACCGCTTGGGAATCGCGATGGTGTTCACCGGAGTGCGGCACTTCCGGCATTGATGATACCTATATTGGGTATAATAATACTCAATATGGGTAGGACCCTCGGAAACCCGCTCTTCGGCATCACGCGGCAGTCGGTTCTCGGACTGCTATTTGGGCGGCCCGATGAACGTTTCTATCAACGGCGAATCATTCAGGCCTTGAGTCTGGGCTCCGGCTCCGTGCAGCGAGAACTCGAACAACTCCGGCAGGCGGGCATTCTAACCCGTACGGTGGAAGGACGGCAGACCTACTTCCAGGCGAGGCGGGAATGTCCGATTTTCGATGAGCTTCACGCGCTTGTGCGGAAGACTTTCGGCCTCTCAAGAGTGCTTTCAGAGGGGCTCGATCCATTGCAGAACCAAATTACAGTGGCTTTTGTTTTTGGTTCCGCTGCCACAGGAACTGAGACGCTTTGCAGCGACGTGGACCTGATGGTGATCGGAGACCTCTCTCTCATGGATGTAGTTGCAGCATTGAGCGACGCGCAGCGAGAGCTGGGCCGCGAAGTGAATCCGAACGTTTACCCGCGAGTTGAATTTTGTCGTAAACTTGCGGCAGGGCAGCACTTTCTCAACAGTGTAATAGGTGGTCCGAAGATTTTCCTGATCGGCGATGAACGGCAGCTTAAAGGATTGGCTGAAATTCGGGTGGCTGAGGGAACACAAGACAAGCCGCGGAGAGATCGCAGACCTGCTGGCCGTGGCTGACCGCGATTTGAACGCCTGCACGACCCCTGGGCTTCACACCGATTGGCGATTTAATATCGCTTATAACGCCGCGCTCCAGCTGGCCTCCGGGGCACGTGCGATTGCCGGTTACAATGCCGAACGCGCCAGCCAGCATTATCGAGTGATTGATTCTCTTGCCTACACTATCGGCACGGAAGCGGAAACGATTCGCAAGCTCGATACTTTTCGAAAGAAGCGGAACATTTCCGACTATGAGCGGGCGGACGCCATCTCCGACGCCGAGGCAGATGATATGCGGGTGCTGCCGGAGCGGATACGGATGGATCTAACCGTCTGGATGCGGAAGAATCAGCCCTAGACCGTTTGGCCAAAAAAAATTTCTCTCATGATGACCGTCTATTCGTCGATAATTCGCGTATGTCTAGTGAGAGGGCAAAATGAAAGTGATCGTCAGGACGGGTTTCAAGCGGAAAACATTGCGGGAGCTGGGCTCGCCGCAGATGATGGGGTTGTGTATTGCACTTATGACACCCGCGTCGCTGCTGGCGTTTGTCCTGGCCGCTTGGCGTCTTGGCGCAGACCTTGGCTTTGCCGGTGAATTTGCCATCGGGCAGGGCTTTTTCTCGCATTGGATCGTATGGGCCGCAATCGGAATCGGGATACAGTCCTTTGCGAATAATTTGAATCGCGGAATTACTGCAACCGAGCGTTGAGTAGCGCGGCCAGACGGTAACCGGCCGCAGCGATTCTTTCCTGGGCAGCCTTTTGCAGTGCTGCCCGGTATTCGGGGGTGACTCTTGGAGGGCTGCTCTTGCCAGCGTCATCCCCGATCGTGTAGACGAGACTCTTAGCCAGATCAACGCTCTCCTCAACCCAGGAGGCCGTATCCAGGCGGGCAACCAAGTCCGCCGTTGTCGCCAGACTCGCGGCGGTTTTCACAAAATCCAGCCGTGAGTCTGTGGCGCCTAGCGCGTTATCCCACAAGGCATGCAGGTTCTTCGCGGAATCGTCGATCAGAAATAAATTGCCGCCCTGGTCCCCGATGTCCCGCCCTGTGTTTTCATTCAGATGCCGGCCGGTGAAACGGGCAACGCAGTGCAGCGGCTGGTGGATGTCGCCCACCAGGTGCACCAGCCATGCCATGTTGTATGCCGAAAGCGGTTCGGCTCGCAATGCCGCCAGCCGCTC
>JBDUEM010000082.1:0-27266 GCA_040002435.1 Bryobacteraceae bacterium
TATTCTTTGCGTGTTCAGGGAGAATTGTATGATTCGAAGGTTAGCTTGTCTAGCATTTCTGGCCTATGCGTCCGTCATAGCTCAGACCAATAAAGCCACCATCACCGGACTGGTAAAAGACTCCTCGGGAGCCGCTATCCCAGGGGTCAAAGTAGTGGCGACAAATATCTCGACGAACCTCACAAGCGAAACACAAGCCGGTGCATCGGGCGCATACTCCATACCTGCGTTGAATCCGGGTGAGTACAAGATTGAGGCGGAAAGCGCGGGTTTCAAAAAGGCCGTTCTGAGCGACGTCATCCTCCAAGTAAATCAACAGGCCCGTATCGATCTGGTCCTCGAGGTGGGCCAGGTTTCGGAGAGCGTAGACGTACACGCCACCACGCCGGCTATTGAAACGGAGAGCCCCAACATCGGCGGAGTCATTTCGCAGTCGCGCATCGAGAATCTCCCCCTGAACGGCCGCAATTTCATGGAGCTGACAACGCTCACGGCTGGGATAACAGAGGGCGTCAGCAGTAACGCGAAGAATGTCTTGAGCAAGGGCTTTGCCCCTTCCGCTGCCGGAATGCCGGCCACCGAGAACAGCTACCAGTTGGACGGCATCGATAACAAGGAACCGGTCTACCACTCCTTCAACATCGCGCCTTCCGTAGATGCCATTGGCGAGTTCAAGATTCAGGTCGGGCAATATTCCGCCGAATTTGGATCCGGCGGCGGCGCCGTAATTAACGTGGTGACAAAGTCCGGCACCAACGAATTACATGGAACATTATTCGAATTTCTGCGCAACGACAAGTTGGACGCGCGAAACTTTTTCTCTGCCAAGAAGCCGCCCCTGCGCCTGAATCAATTCGGAGCCTACGCCGGCGGCCCCGTCATCAAGAATCGTACGTTTGTCTTTGGCGGTTACGAGGGTTCGCGCGAACGCCGCGGCATCACACTCACCCAGACCGTGCCCACCGCCGACCAGCGCACAGGAAATCTTGCCAGCTTCAACAAAGTGATTCGCGATCCGCTCAATGGCAACACTCCGTTTCCCGGAGGACTGATCCCCGCGAACCGGCTGGATCCGATTTCGCAGAATATCCTGAAATACTACGCCTTCCCGAATGGCGGCATCGGTGCAAGCAACTACGCGGTTTCTCCATCCAGACTTGTAGATCAGAACAACTGGCTGGTACGGGCCGATCACAGACTCACCGACAACAACGACCTGATGGGCCGTTACGCCCGCCAGTCGTTCGACAGGTACACGCCGGGCGCTTTCCCGGAAGCAGGCGGGCTCAGTGTTCCCCAGACGTTCGAGAACACGGGCATCGGGCTCACCACGCGAGTAACTCCGACGCTGATTAGCGAATTCCGCTTCGGCTTCAGCCGCCTCATCAGCACCAGCGTGGGCCAGAACTTCTACAAGCCCGTGATGAAGGAACTGGGATTGAATTTCCAGGGCCAGGCGAGTGCCGATCAACTCTATGGATATCCGGAGAGCATTGTTCTCTCCAATACGTCGATCTCAACCTACAGCGAAGGCCTGCCGCGCATTCAAAAGTCGGAAGTTTACCAGTTTACCGAAGGCGTCACCTGGGCTCATAACAATCACACATTCAAGTTCGGAGCCGACATCCGGCGTTCCCGCGCCCACGAACTGCTTGCAAACTACGTGCGCCGCTCCTATACCTTCAGCGGCCAATATAGCGGCGATGGATTTGCCGACTTTCTGTTGGGTTACCCCAGCGCGTTGAACGTAGGCCTTGATCTCAGTCCGCAGTTCGACTATGGCGATTGGAAGATGGGCTTCTATGGCGCCGATGACTGGAAGGTATCGTCCAAGCTCACGCTGAACCTTGGTCTGCGCTATGAGTTCGTGACGCCTGCCAGGGAAGACGGCGGCTTCACTCCCATGTTCGACATGACGTTGGGCGGGCTGCGTTTCCCGAAACAAAACACGGCAGCGAAAGATTTCTACACCCGCCTCCGTCCAGACCTCCCTTGGGGCTATCTGGATCGTGAGACGCTTTTCAAGCCTGACAAGAACAACCTCGCACCCCGTTTTGGATTTGCCTACAAACCGTTCGGAAACACGAATACCGTGGTTCGCGGCGGCTACGGTTGGTTCTATTCGCAGACCGTTGGACTGAACATCGCGAATAATGCGTTCAGCTCACCTCCGGGCTCGCAGCTTGTTTCGCTGTCTGGAAACACCACGACACCGGATCTGCGCTACTCCGGCAAAACAGGACTTTCGCCGGCGGATTACTTCAGGAGCCTCACGTACGGCGTCATCACCGGATCGGAATCTACACTGCTGAATGGATACACGCAGCAGTACAGCTTGAGCGTCGGGCATGAGTTCGGGAAGAGCTTCACCCTGGAAACGCAATACCTGGGATCGAAGGGGACTCACATCGAGACCTTCCGCGATTTCAACAGCACGAATAACCCGAAACCCGGCGCGCTGGCCAGCAACGTACCATTCCCGCAGTGGGGGCGCTTGCTCGGCTTCGTTTCCGGTGCAACATCGAACTACAACGCGCTTCTCGTGACCGCGGAGAAACGGTTCGGCGAAGGACTTGCCTTCAAGGGATCCTACACCTATGCGAAGGCTCTCGGTGGCGCTGGCGGCCGCCAGACCGGCGGTGCAAACGGCAATCCGCAGAACCCGCAGAACATGTCGCTCGAAAACGGCAGAACGTCTGACGATATGCGCCACCGTCTCTCCGTCAACTACGTTTACGAATTGCCGTTCGGACCCGGCAAACATTTCGCCGGCAATACGCATGCACTCCCAGGTAAGTTGATCGGCGGTTGGAAAGTCACCGGCGTAACCTCCGTGCGTTCTGGCTTGCCTCTGAACCCTGGGGTGAACAATGCCAATTGCAACTCCGCCTTTCAACAGACCTGCCGCGCAGACTTGATCGGAGCGAATTTCGGCTTCCTCGGTGGCAGCGGCGTAGACTCGCCCCGGTGGAGCCGCGCGGCATTCGACTATCCCCTCAACACCGCGTTGCATCCGGCCCAGCCGCCGCGTTTCGGAACCGCGGGCACAAACATTCTGGACGGAAACATTCTCAACAACTGGGATGTGTCCATTATGAAAGACACTAAGATCGCCGAACGCAAGTCGCTGGAGTTCCGGTTCGAGATGTTCAATGTTTGGAACCACGCCAGCTTCGGGAACCCGAACGCGAGCGTCGACAATGCACAGTTCGGAAGAACTACTTCCACTTTGACGGACCCCAGGGATATCCAGATTGCGCTCAAGTTTTACTTCTAGAAGATCTGTCTGCTGATGAGCGACAACGGCACAGATCGCCGGTCCTGGATGAAGGTCATTGCCGCCGCCCCCTTGGCGACGGCTGTGGCAAAGGCGGAGGCGCATCTGAACTATGAGCTGCGCCTGGATACAATCCGCCACGGATGGGCTCAGGACTTCCGCGAAGTGGACGCATCGGGCCATCACCGGGACTGTTGGGTGCATGCTCGCGCCGGCGTAATTCCTGGAGTTACGCCCCAAGTAACAGTCGTAATGCAGCGCCTGCAAATGAGCGGCAGCGACGTCTTTTTCGCCTTCAATGACATTCACACCAAAGATCTGGGCAAGACATGGAGCCCTCTCCTGGAGCACGAAACACTAGGTCGGCGAAAGGAAACCGGAGGGTTGGAAGCGGCCATTACCGCCCTGGTGCCCGCGTGGCACGCCAAGTCCGGCAAGCTGCTTGCCACAGGTTCCGTGATTCGCTATCGGGGCGACAAGTATGCAGGCACGAAAGCCCCGCGCGAGACTGGTTATTCCGTTTATGATCCGGATGCGCGAACCTGGACCCCGTGGCTGACGCTGGAAATGCCCGGAGGCCGGAAGTTCTTCAACGCCGGTGCCGACAGTTGCCAGCGCGTCGACCTGCCGAATGGTGAGATCCTGCTGCCGGTCTACTACATTCCAGAAGGGGGAGACCCGAAGGCTTATCCTGTTTTTCGTGAAAACGGATGGGCTATTGCGGATAACGCATTCGCCACCGTAGTACGTTGCTCCTTCGATGGCAGTAAGCTTCGTTACCTCGCACACGGCGACGAACTGCGCGTGGAATTTCAGCGCGGGCTCGACGAACCCTCCCTCACGCGATTCAGGAACCGCTATTACCTGACGCTTCGCAACGACGCGAACGGCTTTGTCACTTCCGGTAGTGACGGTTTGCATTTTGGCCCGCTAAAACCTTGGACCTGGGACGATGGTTCCGACCTGGGCAATTACAACACACAGCAACATTGGGTGACCCACAGCGATGGACTGTTTCTGGTCTATACGCGGCGCGGCGCCAAGAACGACCATGTCTTCCGCCATCGCGCCCCGCTGTTCATGGCGCAGGTTGATCCTGAAAAGATGTGCGTCATCCGCCAAACGGAACGCGTTCTGGTTCCTGAACGGGGAGCACGGCTGGGCAACTTCGGCGTCGTGAATGTGAATTCCCTCGAAACATGGGTTGTCGTCTCTGAATACATGCAGCCTCTCGGATGCGAAAGGCACGGCAGTGACAATTCCGTTTACGCCGCCCGCATCCGCTGGCAAAAGCCGAACGCTCTCGCCGCTCAATAGCCTCACACAAAATGAAGATCACTAATATTCGAACGTTACGCCTGCGTGGGCCGCGCCCGCACTCCGTAGGCGGCAAAGAGGGGGAGGTTACCCGGCTCATCCTCCGCGTGGATACGGACGCCGGCATCTACGGTCTGGGTGAATCTCAGGACTTCATGGGCGTGCTCGAAGCCGTCGACTATATCCGTGCCTGCCTCACCGGCAGAAGTCCATTCGATGTCCGGCCCGCTGTGTCGGACATGCTCTACGGCACACTGCCGCCGCATCATTCCAACGCGCAATACGATGGCCGGAAGTTTGACAGCTTCTATCAGCCAATCGCATCGTACGCCCCCACAGCCACGCCGGCCGGACCTATCTTGTGGGCCATCAGCGCCGTCGAGATGGCGCTTTGCGATCTGGTGGGGAAAGCGCTGCAGACCCCATGCTACAACCTGTTCGGAGGAAAGTGCCGCGACAAGGTGGGCATTTATCTGGATAGAAGTTCACCCCTCGCCTCAGATGATCTGGATGCCTGGCGTGGGATGGCCGCGGACACCATGGCCGCCGGCTTCTCTCATATGAAGTTCGATATTGAACATACAGCGCCCGACTATACCCGCGATGTCTGGAACCGTTCCATCAACGGACCCCAGCTACGCCGCATCGCCGAACGTCTCCGGGCGGTCCGCGAGACAGCCGGGTGGGACGCGGAAATTTGCGTGGACGGACACATGTGTTTCAACGCCGTGGATGCGGTCCGCCTGGCGCACGAACTCGCCGACCTGAAATTGATGTGGCTGGAGGATCCGGTTCCCATCACAAACCCCGACGCGCTCGCCTCCGTCCGCGCGCAAAGCTCCATTCCCATTTGCACCGGGGAGATGTTTAATGCGGAACAGTTCCGCCTGTTCATTGACCGGCGGTCCTGCGACATCATTCACCCGGACGTGCTGTTCTGCGGCGGTCTGCACGAGACCCGGAGGATCGCGGACTACGCCGAGCTTCATTACATGCCAATGGCGATGCACGGAAATGGCGGCGCTCTCGCAACCATTGCGGCCGCACACGTCGCCGCTGGCGTACGGAACTTTCTAGGCCTCGAGTATCACTTTTATGAGGCGGCCTGGATCGGCGAATTTGTCAGTCGGGAAGGAACGCCGCTGTTTGACAATGGGAAAATAACACTCACTGACGCTCCCGGCCTCGGTGTGGAATTGAACCGCCAGGTCTGCCTGCAGCACCTGGATGCCGGGCAATCGATGTGGGACTAAGGATTTAAGATGCGAATTGTGACACTGCAGCGGAACGTCGCCGACTTATCGAAAGTGATGCCTTTTCCTGCGGAGATTGACGGCATTCCGGAACAGGCCAGCGATTCGGAAATCGCAGCACTTCTGGCCCCGGCGGATGCCTTTCTCGGCGCGGAGCTGAAGGCCGAATGGCTTGCCGCGAAGCCGGCGGCGCTCCAGTTGGTTCAATCGGTGGGCGCGGGCTACGATGCTATCGCTTGTGATGCCCTGCCCGCGGGCTGTACCGTGTGCAACGTCTACGGTCATGACCGGGCCGTCGCGGAACACGCCTTCATGATGATGCTCGTCTTACAGAAGCAGCTCTTCGCATCCGATGCCGCCTTGCGTCGAGGAGACTGGGGCTGGAGCAATCGCATCCAGAGCGAACTGCGCGGGCGCAGCTTGCTGATCCTCGGACTGGGTGTAATCGGCCGCGAACTCGTGCGTTGGGGAAAGTTCTTCGACATGCAGGTAAGCGCGCTAACCAGAACGCCGTCAGCCGAGCGGGCCAAACTGGCCGGACTGTCCGATGCCGGGGGCTTGGACTCTTTGGACAGTGTGCTCCCCAACGCGGACTTCGTTGTAATCGCTTTGCCAGGTCTTCCGGAGACACGCGACCTAATCGGCGAGCGGCAGCTGGGTTTGATGAAGCCGACCGCGTTTCTGGTGAACGTGGGCCGTGGTCCGGTAGTCAATGAGGCTGCTCTTTTCGATGCTCTCCAAGGGCGCAAAATCGCCGGCGCCGGTGTTGACGTCTGGTATGAATATCCCAAACCAAACGAATCGAAACTCCCTTCCACCCTGCCTTTTCAGGAACTGAATAACATCGTGATGACGCCGCACAACGGGGGATATACGCATGAAACCATGCAGCACCGGTGGGCTGCGATCGCGGAGAATTTTCGCCGGTTCGCAGCAGGAGAGCCGCTCTTGAGCGTCGTCTATCAGCGCCCGAAGTAAGATAAAGGGTGCTGTTCCGATCTCTTTGCCTTCTCCTGGCATTCGTGTTTCCGGCCCTGCATGCCGCCGACGAGCGCGCCTTGGCCGACCAGGCCATCGCGTTGCTCCAGCAGGGCAAGACGGCAGAGGCAATCCAGCTATTCGAAAAAGCCCTCGCCGCGAATCCGCAATCCGCTGACGCGCGCTTCAACCTCGCGCTGGCCTACCTTCACAACCGCCAGTTCGACGAAACAATTCGCGTCGTTTCCGTTTCCAATCGCCTCCGCGCCGAAGACTACGCTCTATTGGGAGCCGCCCATCGCGCCAAGGGCAGCTTCGACACCGCGGCTATCAACATGCGGCGCGCCGTCGCAATGCAGCCGGGCAATTCTGATTTTGCCTACGACCTCGCACTCACGCTAATCGACGCGGGCAAATCCGCCGAAGCCGTTCGCCTCCTGGAATCGGCGGCGGCAAAGCCGGAAGCCCCGGCCAAAGTTTTTGGCGCTCTCGGAATGGCTTCGTTCATGAACGGAAACCTGCCGCGAGCCGAACAGGCGTACGCCAAAGCAATTAAGATGGAACCCGGAGCGGCGGACCTGCACGCCTCGCTAGGGGACGTTTGGTTCGGGTCGGGCGACTTCCGGAAGGCCGCGGCTGAGTATACGGCGGCAACGCGTCTCGATCCCGCAAACCCTGATTATCACAATAAGGCCGGCCGTAATCTCCTGCGATTGGATCAAACCGCCGCAGCCGAGGCGGAATTCCGCAACGCGCTCGCCGCGGACCCGCACCACGCGGACGCCCTGTTTAATCTCGGCAAGATCGCCGGCGTCGCGAGCAAAAACGCGGAGGCAGTCACGCTGTTGGAGCGTGCCGTGCAGTCGGACCCGAACCACACCGAAGCCCTCTATCAATTGAGCCTCGCCTACCAGCGCCAGGGGGACAGGGAGAAAGCCGCCGCAACCATGCAGCGCTTTCGCGATTTGAAGAAACAGAAATGATCCAACAGCCTGGACTCCTTACCCTATTAGCCAGTCACATCGCTCGGATCGACGATAAACTATTCGCTTGAACGCCTTAATCCTTTTAGTACTCTTCTGCGCCACGTCTGTCGCCGGAACAATTATCGAAGGCGCCGGATACTTCCCGGTGATGATCAAGCTCAAGAACGGCGATGCTCTCACCGTCTTTCGTGCCGGAGCTCCTCATGTGGGCGTGAAGGGCAGGCTCGATCTGGTGCGCAGCAAGGACGGCGGGAAGACTTGGTCCGCTCCCTGGACCGCAGTCGACGGAGAATTCGACGACCGCAACCCGGCCCTGGGCCAACTGAAAGACGGTACCATTTTGCTGGCCTACTCGATTGCCAGCAACTACGACGCGACAGGCCTCAAGTTCGCCGGAGGGCGCAAGGATCGCGTGTTCGACGGCGTCTATCTGATGCGCTCGAAGGACGACGGCAAGACTTGGACGAAGCCCGAACGGAGCGAGCCAATCCATAAGTTCTATGAAGGCCGCGGACTCGTATCGCCCTACGGAAAGATTGTTCAGATGAAAGATGGCACGGTGCTGATGGCCGTTTACTTCGAATTCTTCGTGGACATGGCGCACGAGAGTTATCTCTTCCAGTCTCACGATGGAGGCGTCACTTGGGGCGAGCCGTCGCTGATGGGCCGGCACTACAACGAGACAGGCATCACCGTGCTTCCCAACGGCGACATCCTGGCGGCCGTTCGCTCAGAGAAGGGCGGTCATCTCGCCATCACCCGCTCCACTGACAAGGGCAAGACTTTCAGCACGCCGGAACAATTGACGTCCGACCTGGAACATCCAGCGGATCTCATTCCACTCAAAGATGGCCGTGTCTTGATGACATTCGGCGAACGTAACGACCCACGCGGTATCCACGCCATGCTCAGCAAGGACAACGGCAAGACCTGGAACAAAGAGAACCAGATCGTGCTCGCGAAAGACGCGCCTAACGTCGACTGCGGATACCCAAGCTCGATAGAGTTATCCAAAGGCGAAATACTCACCGTCTACTACCAGGTGGATGACGCAAAGAACGCACCCGCCAGCGCTAAAGCAAAGTCCATCGTGTGGAAATTGCCGCGGTGACCAGATGAAGCGCAGATCGTTTTTTGGCGGAATTGCCTCGGCTGGACTCCTTCCAGCCGCCATCAGAGAGAAGCCGAAGCTGGGCCTGCATCGCAACCTCTTCACTGGCGACAGTTGCGTCTACTTCTATAACCCCGAGCTCTTCCAGCCCGAAGGTCTCCCCTACACCGCGAAGGCACTTCACCGTTACGTGGACCTGCTAGCCGACAACGGAGTGGACACGTTTCTCAGCAATCCCAACGCTTCCGTGGCTTGGTATCCCAGCAAGAAACTTCAGACTGTGATCGACGGCTACAAGCGCGGTGACCGCAACTTCTTCCGCGGCCATGCCGAAGCTACGCACGTTCCTCCGGAACAATTGGATGAGTTTCTGGATCACATGGTGAACTTCTTCAACCTGTATCTGGACCTGGCCGACGCTGGTGTCGACTGGCTTGCCGAGACAACGAAGGCATGCCGCCGGCGCAAGATCAGTCCTTGGGTTTCCATCCGTATGAATGACACACATGGAGTGGAGAACCCGGAGGGCTCGCACTTCAATTGCGCCCTGGTGAAGAAGAAGGAATTTCGCCTCTCGGGTGTCCTGCCCGATCCGTCCGCCGGTACCAACGCGCACTGGATGGCGCTCAATTACGACAAGCAGGAAGTGCGCGATTTCACCTTCAGTCACATTCGCGAATCGGTCCAGGATTACGACTTCGAAGGACTGGAACTGGACTGGCTGCGCGATCCGCATTGCTGCGAACCGGGCGCCACGCAGGCACAAGCTGACAAGATCACCGGTTGGATTGGCGAAGTACGCGCACTCACAGAAGCGCAGGGCAGGAAGATGGGGAAGCCTTATCCCATGGGCATGCGCATCCCCGGCAATCTCGGCTATCTGCGAAGCCGCGGGCTCGACGTGAAGGCGATTGTGAAAGCGGGCTACGTGGATTTTCTCGGCTTCAGCAATCACTGGCAAACCACGTGGGACATGCCCTACGACGAGCTGCGGCGCGAGCTGGGTCCGGACGTAGCTTTCTACGGCGTGGTGGAAGATGCTCCGAACTGGATTCCCGGCTACTCTCCAAAACTTGCGAGTCAGGGTACTCGCTACATGGCATCCAGTCCTCCGATGCAGCACGCTAACGCGGCCGGGAAACTGGCCATGGGAGTGCACGGCATCGAACAATTCAACTTCTTCTGCACCGATCAGCCAAAAACTCCGGGGCTGAGGGCGGACTACACGGCCTTGCGCGGCACCCACGACCTGGCTTTCCTGCGCGGGAAGCCCAAGCACTACTGCCTCTCCACTCCCTCAGGCCGTGCCTCGGCTGCCTGGGAGCTTCCTGAACAGTTACCCGCAGTAATTGACTCCAAGGGGCGCAGGCAGTTCCGGCTCTCCATGTGTACGGAGCCTGCTGGCATGAAACTCGTGGCACAGGTAGTGGTGGAGAAGCCGTTGGGAGATGTTCGGCTCGGCGTAAGCGTGAACGGAAGATGGCCGGTGTTTGAATCCCGGCGCACGCAGGAAATGTTGTATCCCGTTGGCCCTTACACGCAGCACATCCCTGAGAATGCCGCCTACAATTTCGTGGTGAATGCCGCTGACTTGAAAGACGGCTGGAACACTTTCACGGTATCGAACAGTGCCGCGGCCGTGAAGGCCGTGAGCCTGGAAATAGGAGTCTTCGCATGACCCGCCGCAACTTCAGCGCTGGGCTGATGGCGCCACTGGCCCTTCGCGCCGCGGACTTACCAAAACCCGCACTGCGCATCGAACTCGGGCCGGAACAGTTGATTGCCCGCGGCGTGCCCTGGCCTTACCTGGTGCAAACCCGTGAGGGCACCACCGTGCTTCTCGGCCACATCGGATGGCCTCCCGGCGGAAAGTATCCACTCGTCTACACGGCACTCTCGTTCGACGGACGCAAAACGTGGCAGGAATGGAAGCCCGGTCCGGAACATGGCCGCGGTCCCGTCACGGAAGGGTCTTCGGTTCAGTTGCGGGATGGACGCATTCTGCTGTTCGACGTTCATGCCGAACACGTCGGCGGGAAACGTTTTGAGGCGAGCTTCTGGACATCGAAGGATGGATTTCACACACTGGAGGCTCCACGGAAATACAGTTTCTTATTGCCCCAGGCGGAGATCAACAGCTTCGATGATCGCGGAGAGCCCATCTCCCGCATGTACCTGCGGCGTTCCGTGATCGAGTTAAAGAATGGCGATCTGCTGGCTACCTGCTACGGACATTTTGAGTCCGACACAATGGCAACCGAATACATGCCGAAAATGTATAAGACGCGATCGTTCCTGATGCGCTCCTCCGACCAGGGGACCACGTGGACCCTCGTCTCAACCATTGCCTCCGACCCGGTAGAGCAGGAGGGATTCGGTGAACCCGTCCTGGTGCAACTCAAGCAGGGCCCAAACGCCGGACGGCTCATCTGCCAGATGCGAACGGGCCGTGAGAATCCGATCTACCAATGCGAATCCGACGACGAAGGGAAGACGTGGACCAAGGCCTATGCACTGCGTTGGACCTACAGCCGCTTCGGACGGCAGCGGGAAATCGTGGGCACGGACCCCGACTTGATTGAGATGAGCGACGGAACGCTGGTGATGTCTTTCGGGCACAAGCCTGACTATAAGGAACACGGAAACTATATGGCCTTCAGCCTGGGCCACGGGCAAAGCTGGATGCAAATAACCCAGATTTCATCCACCATCACCAGCGCTTATACAGGCGTTCGCGAAGTCTCTCCCGGAGAATTGTTTGTGGTCTATTCCACCTCAAGCACCGGCAGTCCAAAATACGACAGCATGGGCCGTAGCGTGCGCGTCAGCAGGGCATAGATTCCATGCTTCTTGCTACTGCATTATTTCTGGCCTGGACCGAGAAACACCCCATGCCGCTCCCAGAGGCCGGGGGCGCCGCTGGCTTTGTCGGCGGAGAGTTGATATTGGCGGGCGGAACGGCGTGGGATGGCGACACTAAACTCTGGCTGAAGGAAGTTCAGATCTATACCCCCGCCAAAGATTCATGGCGCGCAGGTCCACCGCTTCCTCGCGGAACGGCGTATGGTCCCTTTGTGCACTCCACCGGCGGCTTGGAGATCTTCGGCGGCACGGATGGCAAGCAAGTGCATCGCGAATCCTGGAAGCTAAACTCCGCGAAGACAGCGTGGGAATCAACTGGCACAGTCCCCGCGGACGTTCTGCTCGGCGCGGCTGCGCTAGCTGCCGGCGATGTATTCCTGTTCGGCGGCTGTCCGGACGCGGCGGATTTGACTCGCTGCTCTGAAGCAGTCTGGAAGCGCAGCAGCGGCGAATGGCATCGCGTTTCCAAACTGCCTGGCGGACCGATGGCCTTGTCTGCAATTGCTTCGGTGGGCGGCCAGATCTACCTATTCGGCGGCTGCTCCATGCCTGTCGCCGGCCAGGTTCTCAATCACGCGGAAGCCTATAAGTACGATCCTCGCGAAAATGCTTGGACCACGTTACACAACCTTCCGTCCGCAAGCCGCGGTCTCTCTGCTGTCGCCGTGGACGAACGGTACATTTATCTGCTGGGTGGCTACGGAACCACATTCAGTTCCGACGTATTGGTCTATGACACGCAGTCCGGAAGTTATCAAAAGGCTTCGTCTCTTCCAGTGCCACTGATGGCTACTCCTTTTGTGCGGGATGGCCGCAAGCTCTACGGTGCAGGCGGCGAAGACCGTCCGAAGGGCCGCTCGGCTAGGATGTTGGTGGGAGACTTAGCCAAATGAAACAGGCCATTTTATACGGAGCGGGCGATCTGCGGTTGGAGGAGAAACCTCTCGACCCGGCTGCGTTGAAGGAAGACGAAGTTTACGTAGAGACCGAAGTCACCGCGCTTTCCACTGGAACCGATCTTGGGAATTACCTCGGACACTCAACCGATGTTCCGGGCGCACCGGGTTATCCGCGAGGAGTCGGCTATTCAAACGTCGGCATTGTGAGAAAGGCAGGCAGCGCGGTAAAGCAACTGTCGGTCGGGCAGCGCGTCTTCTCCCTGAAGCCGCACCAATCGGCATATATCGCGCAGAGTACGGATCTGTTGGTGCCGGTTCCACTCGGAGTGCCTCCCGAACAGGCATCGCTCGCTTATCTCACCCAGTTAGGAATGGCCGCCATGCGGCAAGCAGGCTATCAGGCCGGCGAATCCGTAGCAGTCGTAGGCCTCGGTGTCATCGGGCTGGGTACTATCGCGGTGGCTCGCGCCATGGGCGCAATCACCATCGGAGTCGCGAACTCACGGGTACGTGCACACGCGGCGCTCACAGTGGGAGCCCATCAAGCCTATGTCATCGGTCAGAAAGAAGGCCCCCGCGACGTAGACCTGGTGATCCTGACGGCGAATCCGTGGGCCGCCTATCGTGCTTCGGTCGAGATGGCTCGCTATGGTGGACGCGTGTCCATCTTGGGCTTTCCCGGACGCGGCGAATCCGCGCCCGACTTCAACCCGCTTGACCCGCTTTGGTTTTACGGGAAGCAACTCAGCTTGATCGGGGCCGGGTATTCGCCCCGTAGCGCGTGCACTCCTGCCGAAGTGCGATTCACCCTGCGGCGAAATCTGGAGTACATTTTCGCGCTGATGGCGGCGGGCGCCCTGAATCTTGAGACGCTAATCTCGCACGAACTGCCAGCCGCACAGATGGGTGAGGCCTATGAATTGGCCAAGGAGCACTCGAAAGAGTTGATGGCCGCTGTGTTCGATTGGCGCAATCCATGAAGTACCGGCGCTTCGGACGAACAGGATTCGAAGTCTCAAAGATCTCTTTGGGCACGGTGGAGATCGGGATGGACTATGGCATCTCCGGCTCGCGGCCCGATGAGTCAGAGGCAGCGCGACTGCTGCATCGCGCACTCGATCTGGGCGTCAACTTCATTGACACCGCCCGGGTGTACGGCGAAGCTGAGGCCATCATCGGACGCGCCATCGCCGGACGCCGGAAGGAATTTGTGCTGGTTTCAAAGGTCCTCGCTGATGCTGACGTACGGGCATCCGTCAGCGAAAGCCTGCGCCTGTTGCGAACGGATCACATCGACATCCTGATGATCCACAGTGCTCCGCTTGCGGTCATCGAACGAGGCGAGGTCCTTGCCGAGTTGCAGAAGTTGAAGGCGGAAGGCCTCATTCGATCCATTGGCGCCAGCGTCTACGGAGAAGAGACGGCCATTGCCGCCATCGATAAAGGCGGCTACGATTGCCTGCAGATTGCCTATAGCGTCCTTGACCGCCGTCCGGAGTCGCGGCTCTTTGCCGCTGCGGAAACCGCCGGGGTTGGACTGGTAGCACGCTCTGTTCTGCTCAAGGGAGCGCTCAGCGAACGTTATCGTCAATTGCCGGAGGGACTCGCGAACTTGAAGGCGGCTGTCGAATGCATGTCTCAACTCAGCGCAGGAACCGCGGGGCTTCCGGAGTTCGCGTACCGCTATGTGCTTGGCCAGGCCGGATTGCAAAGCGCTCTGGTGGGCGCCGGCAGCATCGAAGAGCTCGAATCCGCGGTGCGTTTTGAGGAGATGGGTGAACTCGCACCGGAGATGATTGCCCGTATTCACGGCATGTCGATGCCCGATCCGTTCTATCTGAATCCGGGCAACTGGCCCGCCAATTGACCTATATGCGATGCTCTGTGATTGTGTTTCTGATGGTCTCCTGCGCACTTGCCGCGGAGACACCGCAGCGAGTGGAAGGGTTCGCGTCCATCATCAACTCTCCTTCGGCGAACAGCCGGCCGGGGACGCCGCTCGCGGATTTTCGTGGCCCTGCTCGCGGGTTCATGACGCCGCCCTGGTGGACGACAAGTTCCGAGAAGCTGCAATGGAAGACCGCTGCTGTACCTGAGAAGAAGACCACCGACTTCTCGTTCATCGGCGCTAGTGCCGTGGTCCCGGCGGAGTTCTCGCGCGGACCTCTGGTTCGCTTGACCGTGGATGGAAAGACATCCCTGACATTCGAGATCGGGCAGACCCGAGACCGTGTGTGGAGAGAGAACGGCTTAGAGCTTCGTTATGAATCCCGCCGTTCCGAGTTTCCTTTCGGCGCAGCGCAGCGGCAATTCTTCCTCAATGGAGACAGCGGAATCTACCGCCTCACGGTCCCGGCGGCGGTGGTGACAGCCGGGCAACCGGTAACTCTGCAGGCCGAGCTGATTCCCTTCCCCGCCTGGCCCAACGGCTGGTTCACGGTGAAGGAACGAACCGACGCCCTCAGTGAGACCGAAGAATCGCTCAAGCAGCAAGTCAAGCAACTGCAGCGCGACGTCACTCGCCTCGGCGAGCTCACCCAGGTACTGGCGGCAAATCAATACAGCCAGTTGCTGGAACCGCGCGAGATGCAGAACAGCATCATCTACACAAACGGATGGCGTCATCTGCATCCGGCGGATCTGATCAAGTTGCAGAACGGCGAATTGCTGGTCACCGCTCGCGAGGGTTCGGAGCATATCGCCAATGATGGCGACGTTATCATGCTGCGTTCCAAGGACGAAGGAAAGACTTGGGGCGACAAGCAGGTGATCGCCAACATCAAGAACCTGGACGAGCGCGAAGGATGCGGGATCCAGTTGAAGGACGGTACGATCCTGGTGGCCATCTTCTACAACAACCTCTACCGCGCAGACGGCGAGTATGAGTGGAATTGGTCCACGAAGGTCGACTTTAACGACGGTAAGCGTCACCTTGGCACTTACATCATTTCGTCGACGGACAACGGCAAAACGTGGTCGCAGCCGAATTACGTCGAGACCAAGGGCATGCCTTTCACCGATATCGAAGGCCCTGCGGATGCTCCCATCGAGATGCCGGACGGCAGCATTCTGATGCCGGTGATGGGCTATAACGTTCGCGGGGACATCCACAATCAAACCGCCGTTCTCTTGCGGTCAACCGACAAAGGAAAGACCTGGACTCACTTTTCCACCATGGCAGAAGATCCGGGCGGCAAACTGGGTACCTTCCAGGAACCGGCCATCGTTCGCACGAAGTCGGGGCGGATTATCGCGGCCATCCGGAATCGAGGGCCGGCGGAAGCCATCTGGACCACTTATTCCGATGACGACGGGAAAACGTGGCGGCCCGTAAAGCCGTCGCCGATGATTGGTCACCCGGCAGACCTGATGCAACTGGCGGATGGGCGGATTCTATGCACATACGGCTTGCGCTCTGGCATCCATTCCGACCCCGGAGGCATCCGCGCTACGTTCAGCGAGGATAACGGCGAGACGTGGCAGATCGACAAAGAGGTCCGGCTGCGTAAGGATTTCCTCAACATGGACATCGGCTATCCCGAGTCGATGCAGAGGTCCGACGGCCGCATCCTGACGGTGTACTACTTCAACATGTTCGGGCGTTACTTCCTGGGCCAGACCATTTGGAAACCATGAGATACCACCAGTGCATTTTGGTCAGCTGCGAGCTTCCCTGGGATTCGCAGGAACGTCTGATGGAGAAATTGTTCCGCGAAGAAGTGCGCCATACGCTGTCGCTGGGGTTCCACAATCTGTACATCATGGGCACCGCCGGGGAAGGCTACGCGGTGGACACCCCCACCTTCCAGCGAGCAGTGGAGATCTTCCATGAAGAGACTCGCGGCGAAGACATCTTTCCGCAGGTGGGCGTCATTGGCCTCTCGACGGCCAATGTGCGCGAACGAATCAGGTTTGCCTACAACCTCGGCTTCCGCATGTTCCAGATCTCGCTGCCCTGCTGGGGCGCGGTGAATGACCGGGAGATGCTGCGGTTCTTTCAGGATGTCTGCGGCACATTCCCCGACGCGAAGTTTCTGCACTATAACCTGATGCGAACCAAGCGGCTGTTGACGGCACAGGAGTATTGCCGCATCGCAGACGTGGTGCCGAATCTTGTTGCGACGAAGAACACGGGAACCACCGTCAGTTCCACGGCGGAGCTTCTTCGCCTGACGCCGGAGATCCAGCACTTCTTTGGTGAGACCATGTTCCCGACCGGATGTCTGCACGGCACCTGCTCCCTGCTGAGTTCGTTTGGACCGATGCTGCCATCCCGCACCAAGCAGTTCTTCGAATACGGCACCGGCGGTCAGATTGAGAAGCTGTTCCGTTTTCAGAAGGAGTACCTGACCGTAGTGGAAGACGTCATCGCGCCGATGCGCCGGCAGGCGCTGATGGATGGAGCCTACGACAAGGTGCTGGTGCGGCTCGGAGGCCTCGATATGCCTTTGCGATTGCTCTCGCCCTACGACACGTTCTCAGAGGAAGTGTATGAGGAGTGCCGGCAGATCCTCCACACGAAGTATTCGGACTGGCTGAAATGAAGATCACCGATGTACGCTGCATCCTGCTGACCGGTCCCTGTACGAACGATCGCTACCTGAAAGAAGCCCGGGGGCGGCGTAGCGCGGCCTTCATTGAAATCCATACCGACACCGAACACATCGGCCTCGGCGAAACCTACGCCGGTTACTTTTGTCCGGAGGCTGTACCGGCCATCATCGACTTCTTCCGTCCCATCCTGCTGGAGCAGACGCCGGACAATGTGGATGAACTATGGGACCGCATGTACCGCTGCGGCAAGTTCTGGTGCCGGGTCGGGCTTGGCACCTCGGTGCTGAACGGCATCGAGGCGGCCCTGTGGGACTTGAAAGGCAAGATGCTCGGGCTGCCTGTCCACCAGTTACTTGGCGGACTCCAGCACGACAAGCTGCCGGGGTATGCCACCGGCGGCCCCAGCAACTATCCCAAGGACCGTCTGGCGCAGAAGATCGACTACTATCAGTCGCTCGGCTTTCACGGCGTGAAGCTCGGAGCGGGTTCCTACTCTCCGGAGACGGGCTGGCTCCTGGCATCGGATGCGGCGGAGGCCGCCGACTTTGAAGCCGACAAGCTGCAGTTCGTCCGCGCCCATGCGGGCAAGGATCTCAAGGTGATGCTGGACGCCCACATGGACAACCGGCCCGCGGGCGGATGGGACCTGAACGCCGCCATCGCGGTTGCCAAAGCGCTTGAGCCGTACGACCTCTTCTTCCTGGAGGAGGCTCTGCCGTACACTGATCCCTGGGGATACGAGGAACTGGCCAAGGCTACTACGGTGCCGATCGCCGGCGGGGAGTGCCTGACCGCCGCTTATGAGTGGCGCGTGTTTGCCGACCGGGACTGCTTCGACATCGGACAACCCGACGCATCGTTCACCGGAGGACTCGGCGAGTTCATGAAAGTGGCTGCGATGTTGCAGGTACGCGGCCGTGGCATCGCCACTCACGCCTGGGGCGCCGGCGGATCCCTGATGCAGAACATCCACTGCGGCTTTGCGGCTCCGAACACCCGCATCCTGGAGATCCCTCCGGACTACGCCGGCCTGCACTCCGAGGTGATCGGCGACTCCTTCGTGATGAAGGACGGCTTTGTGCTGCCTCCGCAGAAGCCCGGGCTGGGTATCGTCCTTAGCGATGAAACCAAGAACCGCTATCCCTTCATAGAAGGAAGCGGCGAGTTCAACAGCGTGCCCGGCAAGATCCTTCGAGGATGATGGAATGCCCCGCATCCTAATCGACATGGATGTCGATGAACCCCGGCTTGCCGCGTTGAGGGCGCAGCCCGGAATGGTGGTCGACCTGAAGCCTGAATCACTAGCGGAGGTGGAGTACCTGTTCGGCACCACGCCGTCCCCCGACTTCCAGCTGATGACCAAGCTCCGCTGGATGCAGATCGCTTCAGCAGGTTACTCCCAACTGTTCGGGCACCGCTTCGTCGAGCGCGGGATTCGGGCGACCAACGCCCGGGGCTGCTTCGACGTGCCCATCGCCGAATGGAATGCGGCAATGATGGTGAACCTCGCCCGCGATCTGCGGCAGATGATCCGTAACCAGGACGCGGCGGTCTGGGATCGCGGAGCCCGGTTTCAACGCGAGATCCGCGGACTCACCGTGGGGCTCTGGGGCTACGGCGGTATTGGCCGGGAGACGGCACGGCTGGCCAAGTCGATGGGTATGGTCGTCCATGTTCTCTCGCGCAACGGCTTAGAACCAGCCACGAATGTCTATTGCGTCCCTGGAACCGGAGACGCTGCCGGTGTGCTTCCAGACCGTGTGTTTCTCAAAGGGCAAGAGGCGGACTTCCTGGGAGGCCTCGATTTTCTAATCCTCGCCATGCCCCTGACGCCGACTACGGAAGGCATCGTGGGTGAGCGGGAACTACGTGCTCTCCGCCCGACCGCTTACCTGCTGAATCCGTCGCGCGGGCCGCTGGTCCGGGAGGAAGCCCTGCTGTCGGCGCTGCGCGAGGGCTGGATTGCCGGAGCGGCCATCGACACTCACTACCAATATCCGCTGCCGAGCGAGCATCCGCTGTGGCAGTTTCCGAACGTGATCCTTACGCCGCACATTTCCGGCTCCAGCCTCAGTCCGCATTTCCTCGAACGGACGTGGGACATCTTTCTGGAGAACGTCCGCCGCATCGAAGCCGGGGAACCGCTGTTGAACGAACTGACGCAGGCTCAGTTGTCAGGCGCTTAAAGCGCGTGTGTCCCAGTCGGGCTCAGACTCGGCCAAGGCGACGCCGATGCCGGCGGCGGTGGACTTCACCTCACGGACCAGTTGATCAAAGGTGGAGGCATTCAATTCAGCCGATGGACCGGCGATGCTCACGGCGGCTATCGCGCGGCCCGCCGGGTTCAGGATGGGAACTCCGATGCAGCGCAGCCCCAGTTCGTCCTCTTCGTCATCGAGGGCGTAGCCCAACCTCACTACCTTGGCCAAGTCCTCGCGCAGCCTCTTAGGGGTGGAGATGGTGTTCTCGTTGTGCCGCGGCAACCCGTGTTCGCGGACGATGCGCTCGAGCTCAGGGTCATCGAGGTAGGCGATGAGCGCCTTGCCCAGACCGGTGCAGTGAACGTCCATGCGCTTGCCGATCCAGGTGGCCATACGGACTCCCTGCGCCGGATCGCACTTGGCGATAAGTACCGCTTCGTTGTCCTTGAGAATGGCCAGGTGCACGGTCATCTGCGTGCGGCGCATGAGGTGATGAAGGTATGGCGTGGCTTGCTGGCGAAGGCTGAGGCCGCTGACCGCCATGTTCGATAGCTGTACCAGGTTCATGCCAAACATGTAGCGGCTGGTCCTTTCGTTGCGCTGCAGGTAACCACGGCGCTCCAACGTGACCAGCAGGTAGTGCACTGAACTGCGAGGAAGCTTTGACTGCTCTACCAGTTCCGGCAGAGTGAGACCGGCCCGGGAACGGGCCAGTATCTCCAGAATAGACAGCGCGCGGTCGAGCGCCGGCACCGTCTGTGTTTTGATCGCGGTCATCGGACTTCTCCTTCCTTCATCCTGTCGTTACTGCCGGCAGCACCACTCCTCCGTCCACGCGCAGGCAACTGCCGGTTACATACGCGGACTCCTCGGAAACCAGGAAACGGACCGCTGTGGCGATCTCTTCGGGTCGGCCCAGTCTGCCCAGCGGCAGCTTGCGCCCTTCTTCGCGAATCTGCTCCTCGGTAAAGAATGCCCGCTCGCCTGGAGTGTCCGTCCACCCAGGCTCGACGATATTGACACGGACGCGGTGGGGCGCAAGCTCGGCGGCCCACGTGAGTGCCATATGGTTTACAGCGGCCTTGGCTCCATTGTAAGCCGTACTGTTAGGAAACGGTCTAAAGGCGTGGACCGAGCTGATCATAATGATGGATCCCGAACGCTGGCGGACCATTTGCCGCGCCGCCAACTGGCTGCAGTGGAACACTCCCCAAAGAGAGACGTTCCAAACCTTCTCTACGTCCCCTACCTCCAGGTCGATTAGCGGCTTGCGTATATTAGCCGCCGCGTTGTTGACCAGAATATCCAGCTTGCCGAACTCGCCCAGCACCTCGACGAAGAGCTGCTCGACGGCAGAACGGTCACCGACATCGGCGCGAATGAACAAGCCACGGTGGCCGAGTTCTTCCATCGCCGCAAGCGTTCCGGCTGCCCCGTCGTGGTCACAAATGTCGCAGAAGGCCACGCGTGCGCCGCTTCGAGCCAGCTCTATAGCGACCGCCTGCCCGATGCCTCGGGCACCGCCGGTCACGAGCGCGCATTTGCCTGCGAGAGACATGGGGAGTCCTAATGAAACCGAACGCACTCCGCCGCGGTCTGGTTGGTTTCACCAGACAAAAAATCCACATAATACTTGTGTTGCGTTTCCAAAAGCTCCGGCGTGAGATCCGGACGGGACACCTTGAACGCCGATCCGTATGCAAAGTACGGAGCCAGCAGATTTCGCAGACTAGCCAGGAGCCTGGAATTGCCGGTCTTTTTCCAGATGAGGCCGTGAAAGTCCACATCGAACTGGGTGCATTCGATCAACTGCCCGGCCACGTAGGCCTGTACCATCTGATCCTTCAAAACCGTAAGCTGCTGCAGCGCCGCCTGGTCCATGGCCGGTTTGGCCAGTTCCAGTGCGAGGGTCTCCAGGGGCAGGCGGATCTGCCGCACTTCTTTGCGATCGGCTTCGGTCAGGTTGACCACGGAGAACCCGTAATTCTGCGAATGCGAGACCAGACCTTCCTGCGCCAAGACCAAAAGCGCCTCGCGAACCGGTCCGCGGCTGACTTGCATTTCTCCCGCAAGTGCAACTTCTGAAAGGGCTTGTCCCGGACTGAAGCGGCCGGCGAGCAGAGCCCGGCGAATGGCCTCGCTGACGTTGTGGCGAATCGAAACCGGCTTCAACTGAGGGAGGGCGGTCATTGCTCAGATTGAGCAATGGTACGGGACGGACGTCGTTTATGTCAACAATAAACTGTTTACAGTTTTATCTCACTTTGCCCCGGCCTGCCACCTGCCAAGCGCCTTCGACCGTTCCGGCGCGGTGGAACTGTAACTGATCGTGGAGGTTGACACAGGCGCAGACGTGGTTTGGAACGATGGTGAGACGGTCGCCGACTTTGGGCGAGTAGCCGGAATCGCCCAGTTCGAGAGTGCCGTGCTCTTCCGACATAGTGATGAATTCGACGTTGGGGTGCTCGACTACGAGTCCGTATCCTTCCTTGGTTCCGGAGATCCATTTGTCGCTGGAGAAGGTCTTCGATCCGCCATCCACAATGGCGCGGCCCGGCACCGCCGTACTGACTACAGTGACGAGGACCCTGAGCGCCACGTCAGCAAGAGTGCAGGCTCCAACGCCCATGGTGTTGCGGTCATTGAAGACATAGGTTCCGGGGCGGATTTCGGTTAGCTGGCTGGCCAGGTGGCTGCTGCGGGCGGCGGGTGTGCTGCCCGCGCTGACGATTTCGCATTCGAAGCCGCTGCGGCGAAGGCGGTCAATAACAGCCTGGAATTTTGCCGCCAGTTCCGCGACGGCGGGGCCTTGATGGGAAGGCTCATCCCAGATGTGGCCGGGGTAGGTGCTGATGCCGGCGAACTTCACGGCGGGCAGCTTTGCGATCTGCTGCGCGAGGGCTTCGGCGAGATCCGGCGTAGCCACTCCGCAGCGGCGCATGCCCGAATCGAACTCCACGAGAAGGTGAATGGTGGAACCCGCGCGGGCCGCGGCGCGGGAGACCGCTTCCGCCGTTACTACGGAATCCAGGGCGAGAATGATCTTGCGATCCCGTGCCAGGTGCGCGAGGCGATCGAGCTTGCTGTCGCCCAGGACGGGGTAATGCACGAGGATATCTTCGAGGCCGGCGGCAGACATCACCTCCGCTTCGCCGGCCTTGGCGACGGTGATACCGTGGCTGCCCGCTTCCACCTGCATGCGGGCGATTTCCGGAGTCTTGTGGGTCTTCGTGTGCGGGCGCAGTCCGAAGCCGTGGCTGCGGCAATACTCTGCCATGGAACTGATGTTACGCTCCATCGCCTCCAGGTCAACGACAACCGCCGGTGTTTCCAGTTCCAGAATATGCATTAGATTTGAAGCCCTCCACGGAACACCAGCTTAACGCCCTCCGGAGACAACTCCGGAGTTTCATAGGTTGCTCTACCCGCGATGTGTTCCGGGTGGAACACCGTTATGTCGGCGATTTTGCCCTCCGCAAGGACTCCGCGGCCCTTTAGACCGAAGCGTTGAGCGGCTTTGCCGGTGATTTTGTGAATTGCGTCCTGCAGGGACAGCCAACCGCGCTGGCGCACTATTTCGCCCAGCAAGTTGGGGAACGTGCCGTAGAGACGTGGAGGCGGCGGGCCTTTGACGTATAAGCCATCACTAATGACGGTGCAGAGAGGGTGAGTCAGGAGCATTTTCAAATTCTCTTCACGTTGGTTGAAGGACAGGATGTTTACGATTTCCTTTTCTTCGAGCAGCAAGTCGAGCGCAGCGTTAATCCCGCTGGTGCCGCGCTCTGCGGCCAGATCCGCGAAACTTCTACCTCGCTGGTTGACGTCGCGCTGGCGATTGGCGCTTACCTGCGTTGCACCGGGGAAGAAACTACTGCCGGTGGAAAGCGCACTCATGCCCATTCTTGTGTTGAACTGAACGCCTGGCGTGAGTACCAGCAAGACTGGCGAAATTACGGCTTGCCGTTGGCAGTTCCGTCACCCTCGTTTGTCCGATGGTCATACCGAGCGCCGCATCATCCGTCCGCGGCTCGACGGCTTGAGCCACCACTTCCACTCTTTCCGACGATGCTCCGAGCTGTGGCTCGAAGTTCACACGAGCCTTCTGTTGAAGTTCAACATTGATTCCGGTCTTCACCTGGGTCTTGCAGCCCTGAATTTCAGCCGTGGCGTTGTAGTTCCCAATCTCGATGAGCGGGAACGAATAATTCCCCGAGCTGTCGGTGGCGGCTTGCCACCTCTCGCCGGTTTCCGTTCGAAGAAGGGTTCTCGCCGCCTTGGGATAACGGCACCGGTTGAATCTGTAACCGTTCCGAGCACTCCAGTGGAAGTGGTCTGAGCGGCGAGAAAATATGCTAACAGTACTTCTACGGTCAGCCGACCCGAAGTTGCCTGCTTGAACATATGCCTGCGGAGTCAGGGCCTTCGCATCGGTCTTGGGCAACCGTTTAGGCTCGAAACCACCCGGACAGAATTAACGTGGGGAAGCGACTTAGACCAGCGTAATCTCCACTTCGGCCACCGCCCCTGCTGCCGCAACGAACGCCTTCTCCGCGCTGACCACCCGATTGTCAATCTGCCCCGTCACCCGAACCGTATGCGTTCCCGGCACCAGATCGGAAATGCTGGCGCTCTGACCGAAATAGGCGTGGTCCAGTCCGCCATTCAAGCTGAGCGACCAACCACCCGCCGATCTCTCTCCGTTCACTACTCTTATGTTGACAGCCGCCACGCGCTTGACGTCCACAGCCGCTCTTGAAGATTGGTCCATCTCTTTGATGGCGGCCTGGAATGCGGTGGACCAGGATGCGGTCTCGTCCCGCACCACCGCATCCACGTTCTGAATAAACCCTTTGGCGAGCGCCAGTGCCTGCACCGTTTTCTCCGGAGTTAATCCGCTCTCCAGGCAGCTCACCTTAAAGGTCTGCCATTCAAAGCGCAGGGCGTTGTGCAATCTGGTAACCTCCAGTTCGGCCATCATGTAGCGAATCCAGCCGCTGGTGTAGTCGCCGAACTTATCGAAGGCGAGAAAAAGTCCTGCCAGACCTAGCGCCACAGCCGACCAGCCGGCGGGAATCCCAACTCGCCCATCCCTGGTGGTGATCTCGGAGAGAATGGGAATGATGCCGGCTATCGCGGTCGCGACGATGGCGCCCGCGCGAAGCATCCAGCCGTAGAGCCTCTTGGGGCGCCTTCTGGCCCGATACCATTCGATAGTGGATTCCCCGGCCGCCGAAACATACTGAAAAACATCTTCCAGTTCAGAGGCGAGCTTGGCGGGATCTCCCGAGATATTCGGAAAGGGCCTGCGCTCGATGTCGTGGCCCTTCTTGGCCCCCAGCACTCAGCCCTTCACTTCGACGATGATGATCTCAAGCGGCTTGTCGTTGAGATTTTCTTCTTTGTGCGTTTTAGCTGCGCCCCAGGAGGCCTCGCCTGCCTTGTGGACCACCGTCTCTACCTTGCCGTCGGAATCCGTGCTGCGGACATTTTGGTCGGTGAGCAAAACCGATACGCGGTTCAGAAAATGTTCATGCATGGGAATCGATTCATGCGGACCCACTTTCACGCGCATCACACGGACCTGATCGTTTTCGAACTCCAGCTTGTAATGCTTCGGATCCACCTTCAACACGTCTTTGGCGCCCGTGACTTTCGGTCCCTTCGCGTTCTTTCGTAACTCAACTTCGACGATGTTGAAGGGCACATCGGTGGTGACCTCGGGCGCGTGCATGCCGTCCGCCACACTCCATTTCACTTGCCCTGCTTTGTAATCGACATTCTCGGGTTTCCGGCCGTCCTGGTATTCAAACTTCTGGCTGCCGGCCTGCAGATAGATCATGACGCGGTTCGTTTTGTGCTCGTGGAACTTCCCTTTCACGTGCGGGCGTTCAAGGGCCCGGACGACGTTTACCTGGTCATTCTCGAAAAGTTTTGCGGAAGGTTCGGCCGCCGGGGCGCACAGGGCAGCGAAACAAACAAGCAGAGACGGGTAAATAGCGGTTTTCATTGCCTTGTATCATACCGCGCAAACGGGCCAACGGCATCATTCCGTATTGCGCCAGGCTTCGGGGATGTGATAGGTTTCACACACCAGTCATCGGGAGGCTTTCATGTCAAAGTTCACTACGTTTCTAGCTCTACTTGCGCTCACCTTTTCCGCATCCGCTCAGGAATTCCGCGGCACCATTCAAGGCACAGTCACTGATCCCACGGGCGCCGGCGTGCCGGACGCAACCGTCACTCTGAAGAGTACGGCCACGGGAATCGATCGCGTCGAAACCTCAGACTCCATCGGCCACTATCAATTCACCTTCGTGGTTCCAGGCGGCTATTCGCTGAGCCTGAAGGCTGCGGGATTTAAGACCACCGTCCGCGATTCCGTCCAACTCAGCGTCAACGATAACCTGCGCGTCGATGTCCAGATGGCGCTGGGCGAAGCATCGGACACCGTGCAGGTAACCGGCGAGATCGCGGCCGTGCAGGCGGATTCGTCGTCATTGGGATCGGTGATCAATAAGAAGATTGTGGACAACCTGCCGCTGAAGGGCCACAGCAGCCTCTTCCTCTATATGGCGGCGGCGGGCGTGGTTGGGAACCGCTACGGCGAAGATACGCGGCCTAGTGACACCGGCACCAACGTATTATTTACGGCCAATGGTGCGCCTCCGGCCACCGGGGAAGTGTCCGTGGATGGCGTGTCGAATACAGTGAACGTCGGCCGCGGCCTCTATCTCTCGCCCTGGGTGCCTTCCACCGAAGCGGTTGGTGAAGTGAAGCTCTTGATGGGCACGCTGCCGGCCGAGTACGGACGTGCAGCGGGCGTGTTCACCAATATCGTCATTAAGTCGGGTTCGAACAGCCCGCACGGTTCGCTTTATGAATTTCTGCGCAACTCCGCCATGGACGCCAACCTCTTCTTCCAGCGCGGCAACGGGCAGAAGCTTGTGCCCTACAGCGCAAACGTATATGGCGGCTCAGTGGGCGGGCCCATCTTCATCCCGAAAGTTTACGATGGCCGAAACCGTACGTTTTTCTTCTTCAGCTATGAGGGCGCCAAGGAAGGAAATGGCCAGGGCCCGACGCTGAGCGTGCCGACCGTCAAGATGCGTAAAGGCGACTTCTCGGAATTTGGGGGCACACTCTACAATCCGTTTTCGGTGCATAGCGTCAACGGCGTGCCCACGCGCGATCCGCTGCCGGGCAACCAGGTTCCGGCTTCGCTGCAGGATCCCGTGGCGCAGAAGATCATGGACTACTGGCCGCTTCCGAACAACTCCAATGTCAACCCGGCGACTCCATGGGTGAACAATTACGTGCAAAGCAGCAAGTGGCCGCAAACGCGCGATGTATGGGTGTTGAAGTTCGATCATAAGCTGACTGAGAAGCACCAGACTTTCGTGCGGTTGAATAACGGAAGCGCGTTCTTCAACTTCAACTACGATTTCCCCGGCATTGCCACTCCCGGCCGCAACGTGGTGAATCGTCCGAACAAAGGCTTCGCAATCGACGACACATACCTCATTAACTCCAGCACGGTGCTGGACACACGCGTCGGATACGCCTATGGTAAGGAACAGCAGCGCCCGTTCTCTTATGGCTTCGACATCGGCACATTGAACTTCCCGCAGTCGTTCGTCAAGACGACGCAGTTTCCGCAGTTTCCCACCGTCAACGTGAATGGCTTTGAGACGCTGGTGGGCGGAGTCGGCTACAAAGATCAGCCCGGCTACAACTACTCGCTGCAATCGAATCTGTCGCATCAGCGCGGCCGGCACCTGTTCAAGACCGGCGTGCAGTTCAATCTGTTCCGCGGCAACTTCCTGACCAA